>CAZMRZ010000028.1:0-33549 GCA_964568835.1 uncultured Woeseiaceae bacterium | reverse complement strand
GCCGCACTGGGATTCGCAATCTACGGCGCTGCGACAAGCGTCGATCGCGACGACTCGGGTTCGATCATAGGCGGTGGCGCGGTCGATGCGTTCAGCGTCAGGGTCGGCGACTGTTTCAACGACACCGACTCTTTCAGCGACGAGGTAAGCAGTGTCCCTGGCGTACCCTGCACCGATCCACACGACAACGAAACATTCGCTGTATTCGATGTTGCTTTTGACAGCTACCCAGACGAAGAAGTGATGGCGCAACACGCCTATGATTCCTGCCAGCAGCAATTCGAACCCTTTGTAGGTAAGGACTATGAGTCCTCAACGCTGGAAATATCGACGATGTATCCGACGCAGCAAAGTTGGGAGCAAAGCGATCGTGAAGTTGTCTGCGCAATTTACGACATGAATGCCAACAAACTGGTCGGCAGCGCTAAAGGTCGCGGCCTTTAGTCCAGGCGACTTACAATTCGATGATTATCTTGCCCCGTGCATGGCCATCTTCCGAATAGCTAATTGCTTCGGGAACCTCGGTCAAGCCGAAACTATGCTCAGTATCAAGAACCGGCGTCACTTTTTCAGTGCGCATAAGTTCGCCCAATTCGTTCAGATCTGATTGGCTCAGCGTCGCCAGCATCACCCCGAACTCTTGATCGACGAAAGGTGACATCAGCACCGCCATGATCGGTCTCTTCAGCGGACCGAGCCACTTGCCGGCTTTCCCGCCAACGATTACGAATGAACCATCGGGTGTTAGTACATCCCTGTTCGACAGCAAGGAATGATTACCGACCATATCGATAATCAGGTCGTATTGCTCGTCGCCATCGAGGTAGCTCTCTTTCTTGTAATCAATAACGTGATCGGCACCGATCGCCAGAACCATCTCCGCATTTCGCGCACTGCACACGCCGGTAACTTCCGCACCCATCGTTTTCGCGACTTGCACGGCAAATGTTCCTACTCCACCAGACGCGCCGTTGATCAGGACCTTTTGCCCGGGCTGCAAATTGCCGTGATCGCGCAGCGCCTGAATGGCCGTGACACCGGCGATACCCACGGACGCTGCTTGCTTGAACGACATGTTCGCCGGCTTCATCGCTATAGCTCGACTCTCCGGAACAATGACGTACTCCGCGAAGGCACCGCTTCGGCCACCGAATACTTCATCGCCGGGTTTGAAGTCCGTAACGTTTGCGCCGATTGATTCGACCACGCCGGCGAAATCCACTCCCATTCGAGAATCGGCAGGCGCACCAACGCCGACGCCCATCAAGCGCATGAAATAGGGCTCGCCTCTCATGTAATGCCAGTCGAGTGGATTAACCGATGCGGCCACGACTTTCACCAACACCTCATCGTCCGCCGGTGTCGGTTTGGCCACGTCGGTGTATTCGAGTACCTCGGGTGAACCGTAACAGCGGTAGACGACGGCTTTCATCGTCTCGACACCCTCTGCTACTTCAGGGGCAGGACCACAGGCCGTGTTGTGACTAAGGACCAGCCCCAGCGCGGATATTGCGACGGTCAACGCTATCGCGGTACCACCGAGGATTTTGTAACGAAGTTTCATAGGTTCATCCTAATGTTCTTTCTTAATGATAGAGCTTCCCGGCAAATGGGCCGTGCTCTTTTTACAGCTTTCCTCTCAGGTACTCAGCTGCTCGTTAACGGCTCTGTCGGCGGCGTCGATGGCTCCGTTGACGTACGAGTAAGCCTCCGAATCCGAATTTGCTATCGAGATTCTGCCGAGCTGCGCACGACCGGCGATGTGCGGACCATTGTAACGGTCGTACTCGGCCGGAATTCCAATGCCTTCAAATTCGTAGGCGTAGCCGTGTGGCCAACGGTTGACCGTAATCCCCGCAATCTCGCGTTCGGCATCGAATCCATGTGAGCCTAGCATGCCGTCAAGGTGCGAGAAGATATCTGTCTCAAAATCGTCGTAACTCATCTGCATGAGTTTGGCCTGCCCGGCGCGATACTGATCCTTTGCAGGCAAGCCTCGGGTCGTCGGTGCATACCAGGCAGAAATCACGATCGGCTCATCCGGCCCTTTTGAATAGTGGTAGTTGCCCATGCTGACCGGGAAGTCCAGGAATAGTCGCTTGAAATAGACGTCACCCGGTGTGTAGATCGAGTTCAATCCGGCATCAGCGAACGCGCGCCAATTGCGAATCGCAAAGCTGCCAATAACCAGCGGAACCTTCGGGGCGTATCGTATTGCTTCAGCTTGAACAGTGGGTACGTCCGGGCAAATGTGAGGAATGATCGCGTTGTAGCAAGCCATGACCGCGTGATTGGCCCGCGCTCGGTGGACCACGCCATTCTTGACGTAGCTTACGTCAACGTACTTATCATCTGGCGTATTAACCGCATTGACGACCGTACTGTTCAGGCGAATTCGAATATCGGATTCCGGCGTGTCTAACAGAGAATAGTCTACGCGGGCAGTCACGATGTCTTCCATGGTATTTCCCGGAATCGCTTGAGGAACAAGATCGCGAACCAAGGCTCTCGCGATACTCGCGTTGCCGTCCGGAAAATGAAATATGTAAGGCTCCTCTTCCCCCTCGTCTTCCTGAACGCCCAGCTCCCAGGTGCCCGGAAAATAATAGTAAGCCGCTTCCAGGGCTGACTCAGCTTCCCAGCCAACGCCGATCATCACAAGGAAAGTATCCTGGAGAATTCCGGTAACGGACTTGGGTATCCCGGCGTACGCCTCCAGAAATTCGAGATAGCTTATGTTGCGAAGCCGTTCGATTTTTTTATCCCGTGACATGCCATCCAGAAGATCGACCCCACCAGCGATGAGGCGAAGGAGCGCATCCTGATCATGCTTATCTATTGGAATCGTTCGAACTGCCGATACCAGTTCGTCCTCACCGAGTTCTTCTCCGAGAAACCCGGGTATTGGGTTTACCTGAACACGATCAACACCGTAGGTTTTGCGATCGAAGTAGATGCCGCTTCTTAGGCCCCGACTTTTGAAAAACTCTCGGTCGAAGTAGTCGTAGAATCGATCCGTGTCGATCGATAGGTCCTTCAATAATCGTGCAGCTGTCTTTGAGTAGGCCGCCGGGCCTTCGATCGACTGACTGCCACCATAACCGAGCAGTGTTTTGCCATCGACATTAAATTCATTGCGGCGCGCGTGGCCACCGAAATCGTCGTGGTTATCCAGAACGAGGATATTGCTGGGTCCGTCGCGGCGGTCACGAAAGAACTTCGCAGCACTTAGCCCGGAGATTCCACCACCAACGACAATCAGGTCGTAGATATCTTCTGTTCGCTCTTTCGGACGTGCAAATTTGTGGCCAGCTCTGGCTACCGCGTGTGCGATCTCGAACGACCCGTCCTGACTACCACGCATTCCGGTCAGGCCGGGTGGATAGTATGACGATGAACTCCCCGCGGTTCGAGCAAGGATCTCCATCGGCGACAGCGTTGTTCCCGCCGCCAAACTCAGTGCGACGCCATTCAGGAAGTCGCGTCTGTTAATTTGTGTTCTCTTTCTTATGACGAACTCTCTATCGTTGTGAGATACGCGCCGAATCCAATGGCGAATAACGGCGTACCCATCCGGATTGTATTGAGTCTGATTGCCTTAATACAGGCAATCATCAAATCTGGCCCCAATTGCTGGTATTCTCTTAAAGCCCGGTGTGCGCCGGACGAATCTTGGGGATTTCGCCGTCAGATTGACGTGCCAACTGCCTCGGAGCCTTGTTACGACAACGCCAAAGACTCACACCGTCTCGGTCCTCCTCCTGTTGCCGCTTCGTTTGACCGTCGGATTGTCCTTCCTGGCCGCCAATCTCGACGAACAACAATATCAGAACGTCCAGATTTCCGTATAGTCCGCTCTGCAAGATCAGGATCGCGACGCAATATTGACGATTCTGGTCTGTCTACAAGCTGGATGCGTTCCATGCTAAAAATTTGAGGTAAGAATAATGTCTGCTAACTGGAAGCTGTTTGCCACCGTCGATCCCTTTGACGGGATGAACTCCACGAGCCCCGGCGTCGTCCAGAATCTCGTTGCTGGACGATGGGAGTCGAGTAGCGATGTAAGGAACGATATTGTCGATCCCATTGACGGCTCGCATTTCCTAAGTGTCCCCAACACAGATGATGTGGGTGAGTTTCGTAACGGACTGAACGCCTGCCCAAAATCCGGTTTGCACAATCCTCTCAAAAGCACAGATCGCTATGTACATCTTGGCCGCGTCTGCGCGAAATCGGCGGCGTTGCTCGCAACCCCCGATGTTGAAGAATATTTCACAAAGCTCACGCAACGGGTGATGCCAAAGAGCTGGCAGCAGTGCCTGAATGAAGTGGTCGTCACGCGCGTATTTCTGGAGAATTTCGCGGGCGACGGCGTCCGCTTTCTTGGGCGCGGCTTTTCAAACCCTGGCGATCATGCCGGGCAAGAGTCCCGCGGCTATCGTTGGCCTTTCGGCCCCGTCGTTGTTGTCGCGCCGTTTAACTTCCCATTGGAAATCCCCGCGCTGCAAGCGATGGGCGCACTGTTCATGGGCAACCGACCGCTGGTAAAAGTCGACTCCAAGGTCAGCGTCGTGTTTGAACAATTCTTGCGACTGCTGATTCATTGCGGGCTATCACCCAATGACATCGACCTGATCCATTGTCGCGGCGAAACAATGGGCGAGCTCATCAGTTCCTCGGCGGAACAAATCCGAATGGTGCAATTCACCGGATCAAGCTCAGTCGCTGAACGCGTCAGCAATACCATGAACGGAAAAGTCCGACTCGAGGACGCCGGCTTTGACTGGAAGATAATTGGTCCCGATTACGACGAAAAATGGCTCGACTTCGTTGCCTGGCAATCTGACGAGGACGCCTACAACGCGTCGGGCCAAAAATGCTCGGCGCAGAGCGTGCTGTTTGTTCATGACAATTGGGTCGACAAGCTGTTGCCGAAGCTCAAGACCTTAGCCAGCCGGCGCACGATCGGAGACCTGTCTATCGGACCCGTCTTGTCGTGGACGAACGATCAGATTCGTGCACACATTGACTCGGTTCTTGAAATCGCCGGAACGGAACTCTTGTTTGGTGGCGCGGAGCTCACCGGACACAGCATTCCCGATTCGTTCGGCGCTTATGAGCCAACCGCGATTCGGGCACCGCTGTCACAACTGTCCGACGGGCACTTCAAGCTGTTGACGACCGAGCTATTTGGCCCCTTTCAGATCGTCGTCAGTTATGGAGACGACGACATCGACACCGTTTTGTCGTTGTTCGAGAAAATGTCGAATCACCTGACCGCCGCTGTCGTTTCGGCAAACGTTCAGTTTCAAAATCGGGTTCTGCGATCAACAGTCAATGGCACGACGTATTGCGGAATGCGCGCTCGCACCACCGGCGCGCCGCAGAACCACTGGTTCGGTCCGAGTGGCGATCCACGGGGTGCGGGTATTGGCACGCCGGAGGCAATAACGATTACCTGGAGCGCTCATCGCGAGATCATATTTGACGAGGGCGAGCTGCCCGATGACTGGTCAACGCCGGAGCTCATATAGATGTCTAAACCTGCCACCGCATTGCACGACTACAACAAGTACTGGGCTGAATGCTTTGGCATCGCGCCGCAGTTGCCGATGTCGCGTGCGGAAATGGACGTCCTGGGTTGGGATTCCTGCGACATCATCATCGTCACTGGCGATGCGTATGTTGATCATCCTTCATTTGGCATGGCGATCATTGGTCGCCTGCTCGAAGCGAATGGATTTCGCGTCGGCATCATCGCGCAGCCGGACTGGCAGTCGAAGGACGCCTTTGAAGTGCTGGGAAAACCGAACCTGTACTTCGGCGTTGCCGCGGGCAACATGGACTCGATGATCAATCGCTACACGGCGGATAAGAAAGTCAGAAATGACGACGCTTATACGCCGCATGGTGCTGGCGGTAAACGCCCTGATCGTTGTTCACTGGTTTATTCGCAGCGATGCAAGGAAGCCTTTAACGATGTGCCGGTTATTCTCGGCGGCATTGAGGCATCGCTTCGCAGAATTGCCCATTTCGACTATTGGCAGGGAAGTGTACGGCGCTCAATTCTTCTTGATGCCAGCGCGGACATCTTGCTCTTCGGTAATGCTGAACGTGCGATCGTAGAATTATCGCACCGCATAGCTCGCGGTGAACGCGTCGAAACGATAAACAACATCCGTGGAACTGCATTGCTGCGCAAGGACACGCCGGAAGGATTTTGGGAAATCGACTCAACTCGAATCGATCGTCCCGGTCGTATCGACCAGATCGTCAGCCCTTACGTCAACACGCAGGATCAAGAGGCCTGCGCCACCAAGCAGGCCGAAGTTGTCGAGAGCGAGAATGTCCTGCGATTTGTTCCTGATGCGAAACGCAATCGCGACAAAACGGTCATTCGGCTGCCGTCATTCGAAAAAGTTCAAAACGACGCCGTCCTGTATGCGCATGCAAACCGGGTGCTGCATCTCGAGACGAACCCAGGCAATGCACGGGCTCTGGTGCAGGCACACGGGAAGCGAGACCTCTGGATCAACCCACCGGCCCTGCCCTTAACAACAGACGAGATGGACTACGTTTTCGGCATGCCATTCACACGCGTCCCGCACACGTCCTATGGCGATGCGAACATTCCTGCCTACGAGATGATTCGTTTCTCGGTCAATATCATGCGCGGCTGTTTTGGCGGCTGCACTTTCTGTTCGATAACCGAACATGAAGGTCGCATCATCCAGAACCGATCCGAAGAATCCATTCTCGAAGAAGTCGAAAAGATCCGCGACACCGTGCCCGGCTTTACGGGAGTGATTTCCGATCTGGGTGGTCCGACGGCGAACATGTACCGACTGGCTTGCAAGAGCCGCGAGATCGAGGCGGCCTGCAGGCTGCCGAGCTGCGTCTACCCGGGTATATGCAGCAACCTGAACACCGATCACTCGTCGCTAACCGCTCTCTACCGCAAGGTCCGCGAACTGCCCGGCGTGAAGAAAGTACTTATCGCGTCGGGTCTTCGCTACGACCTCGCTGTCGAAGATCCGGAATACGTCAAGGAATTGGTTACGCATCATGTTGGCGGCTACCTGAAGATCGCACCCGAGCATACCGAAAGCGGACCGCTCGACAAGATGATGAAGCCCGGTATTGGCGCCTATGACAAATTCAAGGAAATGTTCGAGCAGTTCTCGAAGGAAGCCGACAAAGAGCAGTACCTGATCCCGTACTTCATCGCTGCTCACCCCGGTACCACTGACGAGGATATGGTGAACCTGGCGTTATGGCTGAAGAAGAACAACTTCCGCGCGGACCAGGTGCAGGCCTTTTACCCATCACCGATGGCGACCGCGACAGCCATGTATCACTCGCGCAAGAATCCGCTACGTAAAGTGACTTACAAGAGCGACAACGTCGAGACCGTCAAGAGCCCTGAGAAGCGGCGCCTGCACAAAGCACTGCTTCGCTACCATGATCCGAGCAATTGGCCGATGATTCGAGAGACTCTACGAGAAATGAATCTGGGCCGACTGATTGGTCCGGGTGAGGAACAACTCGTGCCAGTCAATCAGCCCAGCGACAAAGACGTGCGCGGTTCTGCGCGCAGGAAAAACCGCTCGCAGGCACACGAGAAACGGATTCGAAAAGGCAAAGCACTGTCACAGCACACGGGCTTGCCGCCGCGGGCGAAGCACTGAGCTATAGCCTAGTCGTCTGTTTATTCACCATAAACCATAACCGGTTCCCCAATAGCTACGGATCCGGCGCCCCTGGATCTTCTTGAATCGATTCTTCGTGATCTTCCAAAACCTGGTACAAGGGAAAATCGACCCAGGTGTCATTGAGATAATTGAGTTCGGGCACTTCTTCTTTTGGATCGACAAGCAGGTTGTAGACTGAAGGGTAAGCCATCTCCCTGATCGCATAACTCTCTTTATCCATTTCCCTGAGCAACAATTTCCAATTGCGCCACTTCACGCCGAAAAGCACGTTGCCGATGTAGATGACCACGGACTCTCGAGCGGACTTCTCTGTTTTGCCCATCAGGAAATCAGTCTGGTCAACACCGTCGTACACTCGGTCAGTCGGAAGATCGGCGCCAATGATGCTGGCCACTGTCGGAAACAGATCTATCTGGTGGACGACTTCGTTCGAAACCTGTTTCGCCGGTATTTTCCCCGGCCAACGGATCAGGAACGGCACTCGCAGAGACCCTTCGTAGGGGGAAAACATGCCACCTCGCCAAGGGCCGGTAAATCCGAACGACCGTGGCACGCCTTCACGACCGTTGTCGGAAGTGAAGATAAAGATCGTGTTTTCTTTTAGTCCCAACTCGTCGACCGTATCCAGGACTTCACCGACATAGTCGTCTGTCTGCGCCAGGACATCGGCAAAACTTCCATTCCCGGTTTTGCCGTAGTAATCCGGATGTGGGTCGACCGGTTCGTGCGTTTGCGTATAGGAAAGAAAGACGAAAAACGGCTGCTTGCTGTCGGCCTTACGTTTGATGAAGTCGATAGACTGGTCGGTGATCTCCCGATCCATCGTCTTGCGTTTCTCGCGGCCGTATACCTCCAGCTTCTTCGGGGTTTCGCCACGCTTGGCCGACATGACGTGTGTGAACACTGCATCGGGATGGCTATCAGGCGTGTAACTATTACTGTCCGGCCAGAAGGCACGATCTGACGATCTTGGGATGCCGATCCACTCATCGAATCCCTGGTCTGTGGGGAGCCGGCCCTCTGTGTCGCCCAGGTGCCATTTCCCAAAGATGCCATTGACGTAGCCGGCGTCCGACAACATCTCGGCCAAGGTGATTTCCCATTGGGTGATCCCGTACCACACGCCACGAGGAGGTCCGTCCGGCCGCTGCCGGGTTCGTATTCCGTAACGACCTGTCATCAAAGCCGAACGCGACGGCGTACATTCCGCTTCAACATTGAAATTCGTTAGCTGAAATCCCTCCGCGGCGATGCTGTCTATCCTGGGAGTCGGGGCCCCGCGCATGACGCCACCGCCGTATACACCGATCTCTCCCCAGCCGAAGTTGTCCATGAGGACCAGCACGATATTCGGCTTGTCATCGCTCTCCGCTGCGACCGCAGTTAGCGGGGCCGAGGCGATGAGGACCGGGGCAAGTAGAAATATAAACAATCTTACGCCTCGAAAGGGCTGTGGCACTGTCATCTCCCGTTGCAACGTAACTGACCGTATCATTTCTCCTCTTCATGTTAATGACTAATACTGTCCGAATTCTGTGCAAGCATTAAGCAGAAGTGGGATTCTTATATTCATAAAGCCCTATAATGCGCATCCACGTCGCCAGGGGGCAATTATGTTCCAGAATCCAGAAATCTCGTTAGCGGAGCTGCCGGGCACAGATAACGTTGACTGGCAGGTATTGGACCCGTCTTATAAAACAGTACGCCGGCTGCAAAACCTGATCGCGATCGTTATTACCGCAATTCCGTTGGTTCTCCTGACGACGCTTACCTATATACCGCTACTTCCTGCTGCGATTTTCTGGGGTATCTGGTTGCTTGGCGCAGGAGCTCTGTCGATCTGGCCCGGCATATCTGTTCCGAAACGCGCTTATGTGTTGCGCGACAATGACATTCTGTTTCGCAAGGGAGTGGTCTGGCGGTCAATGACGGCAATCCCGTTCAATCGCGTACAACATGTGGAGACCAGCAATACACCCTTTGATCGAAAATACGAACTTGCCACACTGCAATTATTTACAGCGGGGGGGTCCAGCGGTGACTTGAAGATCGATGGCCTAAGCGAGGACGTCGCCGAACAACTGCGAGCATTTATCCTCGACAAAGCCGGAGCCAGTATTGAGCATGCCTGAGCACGCAGTCTGGCAGCGCACATCTCCATTCGCGATCCTGTTCTTCCTGGGCAGGATCATCCGCTTGATCATCAAGAACGCGTGGCAATCAATCGCCCCGCTGTTCGTATACATCAGCGTCGGCAAAGAAGACCTGGTCACAAAACTAAGCATCGGCGGTTTTGCCATCGTTGTAATCATCATTACCGGGGCCGTACTGAGCTGGCTATTCTTTCGCTACCAGATTCGAGACGATTCCGTTTTGATTCGCTCTGGGGTATTCAAGAAAAAGCAGCTGGACATCAAGTTCAGTCGTATACAGGGTATCAATACTCAACAGAATCCAGTCTATCGGGTACTCGGACTCGTGACGGTCACTTTCGACACGGCTGGTTCGTCCGGCAGCGAAGGTGACCTGCCGGCGGTTACCCGCGCATTTTCTGACGCCCTGCGGGAAAATATCGGTGGCCGCAAGCAAGTCCAACGCGATGGCGATGAGGAAGAAACATCGTCCGAAGTAACGCTGCTCAAACTGGATTGGCGCGACATGATTCGCATCGGTCTTGCTGATCGCCGGGCCCTGATCGTATTCGCATTGATCGGACCACTGATGGAGAAAATCGGTGATCAAATTTCAGACGTCGTCGATCAAGCGCTGAAAACCTTCGCGTTCGAAGCAGTACAAATAGGTGTATCGACCGGCGTATTTATCGTAATCGGTATCATCATTGCTATTTTCTTGTTGTTCGCAATAATCTCTATTGCAGCTGCATTCTTGCGCTATCACAATTTCGAATTGTCTCTCGATGGCCAAACCTTGCGTTCGCGCGGCGGCTTGCTAACGACGCACGAGCATTCGATGGACCTGCAAAAAATTCAGACCTTGCGTTTACAACAAGGCATCGTGCAGAAATGGTTGAGTTGCTTCACGATGACGGCCAGGCAGGCGATCAGCGGTCGTAAGAAAAGCAGTAAGAAAGTGTTTTCTATCCCGGTCGTCACTGCGGAGCTGGCTGACCGGCTAAGACCTTTGTTGCTCGCGCCGGAGGCCGGCCGCTTGACGCAGAACCCCGGAAGCAAGAGCTTCATGCCAGTTTCGCCGTACTACATGCGCTCAAGGATTTTGTTTATAGGACTGCTGCCGGCCATCCTCCTGATGGCGTTTTTCCTTTCAGTATTTGGAAGTGCAGGTTTCGCGGCCGTGCTTTGGCTGCCGCTGGTCGCCTTTCTTTCCTGGCGGAACTGGCGCCGCGCAGGCTATATGCATGACGACGATGAGTTGGTACGACGTTCGGGATTATTCGGTTTTCGTACCGTAAGCTTGCTGTTTCGCAAAGTGCAGCGTGTGACTATTACTCAATCCCGCTATCAGCGCCGCAAGAATCTCGCCAGCTTGAGAATGCAGATGGCCTCGGGCAGCGTACGTGTGCCGTATATCGATTACGCCACGGCGCAGCAACTGCGCGACTACATTTTGTATCGGGTTGAGACTAGCCAAAAAGCCTGGCACTAAGCCGGGGGCTGCGTTAACCCAACGCTCCGATGATGGCATCGGCAATGAATGTTGCTCTTTCCTCTGTCGCGTTCTCGCCCATCAATCCAATGCGCCAGGCCTTGCCCGCAAACTTGCCGAGCCCGCCACCCAGTTCGATGTTGCGGTTGTTTAACAAGCTCGCACGTATCGCCGCGTCGTCCACCCCATCCGGCACACGAACCAGGGTGAGCGGTGCGAGACGATAATCGGGATCAACGATCATCTGCAGTCCGGCCGCTTCCAGTAACCCATACAAAGTCTGAGCCGCCGCCGCATGACGCGCCCATCGAGTTGGTAGCGTCTCCTCCACCACCAGGCGCAGCGCTTCATTGATTGCATACAGTGAATTGACCGGGGCTGTGTGGTGATAGGCCCGGGTTTTTTCACCGCTCTCGTAATAACTCATGAGCAAACTGATATCGCAGAACCAGCTCGGCACTTTGGACGCGCGATTCTTGATCTTGTCGACGGCTGCCGACGAAAAAGTGATGGGTGACAGACCGGGCACGCAAGACAGACATTTTTGACTGCCCGAGTACGCGACGTCGAGGCCCCAATCGTCGACCTGAAGCTCAACACCCCCGAGCGACGTCACGCAATCAGCAATCGTCAGACAGCCGTGTTGTTTGGCGATCGCGGCAATGGCCGCTGCATCGGAACGCACACCGGTACTGGTCTCTGCATGCACAAACGCGACAACGGAAGCATCTTCATTGTTGCTCAGTGCCTCTTCCACCGCTGCAGGATCAACGGGTGTACCCCATTCGAATTCCAGGGCGACGACTTCGGCGCCAATACGCTCACAGATGTCTTTCATTCGTCCGCCAAAGACGCCATTTATGCAGACAACGACTTTATCGCCAGGCTCAACGACATTGACGAAACTTGCCTCCATGCCGATAGAGCCCGGAGCGGAAAGCACGAACGTCAGCGCATTTTTTGTCTGAAAACAGTATTTCAGCCGCTCACCAACTTCATCCATGATGCCGAGAAAAACGGGATCAAGATGTCCGATCGTCGGGCTGGACAGCGCCTCAAGGATACTGTCGGGAACATTGGTGGGGCCCGGTCCGAATAATTCCCGGCGAATCGTATTTTTCAATTTGAACCTCTGATGAGTGCGAATATATCGAGTGCGATAGTAGCCTCTATGAACCGCAACGCCAATCCGAACTTGACCTCCCTCCGATTCAGTCCAGACACGCAAAACGAAAAAGGGCCCCATAAAGGGGCCCTTCAGTTTTTGGCGAGGATTAAGTCACGGTAAGCCCTGCGTTTCGCATCAGGGCAATGCGCCATCCAATATCCACTGGCGAATCTGGTCGATATCCGATTGTAGCAACGCCCCACCGGGCGGCATCCTGCCGCCGGTAATGCCCGCGGTGTTTTCCAGCTTGCGAATCAGGTAGCTGGCATCCGGATCGAACGGAGCAACCAGCATGACCGCCGCTTGACCGTTCTGACTGCTGAATTCCCCAACCAAATCTGCGAAACTGGTAGCAGCATCGCCAAGCCCCAGCCCGGCTTCCTGATTACCGTTGCTATGGCACAACGAAGTCGCGCACGTCGGTGTAAACACAGCTGCCTGAATTTCATTCAGCGTCGGCCCAATCGCAACGACCGTTGCGATCATGAACTGGGCTGCAAAGTCACCGCCGGCCGCATTGTTACCGGATGGAAACGCTCCGGAAAATTCCCCATCCAGTGCGTTCGCATCCAGATCCATAATAATTGACGCGCCTGATCCCAACAGGCGAACCCTGTAGGTATCGTTGGCAAGTGCGACACCGGTCAGATCAAATACCGCGCTCTGGGTATTTGCGGTCGGTACCGTAATCGAAGCCGCCGCGACGACAACATCATTACCGTTGTCGAATATGTCGTCGTTGTTGCTAGCTTCGAGAATAAACGTATTCAAGTTTACGGTTGAGGCATCCAGTTCTCGATCAAATCCTGCGGTAATCGTGGCTGGCGCAACGGTTAACGTACTGCCGGGAGTGACCGAAAGTGATGACACTCGGATCGGTGCGCTCGACGGGATCCGATCGTCAACGGCGCCGGCAGTGATCCATTGTCGTATCGTGTCGATGTCGGCCTGCGGGATAGCGCCACTCGGCGGCATTTGTCCGCCGGACACGCCGGGACCTTCGAGTTTTTGAATGAGATAGCTGATACCGGGGTTCATTGGGTTAACGCGTTGTGTGCCAGCATCCTGCGTGCTCGCGACACCGACCAGCATCGCATAGCTGTTGATCGCGTCGAGGTTCAGGTTCGCCTGAGGATTCGCTCCCGCGTGGCATCCTGACGTCGCGCAAGTCGGCGTGAAAACACTTGCTTGAATTTCCGAAAAGTTAGGGCCGAAGCTGCCCGTTGGCGGCGGCGGCGGAGGCGGTGGCGGTGGCGGTGTGCCAAGACTCGCAATAGCTTTATCGTAAGAGCTTTCATAGCACGCGCCCAGAGACGCAGCTATCAGCAATAGCGTTAGAATTGTAGTGCGTCTTTTCATAATACTCGCCGTTCCGGGACCGTTACTTGATAGTAGCCGTCACGTCGGGCAAATATGTGACGCCGATCGCATTACCGGCGTCTGATGAAGATCGGCAACGTTTTGTCTCTTTTCCCCGACAATATTGGCGCTTTGGACACCACAAATACAAAAAGACGCCCGGACGGACGGGGCGACTACAGTGAGGCCTACGGCGTTGCCTGGTAGCCTGCAAGAGTGCTGTTCAGCGGCTTGCGTCCATGATCATGGCGTCTCGCCGTTTTGACAGCGCCGCCATACGTTGTTCGTCCAGCACGTCGCCAAGATTCGCACGTAGTACTTCATCGTCCAGTTCAAGCAGGACCGTGCGCCATTGGTCGCCAATCGCGAGCTCAATTTCTTTTAGATAGGCGGGACGATCAGTTTCAACACCGAATGAATTCTCGTGGTCGACCAGCATCAGCAACCAGTCCTCTGGGCTGTAGAGCATTGATGAGGGCGTTCTCGCCGGGTTACCGATGAGTGCGTCAAAAACATACATGGCCTGCACCTGTTTTCCGAGCGGACAGGGCGCACTCCGCCGAACCCCGTCAGCCACGCGTTCGCGCTCGGTCATGGTTTCTGGTGGCACGAATTGCAACGTGCCTTGTTGTTCGTTAATTGCACGGCGGACCGTGACAGGCACCATGCCAAGCACCAACATTCGATCAAGCTTGTACGCCGCGAGCTCGGGCATGAAATGATCTTCTTTCGGCAGCTCCCTGAAATACGCAGAAACGCTCGTATCGCCCGCGGTGACCTGAACTAACCTCCATGCCGCAGCATCGCCATCTAGCTCAACAATACTTCCATTCGTAAGAATACTCGCCAATTCATTGTCGTCGATCGCCATCGACTCATGGCCCACTCTTACGGGATGGTCAATCGGCTCCAAGTCCGCCTTGCCGTGCTGATTAATAACGGCAAGCTTGCCGCCTTCAATTACGAGCGCGTTGCCGCTGCCGTCATAGTGAGTACTCAGCATGCCGGTGTCAATCTCAACGATGCGACCCTTCATGCGTTGCTGTACCTGGCGTGTGATCGTTGGCGTATGACCGAAAACGACTCTTGACGCCCCTATTGTGTCCAATGCCGCATTAAGTTCATCCCCTTCAATGAGACTACTGCACGATGCGGTACCCCGATACCAGGTCGGTCCGGCCGGCCCGTGCAACGGCGATTTGCTGAGCGCAATCACGTTCTCGGCGGCGGCCTGCATAGCGCCCATGAGTTGCCCCGCCTTGATTCTTTCGGTAAGCATTGCCGGGCTTTCTTTAAATCTGTCGATCGGGTTCATCTCTGCCGAGTCTTCAAGCTCGGACCGGGAAACCAGTAGATCGGAAAGTTCTTTCTTGAGCGGTCCGTTGATTCCGGCAAGTCCATGTTCTGCAACATAGGGTGGAACACCGCCATGCACGAACGCAGTGTCGTTGATGACGACCATTATCGGTTTTTCGAGAAGCCACTTTCCGTAGAGTCCATCATGGCGGAACGCGCGACGGTGGCCGAAGTACCCGGGCGGCGCCTTCTGGTTGAACTCCCATTGTACGGCCGCTTCATCACTGTCTTTGGGTTTGCGGCTGAGAAACTGTTCGAACCAATACTGGCGTTCCTTGGCAGATTCTATATCCAGGAATGCAGCGTATTCCTCATCGGATACATAACGCAGATCACCATTGAGATTCATCACCTCGTGATTGCCAAGCAATTGGTGTACTCGACCCCCGGCAAGCGGCGCTTCTCGCTCCAGCCGCATGATCAGGTCCATCACGCGGCGTGACTCGGGACCGCGATCCAGCAGGTCACCGGTAATGACAAGGTGTGTCTCGCCACCGCTCCAGGCAAGACTCTTATCGATAACCTCGGCTTGTTGCAGCGTCGTAACCAGGGCGCCATACGCACCATGAATGTCACTCACCGCGACAATTCGATCAACATCGGAGAAATGCCACTCGTCCGCCTGTGCTCGGGACGCTGGCACATAACAAAAAAGAATTAAGAGCGTTAGCAAACACAGGCCAGCCCTACCACCGGGCTGGCCTGCGTAATGGATAACACTCATTGAACTGCGTCGACTGTATCGATGATCGAGTTGAGCGTCGAGCCATTTCGATCGACAGCATCGATTTTGTCCAGGTAATACTGAGTCAGCTCGAGAGAGCTGAGCTGACCCTGCTGCATGAGTACCTGCAGGGTTTCAATGTCGTATTCGGCGTAGTCCGGCAGATCATTTACAGACGCACAGCCGAAAAGTAGCGAAAGTACAGACAGGCCGGAGACGAGCCAGGTCGTTTGGGTGGGTATGTTTAGCTTCTTCGGGCTCATAGCTTTTCCTTCAATACGTAGTAGGCCATTAGCAGAGTTTCTGAATGCTTTTCTCTAGTCGTGCAGCGAGTTTTTCCCAAGTGAGAACTTGCTCGTCGTCAACGACGTTCTTGTTTTCTAGTTGCTTAGCTATCACACCGGCAAGAGCGTTCGGGTTAGAAGGTTCCGAAACACAGCCGAAACTCTCCGGGAAATAGCTCGCATAGTCGGAGACATCCGTAACAACCACGGGAATACGGCAAGCGATATATTCCATCAATTTGCATGCATTGGTCATCCTGATTATTTCGGTGTCTTTGTATGGCATCGTCACGACATCGCATGAATTGATCATTGCGACCACGTCTTCTTGCTCCACCATTCCGCGACAGTCGATCCATGGGTAGTCCAAATTGACATCACCATAATCGCGTCCCGCCATCAGCAATTTAATGTCTTGCCCCTGAACACGTAAGCGTTCAACAGCTGCGACCAGGTCGTCGACACCCCTCGGCTCGTGAATACTTCCGAAATAACCAACTACGATGTCTCCCCTACCAACGCCACACTTCTCTCGGGCGACGTTTTTATCTTCTGGCCGGAAGATTTTGTTGTCGACGCCATTTTGGACGACCATTGTGTTTTCCTGAAATGCGCGGTATTTCTCTCCAATGGGTTCGCTCGCACATACGACCAAATCACTCTTACTCACTGCGGATTTCAGAAGCGTTCGCATGAACGGAATTTTGTTGGATCCAAAATGTGAATAGTCATCATAGATATCGAAAACAGACCTGGCCGATAGTCGCTTCGACAAGCGCATACCCCAATAGCCCAAATAGCTATCGCCGCTCGAGAACACAACATCGGCTTTTGACGATTTCAGATCCCTGAATAACTTGCGCATCAAGGGCAGGCGCCAAAACGACTTCACGGGAATATTACGAAAGTGGACGTTATTCCTGCAGACGTTTACTTCTTCTTTATTCTTAAAGTCGAGTGCAAAAACAACGCATTCATGACCCATTTCGCCAAGGATTGAAGGAAAATAGAAGAGTCGACCGAAACGGTCCTCGATCAGGTCCTTATTGGTATAAAAGCGCTTTACGAGAAATACGATCTTCAATTCAAATCTCTTCTTCGGTGCCAAGCGTGAACCCTGCAATTGCTTCGCCATGGCCAACAACTTACTATCAGCCGCAACCAAACACCGGAACATGTCCAAGGCCGCCACGTTGATTCGAGGGTATCAATACCACCTCTCCAAGGGTAGTCCATATATTTACGATACGGACAACCGGGCATTGTTGGGTCAGTAGCAGGTGACTCGCCAATCAATCCTCGTTGTGACGCGTAATTTTCCTCCGCTAACCGGTGGAATGGAGCGCCTGATGCATCATTCGGTAGAGACGCTGGCGTCCAATTTTGACGTGACGCTAATAGGCCCCAGCGGTTGCGGCGAATTTACTCCGGAAAACGTCGCGGTGATCGAATGCCCACCGTCGCCTTTTTGGTTCCTTACTACGGCATTAATCAAGGGGTTGGGGCCAGTCGCCAGGACGTCTTTTGATCTGGTATTGGGTGGCAGCGGCCTGGTCGCGCCAGTGACTTGGTTTTTCTCGAAAATAACGAAGGCTCGCTCTTTCATATTCGTCCACGGACTGGATCTGGTTGTCGACAATTTCGTGTTTCAGCACTTGTTTGTACCTTTTATTCGTCGCCACGATCGTGTTATCGCTAACAGCGAAAACACGCGCGAACTTGCCATCGGCAAGAAATGCTCGCCGGACGACGTAATGATAGTGAATCCGGGTTGCACGATTCCGCCGGAGTCATCATTGCTCGATGCGGCTGAGTCTCGCTCCAGGCTGGGTTTCGAAGGCAGTAAGATCATCTTGTTCGTTGGCCGCATGGTTAAACGCAAAGGCCTGGCGGAGTTTCTGGAGAACGCTTGGCCGCGTATTGTCGGGCTCGAGCCAGATGCACTGCTGTTGGTCGCTGGGGATACGCCCGACGACGCTTTACTGAAAGACCCGGCAGGGTCTAAGGATTTACTGGAGGCGATTGAGCAGAACGGCAAAGACAGAGTGAATTTCCTGGGCACCGTCGACGACGACGTCTTGTGGAACTGTTACGCAGCGGCAGAAGCACTGGTGTTTCCGTTGATTCGCGTTAAGGGTGACGTGGAAGGCTTTGGAATGGTGGCAATAGAGGCTGCAGCCGCCGGCACGCCGACAGTGGCGTTTCCTGTGGGTGGAGTCATAGATGCGGTCGCAGATGGGATCAATGGTGTTCTTGTACCGGAAGGAGATTACGAAGCGTTCGCCGACGCCGTTGTTTCGATATGTCAGGATGGACTGCCCAGCCGTGCGGAGTGTAGAAAGCACGCTAAGACGTTTAGTTGGGATGAGCATGGTAGAAGTCTGCTCGCAGCGCTCGATATTGGTGCGGGGAAACCCACGCAATGAACGCAATGTTAAAACAGCTTGTAAGTCCTGTCTGGGCAATTATGGAATACGGCTCGTATCCCTTCTTGTTACTGCTATCGACCCCATGGTTTCTTCACCAGCTGGGTACTGAACAGTACGGTCACTGGATGTTGCTCACCGCGACTGTCAGTCTCGGCGGAGTGCTCAACTCGGGTACCGGAGCGTCGACCATCAAGGCTATTTCGGCAGGCATCGGTGGAAACGTCGCGGGGCAATCGGACAGGGCCGTTAGTGCCTCACTTGCGATCGCAATGCTCGGAGGCGGTGCGCTCGCGCTGTTGGTGTTTTGTCTATTTTGGTTTGGGGCGCCGGTTGTCTTAAGCCGGATGGGAGATACCGAACTGGTCCGCGCGACCGGCGTGGCGGCGGCCGTTTTGATTTGGATAGAACAGCTGGACAATGTGTTTAGCTCGGCGATGAAAGGGAGCGAGCAATTCGGTAGTGCGGCCAGGATCGAGATCGCGAGCAAAACGACGCAGATCGTCGCAGCGGCGATTATTCTGATTAGATTTCCAACCCTGCCTGCGCTCTACTGGACGCTATTGGTGGTAGCGATTCTGCGATTATCGGCGAAGGTCATTGTTGCCAGACGGCTGTTGAAATTAAGCCGCCTTCGTCCCTCTTTTCGGGACTCATCCGACATATTGCATTTTGCGAAATGGGGTTGGCTGCAGGGTGTCGGTGGTGTGATGTTCGGAGCGGCGGATCGGATTTTGATTGGATCAATGTTGGGCGCGTCCAGTCTGACTTATTATGCGATTGCCTCTCAGCTGGCGATGCAAATTCATGCTGTCTCAGCAGCTGGTCTTAGCGTGATTTTCCCGAAGGTGAGTCGCAAACTTGAAAGTGGTGGCTCGTTCACACTGTCACGGTTCACCGGGATAACGACAGTGGGCAATCTGATTTTGAGTACCAGTCTTGCGATAGTTTTGATATTGATTGGTCCGACTTTCCTGCACTATTGGGTTGGCGCCGAATCTGCAGCCCCTGCGTCACTGTTATTGCCATGGTTGGTCATTGCCTATTGGATACTCTCTCTGAACTCTGTGTCCTATTACCTGCTCCTTGGCATGGGTCGTATTCGATTTATCAGTCTGACCGTAATTACATCGGGAATCTGCGCGGTAATCGCAGCGTATATGGCGATTGATTACATAGGTCTCGTTGGTGCTCCTGCGGGTCGAGCCGCGTACGCTATTATTTCCCTGGCACTGCTGGTTCCAGTTTTGCGTCAATTGCGTAGCGAACGCGATCAAATTCCCGACATACCGGCAATTAACTCAGTTCCAGGCAGTGAGTGATCGTCATGAACACTGAGCTGCGCGACAGCTGCCCGTGCTGCGAGAGCACAGATCTATTCAATATTGGAGTACTGCCGGACTCCCAATGGTTTGCAGGTACCAGACTCGCGCAGCCATTGGCGGGTGGCTGGCTTTTTCGTTGTCGCAAATGCAGTTTGAAGTTCCGGAATCCGACTCTGACTGCAGCCACTTACACGCAACTCTATGACAACACGGCTACGGCGACCTGGGCTGCCGATACTTCCAGGCCAGACTGGGACTTGATCGCCAGTTACGTCACCGAGAAGCTGCCCCACGGGGGCAGCGTGCTGGATTTCGGATGCTACACAGGGGGGCTACTCGCAAAGCTAGGCGCGCCATATCAGCGGAATGGCATCGAGGTCAACCGTGCGGCCGCCGACATCGCGGCACAAAATATTGGTAACGATGTGTGGTCTTCAGTCGACGAGATACCGCATGAGCATCGTTTCGATGTTGTGATCGCGGCGGATGTAATTGAGCACGTGACCAATCCGATCTTGCTCGTCGAGCAGCTGACGTCAAGGCTATCGGAAGACGGAGTTCTTATTTTGACGACCGGGGATGCCGACAATTTCTTATGGAACCGTTTTGGCGCGAACTGGTGGTATTGTTTTTACCCCGAGCACATCGCATTTATCTCCAGAGACTGGCTGAAGTACATTTCTGAAATTATTGGCGTAGCAGCTATTCGTTGCGAATCATTTCGTTATTTCAAGTGTAGCTTGCCGCGCCGTATAGCTAATTTCGTGCTCACTTGCTTCTACGGTGTATTCCCAAAGACGTTCCTCGGCCTTGTTAGACTTCTACGCAAAATCCTGGGTCGCCTCGATTCGACGAGTATTCCCGGCGCGGGGATGGGCCGCGACCACTTGTTTATCGTGTTAAGAAAGGCCTCAAAGAAATGAGCCAGAGCAGTCTAAGCTTATGACAGACATTAAATTCTCAATCGTCACGGTATCTCTAAACTCAGAAGAAGAAATCGAAAATACCATCGTCAGCGTGGCAGAGCAGACGTATAAAAACAAGGAGCACATTATTATCGACGGTGGATCGCAAGACGCAACCGTCGACATTATTCAGAATTACAGCAAGCACCTGTCCTACTGGGTTTCAGAGCCGGACAACGGCATAGCTGATGCTCTAAACAAAGGGGTTGAACATGCTACTGGAGACTACATACTCTTCATCAACTCAGATGATTTCTTGATAGACGATAAAGCGCTGGAGTCAATTTACGAGTCGATACAAGATCAGCTTGACTACTATATTTTTCAAGTAATGTCGTCTTATCCGGACAAGGGTCGGAAATTGCGGCCAAACAGAAATTTCGGATTATCGACATACTTCAAGATGGGCTCTTGTCATCAAGGCCATGTCATATCGCGAAAACTATTCGAAAGATACGGGTCCTATGACACTTCATTCAAGATCGGAATGGACTACGATTTCGTCCTGCGAATACTTTCGCAACAGGTTACATCGAAATCCGTAAACGTCGCGGTCTCGTGCATGGGACAAACCGGGATTAGCTCGAGAAATGATTGGATCGGTCTACGTCAGCGCTTTAAGGACGAACGAAAAGCACATGAAAAGAATTGCCCCAACGCTGTCTTAAGAGCGGTTTATCCTGTCTTTTGGTTGGTTTACCGTGCTTATAGAAAGATAGCTTACATAGCCGCCAATCTGTATAGCCGTTCCTAGATGGCGGCGATGGTCTAAGGACTCACAACGCAGCGGTGATAAACCTGGTACTGCCAACGCAATGGCCACACGGCTAAGAGCAAAGCTTGAAGGGCTCTGAAAGGCCACATGTAGATTTTGCCTTTCTTTACCCAATCGAAAGTCAGGACATGCAGATCCTTCCAACGATCAGTTACCGACAGCCCGCCGGCGACAAACAGTGCGTCCCATGCCTCCAGAGTTCTGACTACTTCCTTCGCGTCCACTTGATACGTACCGCCAAATAAACCGAGCTTTCGGGTTAGAAAGTCCTTGTTGGGTACGAGAAGTATGATTTGAGCGTCCGCCTTAGCTACCCGCGCCATTTCTTTGATGCTGCTGACAGGATCGACAAAATGTTCCAATGAACCAAGGCATGTAATAACGTCGAAACTATCGTCGTCGAAGGGCAAAGTCTCAGCTGGCTGAGCGTAAAACGTCCCCTCTGACAGCCTCTCTTTGCATATTGCGATCGCCTTTGCGGACAGGTCTACGCCCGAAATGCTGCAGTTTTCGCTAGCACAGGCGTCGAGCCATTCACCGGTGCCACAGGCGACGTCCAGCACGGTGGCACCACGGTCTATTTTCAAGCGTTTGAACAAACGAAAATAGTGCTTCGGGACTCGGCTTACACTGGAGGCAGTGGCCTCCGAATAGTAGACGTTGTCATAGAAGTCTTTGATCTCTTCCTGATCGATTTCCTTTTCGTCGTGCAATTAATCACTCACTATCGTGCGGGTAAGCACGTAGCTTACAGACAATGACAAAACGGGTCGAACAGAGATTTCCGGATCACGGGGAGTCGCTGACGCTCCTGGAAAGTTAAAACAGCGCCCGCACCAACAATAGAAAGCCAAGCGATACCAGTGGAATGCCCACAAGAGAATTAGGACGCGGCTCTCCTGCGGACTCGTTCACGCTAATTAATTGACCTCAGTCATCATGACCATGGTGTCCGTTCGGACGCCATCTTCCGCCGCCGCGGGCTGTATAACGGTGGGGGAAAGAATCAATGCTGTCAGCTTGACTCATGCGATGGTGGCGCGGGTCGCTCCTTCGGTCGGTTTTCTGATCGCAACATGGCTAAAGCAGGAAGATTCCGCCGAATTAGCCGAACAGGCTGGCTTATGGCGGCGCACGTGGATTGGCGATCTGTACTCCTGAATCCAGCGGCGATTTCTCCTGCAGGCTAGTCAGTCGAGTCGCCGTTCGCCGTTAGTGCTATCCCATCGATGGCTGACAGCGCTTCTAGCGGTTCAATCAATCGTGAGCCGATTGGCGCCGCAAGGTGCGAATCGAAGGTAAATGAGCTCGATCGCGTCGGCACGACGTACAAAAAATACCCGGCATCTTCGTTGCCGAAACCCAATAAATCGATACCGCCGAAATTCTCACAGTCCAACTTGGCCTCGTCACCTGCGCCATGCAGGCAAATGGTCTTAGCCAGGTCATTTAGCAATACGAGATCTGTGCGCCGCACCAATTTGTCCTGCACGGCTCGCGCCGGCTTGATCATCAACAAGGGTCGATAACGGCTATAACCCCATAGATTGTGCTTGTTGATCTCCAGATTGTACGGTTCGTCGGCGAAATATTTGGTCGGGTGGCCGTGATCGGACTTAAATACAACGAGCGATTGATCGTAAATCTCAAGGTTTCTCAGTGCCTGTAAAAAATCGCCCATTTTTGACAGCGCACAGCGTGTTTCATTTTCCAGGCCTAGCTCGTTCTGATTCGCATCAAACCAACGCCGATCGTCACTTCTGTATGCACATTGCTCATCGAAGTCGACCGGATAGTGCGTGAAAGCGAAGTGCAGGTAACGGTAGCTCAATGGTTTGTCGCTGATGCTCAGATCTCGTGTATATGAATCGAACTCGTGGATTTCGGCAACTGACCGCTTGTCCCAGTCTGGACCAGCATGATTTCTCATTCGACCAGCCAAATCGTCGCTACCCTCCTCCGCCAGCAAGTCGACGAGTGCAGCAAAAACGTTCTCGCTCGCGCTGCTATTGACGGCGTAGCGCGTAGCGACTCTTGCCAAGGCGTACCTCAGGAATTCAACACTATCGGCGGTTGCAGTAGCGTCGTTCTGACCTAGCTGCGCGTCATCGCCGAACGGGTAGTGTTTCTGATACGCATCCTCCGCGTACAGCAACGGTATTTGATCAGCCAGACCGCGATTGACTAGTTCTTCTTTGACCTCATCGATGCTATTGCCAAGCGCTTTGTAGTCTCGAACACCAAACAATTCACCAACCATTGACGCCACCGTTGCCGGCGATTGCGACAACGCATTTTCGTAGATCGTGAAGTCTTTGAACGCCCTCGCGGCAGCCGGTTCGTCTCGTAGCAGATCGGCCACAACATGGCCCTGGAGCCCGTCCAAACTAATTACGAGTACGTTTTGCTCTGCAGAAAGTCGCGTTGACTCGGGCAATTCTTCTTCCGTCGTAGCCGTTGGTCTGATCAAGTCGGAACGTGAGACCGAATACACGGATGTAGCGACAGTAAACAAGCAGAGGACGATCGCGAACACTAGTACATACTGCCTTGCCGCCGTTTGACTTAGCCAGGTCAGTCCGCCGGCAGCTACCGCGGTTAGAATAAAGTGTTGAGCATCTACGCCGGCAGCTTGCGCATCAACCATGCCGGCACTAACGGAGACCGGCAACAGGAAACCAGCGATCAGGACCCACCAAAACAGAAAACCCAAACCAAGCAGCGCAATTTGGGCTTTTCCCCAAAACGAAAGCACGCCATAGAAGGTCAGCAACAGCAGCGCCAAACCGCAACTAAGCAACGCACCGGCGACAAGCAGTACCGTAAGATTGATAAAACCGAAGTCGTTCGGGTTATTTCCGATCATGAATAAGGGCACTGCAAGGAACTGCAGCGCCGCTATGGCCGCGCAATAGCCAAAGACCCCGGTGAAGCTAATTTGATTCCTGCCTGTCATGCGAAACCGAACAATTTGTCCAGCGCCATGCGCCGCAGTTGATCGTGCATAAAATGATAAGTAGTGCCATCCATTTCGTCTTGTGCAGTTGCCGGTATGTTTTCAAAGGCCACATTGCTTTCAATGAGTTCTCGAAGCACGCGGCACCGCACCCAGGGATCGATCAATGCATAGGCCATTCTGTAACGAGTGAGCGTATCAATGCCTGCGTCGATATGAGCACGAACCTCTGGTAACCAATGCGTGGCAATGATATCTCCCGTATCTATGCCAGGTCCCATATAGAACGCGGACGCCGACGGCCGCCGCTTCGTCAAAATCGACCACAACAGTCCATCGGCGCCTCTAATATCGGGTAGAAATCCGGGGTGAACGTGGACAAAGCGAGATTTGGGGGCGGCAAGCAACGTTGCCGGGACGATTCCGCCACCGGTGTAGAGAAACTCCTTGTCGGTCTCGCCATCCACGTAATTGAGCAATGCCGGGTCGCGCAAGTTCTCGATCAGTAATGTATCAACCGAATCGCTGTATTCAATGAGTGGCTTATTGGTTTGCGCCTGGCGAATCGTTTCTTCTGCGAAATCGAAACTGGCGGCTACCTTACTGACTATGGCCGATACCGCGTCCGGATGCTGTTTCGCAATAGCATTCGGCCAATAGAAAATTCGGTTTCGCTGCATTCCTGCGGCAATGGGTTTGCGCAAAACTGTTGGCAACCACGGCAAATTCTCTTTGCCGCTAGCAACGTCAACCGCCGAAATTAAATGCACGATTTTGCGTGGCCGCAACCCGAGGCTCGCAATGGTCTCCAAGTACGCTCTCGCGATCGGGCCTTCTGAGAAAAGCACGGTTAGCGGCAATATTGTACTCGCTCTGTCGCTTGCTGTGCTGCTTTCAACAGGCGTCATTGCAACGAAATTGGCCGCATAGGAGAAACTGGCCGTGCGCAGTGCATCAGAAAACTTGTTCGCGTCATCAGGAGCAATCGCTGCGAGATAGTCGATTGCTTTATGCGCTACATTCAGCCGCTTCAAGACTAAGGGACTGGCAGGTTTCTGGTCGGTTTGCGCAACAAACGCTTGGCAAAGAACAAGCGCACAAACTGACCGCCACGGTTCAACGATTCCTGCGGCAGAACATGAATCGTCGATTCGCCGCGTCGTGTCCAGCCTCTTTGATAGCTGTTCAATGAATCTCCAATCATCACTCGACCACTCGTCAGTCCGCAGCAATCGATTCAGATCAACAATTACGGAGACCTGGCCTTCGTCATGCTGCGCAGAACACGTTACGGTGCTACGTAAGTACGTTAATAGATCGCTAAAGGAATTCATTTTTTTGTAACTAGCTGCTGAACGACCTGCAGTACGTTGGCCGTTGCCCAGTACAGGACCATTGCCGACGGAAAGGGATAGAACAGCACGAAGAAAGCGATGGCCATGAGATACAGATTACGCTTTTGTTTTCTCGTCTCTGATACGGGCGCAACGTGATCTTTATACGAAATCGCCAATCCAATCGTGACCACGGTCATCAGAATTGGTAGCAAATTTAACGTACTACCAAAAAACGGAATGCCACTGCCCGCTTCCGTAAAACTTAGAACTGCATCCGGGTACGCCAGGTTCGACATCCACCAGAACGTCTGTCCCGAGAGGAACGGTAGCTCACCCAACATATTAAATACGGCAACCAGGATGGGAACTTGTATGAACATGCCCAGCATCGGCTTGAGTGTATAGAACGGCGAGACGCCCAGATCCTTATGCGCCGCCATTATCCGTTCATGCGCTTCCTGACCATCGTAATTGGCTTTGATTTCCTGTAGTGGCTGCTCTAGTGCCGACTGTATGGTTCCGACTCTGCGCTGCTGTTTTACAACAAACATTGTGACTGGAATAAGTGCGACTTTGATCATGACGCACAGCAGAATAATAGATAGTCCCCAGCTCAATCCGGCAATGCTTTGAATGCCTGCTAGAATCTCTTCCAGAAGCAAACAAAGCACCCGTAGCCAGCCCCACAGATGCGTGTACCGCAGGTCTCGCGACTCAATGCCGCCGAATGCACCCCGCCCGCTCGCATCGATCACGCCGAATTGCATGATCACGTTACCGTTAGCGCCCGGCGTCAGCTCGATTGTATTTCCACTGATGACGACGCGACCTTCGTCCGGCTTGACCAATACGGCCGCAAAACGACCTTTCCAACCCTGCCAAGTTGCGCCCTCAGAGGATTGAATCTCAATTTCTTCGACTTGGTTGTAGTACGCCGCCAAGCCGTAGAAGCGTTGTGGCTCGGCGAGAAGGTCCAGTTGCGGACTATAAGTTAGCGTGGTCGCTTCGCTCGTCACCGCTCGCAGCGTCAACAACCCACCGTCGCAGGTCAGTAAAAACGTAATGACATCAGGACTGGACTCTGCCCACGCCGCGAGGTCGCGGTTAAATGGGGAATGCAAATCTGCGCACGCAGCATCATTTGACGCGCCAGCTGGTGGAGAAACCATCAGGAACATCATCGCTACCGTACTGAACATTCTCATGATGAGTGATCCGCCAGGATCTGCTGCAACGCTTTCGCCCCAGCTTCACTGCTCCGACCGACATTGAAGACATGGTTCACAGCGACTTCCTGCATATCCCTGTAAGAGGACTTCTCAAGCAAACGATGTACAACTTCACCAAGCGTGTCTAAACCGTCTTGTGGGACAATTTCTCCGACGACAGTACGTATACTCGACTCAAACGGTTCAATGTCCAATTCCTCGTATTCTAAATTGTTCACTTTACGCGGTGTGTCAATAAACACGACGGGCTTGCCGAGTCCGAAAGCGTAATCCAGTGCCGCACCAGACCAGTCGCTGATCATCACGTCCGAGGTCCGCAACGACGCTGTTGACGAAACATCATCATCGAAATGAAAAAACGGGTTTTCCCAGTGGCGATTCATAATGCTCTCGACCGTCTCTCCGCTTTGTTTAATGGTTTGCGGGTGCGGCCGCAGGGTAACGCGGAAGCCGGCTTGCAACAGCGCCGTCACTGGAGCTTCGCCAAGTTTTTCAATAATGCCACTCGGCCCCCAGGACGGAGCGATTAGTATATGCGGTGTTTCGTCAGCGCCCGGCGACGACCCCTCGTCCGCTCGTCCGGCCAAAATCTGATCGAGCCGTTCGTAACCATGCTCGACAACCTTTTTCGCTCGCGAACCGCGTTGCTTTTCCAGCGCGCGAACCTCAGGAACATGATGTGGGCCGGCGCAAAAAATCGTGTCGAAATGGTCGAAGGCGCCGGGCCTATAGGCCATGTGCAGACTCACCAACGAGTGCTGCACGTAGACGTAATGAACATTGTGTTTTGAGCGCTTGAGTTGGTATTGCTGCAAGTCCGGCGTCGTCATTACTATGAGATCGGCGTCAGTATTGGCAAATAGCCAATCCCTAACCCACCCCTCATCGACCAGAAAGGTCTTCAGATTCGGGTGCGTATAGCTTAGACCTGGGTCGTCCGGATCGGAACTAAATAAACAAACCGGTACATCGGAAGCATCGAGGAAACGCTGCAGAAGAAGGCCGAGGTGAGCCCAATAGGCCGGACCTTCCGAGTAGAAAATAACTCGTCGCTGCTCCCGCGGTAGCTGCATGAAGCTAACAAGGCTCGAAATGTGATTGAAGAATCCCAACTAGTACTGATCCAATTTGCAAAACGCGTCCAGCTCGTGCGTCTTGGCAAGGTTTTCATACAAAGTGAGATCGGCAACGGTATCAACCTCCAACCAACCGCCGTGCACTCGTACGCCACGTACCGGCCAACCTGCATCAATGTGCATCTGCAATAAGCTGGTCATGTACATATTCTCGAAAGACTGACCGTCATAAGTTGCGGCACGGTCCAACGCATCGTAAAAATCGCAGAAGGCCTGTAAGGCGTCGCCACGAATTTTGATCAGCCCCGTGTACTGCGCCTCTATTTCGTCATAGGACTGTGGCTTCTTGCCGAGTTCTGCCAGGAAATCGCCATCCTTGAACTTCAGCGTTTCCGCATCGCTTAACGGGTCAGTCAGGCGCTGGCTCCAATAGTCGCGCCAATTCATATCGACCATGAGACTGATGTCAGCGTCGGCCTCCATTAGGCGGCGAAGATTATCCGGCTCATAAACGATGTCACCGTAACTGATGATCAGATCTTCGGGCCCCGACAGGAAATCCCTGGCCGCGAACAGCGATTCGACCATATTGGTCGATTCAAAGCGTTCATTTCTAAAACAGCTGAAGCCGAGCTCGCGAATTTTCTCAATTCGATAACCGCCAACAATGGCAATCTCGGTGATGCCGCATTCCGCAAACGTTTCCGCCTGTCTGGCCAACAGGGAACGCCCTAACACGTCAACCAAGCACTTCGGCTGATCGTTGGTCAATGGCTGAAGCCGGCTCCCCTGACCGGCTGCAAGGACTAGCGCTTTCACAATCCCAGCAGACGGCGCGTTAGCGACAAGTCGAACTCTGAAAACGGATTTTCTCTTTCAGGGTGCCACATGACAGCCGCGATTTTCTGCGACGCATGCGAGAGTGCTTCTACCGTGCCATCTTCGGCCATCGCCAGCGCGTTAACTTGTTTGCCCAGGTGCTCCGGCTTGAGTCCGAAATCATGAAAGCTGTTTACGTCCATTGCTGCGGCGTCCGACAAATCACCACAAAAGGATATCCGGTGACGACGTGCGACATGTTCGCCTATTTCAAAAGTCGAACCACCAAAATAGTGGTTGATGAACTGCATGCCGCGACAAACACCCAGAATCGGCTTGTTGTTCACTAATCCCCAATCCAGCAACGCCGATTCGAACGCATCTCGCTCCGGCGCGGCGTCCTGCGCCGTCTCTTTCTGCGTCAGCAATGAATTACCACCGCTCAGGATGATTGCGTCGGGCAAGATCAAGTTCAGATAGGCATCTACCTTGTCTGCGCGGATATTTGGCAATGGAATAGGCGCACAATTGAGCGCGTCTGCAAAGTCAGACCAACGCTGATCAAGGCAGTCACGGCGTTCAGCATAAGCCTGATGCTCTTCGACGCGTTGACTAATAGCGAGTTTTTTCATGCGATCACTTCGATTTTTCTGGCATTGCAATCGAGCCGTATTCGGCGGCTGTGCGCGAGGCTTTCGAAAAGCCTGTCGCCAACGCCGATTGCCGCCGGAATGCCTAGTTCTGCTGATCTGATCGCCATATGCGAATTGGCACCTCCATACTGGGTTATCAATCCGACAATTCCGTGCACGAACATCCAATCGTAGCCGGGATCCGCCTGAGAAACGAAGATAATTTTTCCTTTCAGATCGACGTTTTCTGTACGGTCCAAATGCAGGCAAGGCGCCTCGATCGCTTTGTTGGTTACGAAATTCGGTTGTGAGCGCCGTTGCTCGAAGCAATGCATGTCATCAACATTGACGATTAGCTCTGGCAACTCAACCATTTGGCTGATTTTCGCCGCCTGTCGCCGAAGCTCAATATTCTGCAGCAAACCGGCCCGGCCGACGGCGCCGTTTTGAGCGTTTCTGAAGTCTTCAAAACTCAGATGCGCCAAATTCTCACGTGAAATCTCATGAGCTTTACCGTAACTCACGAAATAGTCCAATGCACGACTAAGATTTTTCGTGAAAATAAACTTCACTTCTTCACGAGTTCGAATCGCATTTTTCATATAGGTGAACAATGCAAGCGGATCCGATTCGATGCCTAATTCCTCCAACACCGCTTGGACCCGATCACAGAGTTCAACATCCGGTACAAAAGGAGAGCTTTGATGATTCGCCTGCAGTTGCTCACCGCCCATCAGATATCGATCTGCGTCTTCGCGATAGGTTGGAACGGTAATGTCGTAAGTGCCTGGCCTCAGGTGTCCGTATTGCTCGACAAAGACCTGCATTGATATTTCCGCGTTGTTTAGTCGTAGCAAATCTTCTTCAAAGTCCGTTGTGACGGTTTTGATCCCTGTCAGAAAGTGCTCTCGCTGCTCTTCCGTCATGACGCCGATCGTGACGAAATCGTTCAAGAACGTCGTCGCCACGAAACCGGCTCGTGCAGCATGGGCAAAAGCCAAGGTGCCCAGGTTTCGACAATCCTCAAGCAACGTAATCGCTTTTTGCAAGTCGGGCATTGTGGTCGATTCGATCAACTCACGCCGTCGCGCCAACTCATACACAGGAGCGACGTCACTTTCGAGGCGATTCAGTGCCTGGTTCGTAATAGCCCTGAGTCCCTCTTCCAATGCGTCGATATAGTCCCGGTCGCGCTTGCCCTTGCTCGGCAGGCGAACCGCTGCATTGTTTCGAAAACAAGGACTTAAGACGGTGAACGCAACATCAAATTCCAGCTTGTCGTGTAAATCCCGATTGTTGCCAAGACATTTGATGTAGGCATTGACCAGGCGATCCGCACAGTCCGGCGAAATAGTGGCTGGAATAAAAGAATTCAAACTGGCGCGAATGTCGACGTACGGCTGGCCGGAAAACGAAACGACGAGCTTGTGTGGTCGTACATCTCGATAACCAAACTCAGCTCGTTGTTCGGCCCAAACTTGATCGGTGATCAAATAGCGATACAAGCTATAAGCCAGGGAGCTCGGCCGTGTCCCGATGATTTCGGCGGGATTCCAATCTGGCATAACGCCAAACACCGTGCGCTCTCCTATGGTGAACGGATTGCATGTTTGAAATTCCCTAAACCGTTGGCGATCCGACTCAAGTGACGCGAATACGTCTACGTCTGCCGCTTCGAACTCGCTGTGATCTACGGTAATCGGTCGAACTTGAAAAATATGGACCTTGTCACTCGTGTCGACCGCAAACTCGATATCCAACTTGTCATACCCAAGCAATTCCTCAAGTTCGACAACGGCCTCCATCAAACCGCTAAGAGCCGGCTCCACTTCGTTAATACGCCGTGGGTCTTCGCGCGAAACAAGTACAGTACGCAGAGAGCTTCCTGTACCGCTGGTTACCGAATCAGTTGCAAGCGATTCGTCATCGAAATTTATGCGGTAGTAAGGCGCACCCGTCGCCAGCCCGCGAGTGAAAACGACGCCGGAACTGGCAACGTTGCGCAAGAGCTCCTGCACCAACACCCGGTCCTCACCGCCCTGGCGAGCGTAGGAGTCGATGACATTATCGACCGCATCACAAATTTTTGCTGGCTCGTCGCTCGGTACTCCTAATACGCTGTCGTAACTGCCGGCAAGCGACCCATCCCAGTTATCCTCAGACTTGGCACTGCTGCGAACTATAAGATTGGTGTCGGGAAATTTTGCCGCGATCCGGTCGAGTACCTGCGACTTCGTTCGCAGCCATTCACTGACAGAGAATGTTTCCTGACGTCCAATCTCGGATTTGGTCACGACATTTTCAAGACGTGCGAGTGTTTCCGCTTTGGTGCCGAGCACGAATCGCGCGAGGTCTGCCGGTGCGTTAAATTCAGCCCATTCAGCTTGTGCGTCTACGAATTCAACGACCAGGCCCTGACCAAGCAGATAACTAGTTGCGTCGAGAAGATTGCTTCCGATCGCCGCTTCGTTTGCTCTTGCCAAACGCGCAAGCGCAGATTGGCGAAGCAGCATGAGGCCGGTAAATTCAACCGTGGAACTGCGTGTATCAGCCTGTAAATATTCACTCGTGTGATCGGATAGGTCGATCGTCTCAGCCGACTTCACATCCTCGATCGTTCTCTCTTCATAGCGTTGTCGCCACAGAGAATCAATGCACACCACCACGTCGGCAGTTACATCAAGCATTTCCCGAATGACATGCGGCCGAAAAACAGTGTCGGAGTAACTTATGATCGCCGGGCGTTCGCGAAACGGTGCCGCGAGCAAAGTATGCAGGATCGACTTTCCGGACCAATCTGCGACCACGGTGAAATTGAGCTGCGGATACTTGTCGATAACCGACTGGACCTGGTAACCACCCAAAAAATGTATAGTTGGTTCATCAATCGCATCGCGAAATGCGTTCTGCTGCCAGTCAAGCGCGCAGGTCGCCAGGTTGATGTGTTTAAGCGCAGATGGGCGTAAGCCCCTCGCTGGTCGGCCGGCGCCTAGTAGGAATACATCAAGATTGCTAACGCGCAATTTACTCGTCGTTCTTTGCCGGATTCTCAGGAGGCGATTGCGTCTTAGAGGCACCTGTGAACAGAGCTTTGAGTTTGTACCAGTAGGTCTTTACTGCGAGGCCGATGGCAACGAAAAAACCGACAATAGCGCCCATGATTGCACTTCCGGAACCTGGGTCGATATAGGCATGCGCCGGCGAAGATAATAGCGTCAGAATTACCGCTAAAAACAAGTAGTTAAAATTCACGAGAATTCCTGATTCAAAGAGGCGGGAGCTTTTTGCGTGCATTGCATTATGGTAATTTAAGCTCCCCTGTCGCGCAAACGACGCAGTTCACAGAACCATCGAAATTAAGTCGGCGGACGAGTATTAGACGAATAAAGGGCCTTTTCCATCACGCCCACCGCCGTCGAAACGCCGTTGAGCACATTTTGCGTCCCGAGCACGCCGGGAATCTTCCCCGAATTAGCCGAACAGGCTGGCTTGTGGCAGCGCACGAGGATTGGCGATCTGTACTCCTGAATCCAGCGCCGATTTCTCATGCAAATGGCTCAGTATCTTCCTGATGACCACGGGATCCTCAATGCGGGCACACCTTGGCTACAGCACCGCAGACTCGGCAGGTTTCTACGTCAATGTTGAATACCCGTTGCAGTCTCTGAGCCCGTGTCATCGCAACATGACTCGGAAAAGTGTCGGAAATAAAAAAAGGGCTAGCCGAAAAAACCGGTTAACCCTTTGTTTTTAATTGGCGCGCCCGGAGAGATTGATTCAGA
>CAZMRZ010000027.1:0-33561 GCA_964568835.1 uncultured Woeseiaceae bacterium | reverse complement strand
GCCCGGTGTGAAGGGGCCCATTCCAGTATTGACGCTGGCGATCTGCCCTGGGGCGATCTGACCCCTGATGCTGTGCCGCTGTTGTGAAGAACGCCCCGAGCTGTCAGTGACGCTGACCGCGACCTGCACGCCCGTGATCTGAACACCCGTATCATTGCGGACAGACACGACAAGTCGACCACTGCCATCTGCATCGCAGGCTTTCGGGATATACGCTCCCGGATTCGCGGGTAAATCCAGCTTAACCAACGCAGCAGTCGCAGCCTTACCGTAATCACCGCCGCTTTTCGCCACGACTTTGTAGTGGCCTATAGCGACGGGAAAGTTGCCACGTTTTTCGGCGATATTGCCCAGCGCGAAATACGCAGGAGCCGTTGGCAGTAGTTCTATGCTGCGATTGAGATCAGTGACTGCACTGTCCGCCCGGCCGAGCTCCTTATTCGCGATACCCCGTTGCAGGTGATAGTAGAAGAATCCGTCCCGTCGACCGATGGCGCGGTTGTAATTTGTAATCGCCATATCGTATTTGTCCGCCGCCAGGCGCGCATCACCGCGTAACGCATGAAAGTGCGCCTCTTCGCTATAGAGTCCCAGCGCCTTGTTCGATAGTGCGAGAGCCTCTTCGATCTTGTCCTCTGCCAGGGCTTTGCGGCCTTCGTCGTAGGCTTCGTACGCCGGCTTCGTGCTCATCGTCTTTCGCATTACGGCCTGAAACTCGTCACGACCGCTGCGACCGCCCGCCGGTAAGGTCGCCGCCGTCGCTATGTTCGCTTGAACGCGGTCGCGCGACGGCGGATGACTGGCAAACAAGCCGCTTAACCAGTCCGACTGACGTCCCTCACTTAGCCGCAAAAATGTTTCCTGCAGCGCAACCGCGCCTTGTGGATCGTAGCCTGCCTTTGACATGTATTGCATGCCGTAGAGATCCGACTCAAGTTCTGCGCTGCGACCGTACTTCGATAAGCTCAGCTGAGCCAACATACTCGCCCCGCCGGCAAGCAGGTTTCCGTAATCGTTGCCGCTGGAAGCGATCGCCGTTGCTGCGACACCGACCTGCATGATCTGGCTGCGTGAAATCTGCTTCGCGGTGTGACGTGCCGCGGCATGTACCGCTTCGTGGCCCAGTACGGCCGCGAGCTCGGATTCCGACTTCAGCTCTGTCAGCAATCCTCGGTTGATCGCGATCTTGCCGCCCGGAAGCGCCCACGCATTCGGTACAGAGTTGTTGAGAACCACGAATTGATACGGCAATGTGACGCCACTTTGCGCGGCGACCTGACTACCAACACGCTGCACATAGCTTGATAGCTCGGGATCGACGTCGTAAGCACCGCCCTGCGACTGTTGCATCGGCAGGTAATTCTGCTTGCCCATTTCGATTTCTTGCGCTGAACTCACCATCATCAGTTCGCGCTTGCCGGTCACAGGATTAACTGAGCAGCCGGTAAGAAAAATAACTATAATAAACAGCAGTGAAATGAAGTTACGCATGGCATTATCCCGGAATCGTTTGGAACATTATACAGACGATCGCCTAAGCAATAGGGCGCAACATACGCGTCAATACGAATAATCAGCATTGGAGAAAAAAATGGGTCTTTTCGATTTTGTTAAGGAAGTTGGTCGGCGAGTTATTAATACGGACGCCGAGGCCGCGGACGATATTAAGGAACATCTGGAGGTCCAGACCAGTGGCCTGAGCAATCTGGAGGTTACATTCGATGACGGCGTAGCAACCATTTGCGGTGATTGCACCAGTGAGGGCGCACGCAAGAGTGCAATCCTGGTTGCCGGCAATATTGCGGGCGTAGAGAAAATCGTTGCGGACGACCTCCGCGCGCCTGCACCGACTCCGGAAGAGCCAGAAGAGGAGGTCGAACTCTACGAAATCGTTAGCGGCGATACGCTCGGCGGAATTGCCAAGCGCTTCTACGGCAGCGGCTCGAAATACATGAAGATTTTTGAAGCGAACCGCGACATCATTTCGGATCCGAATAAGATCTACCCGGGTCAAAAAATCCGAATTCCCGCAGAATAATAAGGAAATAGTTATGGATCTACTTGATTTGCTCAAGAGCAGCGGCGGTGGCGACAGTATCGGCCAGTTGGCCAGTGCTGTAGGACTCGACGCGTCGGACGCCTCGAAGCTGGTCGCTTCGTTGGCGCCGGCATTAATGGGCGGCCTGACCAAGGGCGCAACCAGCGCGACCGGTCTCTCCCAGTTAAGTCGCGCGCTGCAAAGCGGTGGTCACGATCGATACATCGACGACCCGAAATCAATGCTCGCGGATGAAACGCGTCTCGACGGAAACAGAATTCTCGGACATATTTTCGGCAGTAAAAAAGTCAGTCGAGAGGTTGCGAGAACCGCCGAGAAGGACACAGGAATAGACGCCGGGCTGATCAAGAAAGTGCTTCCGTTGCTGGCAACGCTGGCGATGGGTGCGATGAACAAGAAAAGCACCGGGGGCCAGACCGGCGGTCTGGGCGACCTATTGGGAATGGTGAAGAAGTTCCTGTGATTTGACCGCAGTGCCTGCCGGATAGGGGGTTATCCCGATACCGCAGGCTTCGCGGGTAACGCAAGATGTCCTCATGGAATCCAATACACGGCAGTTATTGAATGAGTTACGGGAGGATCACCGCAATATGGCGGAGGTCCTCAACGTCCTTGAAAAGACGGCGAAGTCTGCGAAATCCGGCGATGATCCCGACTTCGAACTCATCAATGAAATCATGCATTACATGACGGTGTATCCGGATGCCGTGCATCACCCAAAGGAAGATATCGTCTACGCGGAGTTACGATCAAAGCGTCCCGATCTTGCCGACGGACTCGATGATGTACCTGAAGATCATCAGCAAATTGCCGCATTAGGGTCGCGATTACGCGATGACGTTGAGGCCATCGTCGCCGGAGCGGCTGTTCGACGTGAGCATCTTGTCGAGGATTTGCAGAGCTACGTCGACAGACTGCGAAACCACATGACCTGGGAGGAACAAGACCTGTTTCCTCGCGTTGATAAGTTGTTGGGCGAGGAATCGCATGATTTCGAGGTCGATCAGTTTGTGCACGTCAAAGATCCGGTATTCGAACTCGAAGTAGAAGGTGCGTTCCGCCGGCTCTTGACGAGCTTGAAAGAAGTCTAGAAATACCAGGCCCATTGCGCAAACAGGCCCGATCTTCGGGAAAGATACCGTCCTGGAACTACCGTCTCAATCCCTCCGAACTCGCTGCCGGATTCACCAAACGGAATATTCAGACTAGCCAGCAAAGTCATGTTGTCTGACAAGCTGTAGTTTGTGACCAGTTGTAACAAACCACCGGGATCACTGGCATTAATCAGCAGGGTCGGCGAGACAGACCACAGCGGTGTCATCTCTATCAGCACGCTGCCCGCGACGTAATGACGCCCCAGGGTAAAGCTCTCTCCTCGAATCAGTCGCCGCAGAAGATCGGGGTTCGCTGCCAGCGACAACGGATCATAATTCTCTGAATCCTGACCAAAACCGTTGAAGTGGTATTCGATCGCGCCGCTCATGTTTTTCCCGCGCCACATCCACGAGTAACTTAAGTTGGTGGATAGCTGCACAACGGTATCAAAGTCGGTATCCGTCACTACGAGATCGCTGCTCCAATGCGCGCTGCCCAACGCATGACTCACGCCAAGACCCAGTACGTCGTCGCCGTATTGCCTGGCCACCAGCACGTCGAATTCGCCATCCCCTGCGAAGCCGTGATACTTAACGGCGGCTGTCGCAACATCTGTGTCTACGTCGTCATTCAACACATCACGACGAATCACATAAGCACCCTGAACATCCGCGCCACTATCCGTCAGATACTGCAGATACAACATGTCGTCGCCCGCTTTATATTCGGTATCGATTGCCGCGGGATCAAACGGGTTAACGAGATCCATGGGTGCGTAGAACAGGCCATTGCCCCACGACAGGGCCTGACGCCCGAACCGGACAACGGTCTTCTCGCTGGTAAATCCGAGCCACAGCCTGTCAAGACGGTGCACCAGGGCAGATTCGTTGCCTCGTTCAACGACGGACGTCAGATCGAGCAGACGCCGCGCGTCGCTGGGCAGCAAAAATGTATCCCCATTCAGAGCGACCAGCTGGTAGCTCGTATTGAAGGTCCACCCGGACTGGCGATGTTCAAGGTTTAGCCTCAGTGCTCCCTGTGTATCGATGGAACTGCTGCCATAAAGATCATGAAACAGACTGTCCGACGGGTAGCTCTGGCCGACCACTCGAAGTTTCGTATGACCGCCAAATTCTGTCCTGGCATCGGCGGCCGCCCCCAAAATCGGGAGCGCAATCAGAAGGACGAGGTATCTATGCAGCACGCTGGTCGATGTCGTCGACGATACGACCGTCGAGCATACGAATGAGGCGCTTGGCGTAGTTCATAACGCGCTGATCATGCGACGCGATTATGAACGTGGACTTGTGACTCTCGTTAAGCTCTGTAAAAAGCTCCATGAGGCCGTCGGAGGTTTTTGAGTCCAGGTTCGCCGTCGGCTCATCCGCAAGTATCAAAGCCGGTCGCGACGCGACCGCTCGTGCAACGGCGACTCGTTGTTGCTGCCCGCCCGACATCTCGGCCGGACGCCGGTTTTCGAGGCCCTTAAGTCCGACCTCATCAAGAATTGCCCTTGCCTTGTCATTGCGTTCATCCGCGGCGACGCCCTGCACCTGCATGACGAACTCGACGTTTTCCTGTGCAGAGAGTACGGGTATCAAATTGTAGGCTTGAAAGACGAAGCCGATTTGTCGCAAGCGTAAATCCGCAAGCTCTCCCTTGCTTAGGTTATCGATGCGTTGATCGTCGACGTAGACTTCGCCGCTATCGGGGATGTCGAGTCCGCCGATTGCATTCAACAGAGTCGTTTTACCACCACCCGACGGCGCCGAAAGGCAAACAAAGCCGCCCGAGGCGATCTCGATACTGACGTGATCAAGCGCCTTGATGTCCTGATCACCCTGACGATACGTCTTGCACAAATCCACACAACGAACAGCACTCATTTTCAGACCTTTGTAATGGCTTCGACGGGCTCGTATCTCGACGCCCGCCAGGCTGGTGAAAGACTTGCAAAAAAACCGAGCAACAACACAACGCCGGACGCGAGCATCATATCGCTGGCATACAGTTTGGGATAAAGCATGCTGGATGCTCCCCACATTTCCATGCCTTCCGAGACAACGGAAACATCGATACCATCCTGCAGCGGGACGACTGTTGCCCATGCCAGGACATTACCGATGGTTAGACCCAGAGTAAGCAGCAGCATCGATTCAATGATGATCTGACTCAAAATGCTGCTCGGCTTCATACCCAGCGCCAGCATCAGACCGATTTCACGCACGCGCTCAAACACAGCCATGACGAGCGTATTCACGAGTCCGAATGACAAAGCGAGAAAGATGACGACAACCCAAATAAGGACGAAACCATCCATCACGCCCAACATGGTGCCGAGATAGGTATCAATCTCGAACCAACGGCGCACCGATACGCTGTCGTCCACAGCGGCGTTTACGGCGTTGAAGACCGGGTCCACGTTTCGATAGTCGTCACCCAGGAATACAACTTCGGTCGTTGAGTCGCCGATGTGTAGCATCGTTTGTGCGGTCGTCCTGCCGACGTACGCATACGCCTCTTCCACCGCTCGAGTGCTGGCTGAATACAGACCGACGATTCTGAAGCCGCGATCAGCGATTTCGTTGTCGGGGTCCTGACTCATGATGACAACCCGCTTCCCTAAATCGGTCTCGAGTTTTTCGGCCATCCTCTTGCCGATGACAATGCCTTTGTCATCAGCATCCGACAGGAAACGACCCTCAACGCCATCGTAATCGAAAAAGGAAATATTGCGTTCAGCCGATGGATCGACACCGAGCAAGGTAATACCGCGCGAGTCTCTTTCGCTGGTAATGATGGCGGGCACCTTTACGCGACTCGCCCACGCTTCGAAGTCGGCATCTTTGAATTTATCCGTCAGCTCCGCGTTCGAATAGACGATCCGATTCGACACGCTGGGATCATCTGCAAATTTCAGATTATGCATCTGCACGTGTCCGGGCATCACTCCGATGCTGTCAATGATCATCTGATCGACCATGCCACGCGTCAACGCCGTCATGAAAATCATCGCCCAGACACCAATACCGATAGCTCCGAGCATAATCCCGGTGCGGCGGTGATTGCGCCACAGGTTGCGCCATGCCAATCGAAACAGAATGCCGAAGAGACGCACTACGCCACCCTCATCGCATCAACAGGATTTTGCCAGCGTAGTCGCACCGCCGGGTATATCGCCGCGAGCATCGTAAATACGAATACAACGCTGGGCCCTATGAACAAAGTGAACAGGTTGACCTCCGGATACATTCTTGCCGGGAGATTAAATCTCGCGGCCATCTCGTCCATGCCCGGAAACGCGAGGCCGTTGCCGGTGAACCAGGACGTCACTATGCCGCCCACGACAATTCCTATGACGGTGCCCATCACGCCCATCATTGCCGTTTCGAGCAACACGAGTCGCCCAAGCTTGCCGGGCCTCAAGCCCAATGCCATTACGATGCCGAATTCGCGAGTGCGTTCGAGCACCGACATCAACTGTGTGTTCAGGACGCTGAAAGACACCAGAATCAACAATATGAAATACATGAAGAACGAGCTTCCCATGTCCGCCTGTATCGCCTGTTTCAGCCCTGGCTGCAGTTCGTCCCAGTCCCGCACGACGAGATCGTTATTCGGCGGCAGCATGTCTTGTACCCGCGCTTTCAGAACCGGAACCGTTTCCAGTCCGTCACCAACAATTACGATTTGGTGCCCGGCACCTTCCATGAAGAAGGTCTCCTGAAATAGTCCCAGCGGAATTTCTGCGATGTTGCGATCGATGTCATTTACACCACTGTCGAATACGCCGACGATATCGACAACGGCCGCCGCGAATGAGCCATCAACGCCACTGCCGAGCAACGTCAGTTCGTCACCAACGTCGACGAGCAGATTTCGCGCCAGCGTAGAACCGATAACGATCTCGGCCGCATCGCTGTTCACCAGATAGCGTCCGTTGGATATCAGGCCGGGAATATTGGAAACTCGCTGCTCGTAATCGGGCTCGACGCCGTAAATTCCAATGCCGAAACTTCGGTCTTCGCTGGATGCCAACGCAAATGCCCAACCTCGCGCGGCAACCGTCTCCGAATCCAGCTCGCCGCGTATCGAGTTTGCCAGCGGCACAATGTCCGGGACGATCTGGCGCATTTTTTGATCGTCTTTATAGCCTGTCGCCTGTACTTGCATATCACCGGTAAAAATCTGCAAAGCGTTGTCGATCATCATGCCGTACATGCCGTACTGCAGAGAGATCATGAAAACGAGCAATACGTTCGAGAACACCATCGCTCCCGTCGTCAACCAGGTCCGGCGAGGTTGTCGCCAGAGGTTTCGCCAGGCTAGTCGGAAACCGATGCTCACGGCTTAGTCTCGGGGGTTCCGCAGATTGGATAGCGTGAAGAGACTGTCCTTCAAGTCAACCTCATACCGGACATCGTTGACCTGAATCTCAGTCCATTCATCAGGTTCGTCGGCTTTACTCATACGTTGCTGCTTCGCAATCGTACGGCCTCCCATATTGGTGATTTCCATTGTCTTCAGGCTCTTCACGAGCTCGCCATCCTGATCGAAAAAAGAATGTTCGAGAACGACATGATCTTCGCGGATGCGCATCACTTCACTACCCCAGACAACGGCCGCATCTTCGTGGGGAACAGATTCGATCTCGAAAACTGTTACGCCGTCTTCTGTATTCTCGACACTGAGCACCGTATGTTCGTACTCGTCGACGATGTCATCGGCACGCACTACATCCTTGTTGGAAAAATCAGAGCCCATCCAACTCTGCCCCATCATCGATGATGGCACCTTGATAACGCGGTTTATCTTCGGTGAATATGACCACATATTATTGTCGTCAGTTAGCGTGCCATTGCCGCGGTCTTTTTTCGGCTCGATAACTCGAACCAGTGAACGATCATCGCCCTTGGTCCAGGCCTGCATGGTCATCGACCGTTCCCAGTCCGGACGGTGGATGATCATTGTCATTTCCGTGTAGGAGGACAACCCTCGCCAGTGATTGATCGCATCACGAACAATGGTCTTCCCATCTCGCTCTTCGGCAAGCGCATGGAAGGGAAACGCGAAGATAATCAGTGCAAGAAGGATGCGCCTGTTCATACTGAATTTGACCCGCTGCCAGTGTGGCTGTTCAGTATTTCATAATTGACCTGAACAAGTCATGAGCGAGACTACTTACCCTCTGGCAAGGACCCTCGTGACTCAGAGGCGCGAAGGACGCTCAGGCTGAGTGTTCGGCGACGTCTGCAACCACATCCTCGTTAGCTGCCGCAAGACGACTGCGATTCGTCACCATCCGGTCGTAAAGCCCCGTAATACACTCACTACCTGTCTTCTCAAAAGCGAACGGCAATATGGCGTGCACGGCGCAGCAGAATGCCGCTTTTAGCAGAGCCAGTGAGAACCCGGACGCCGTAACGAAATGCTCGCCATAGGTTTCACCCACCGAGGCCGGGTGCTCTGTAAATTTGGCTTTCAACGACATAGACAGTTCCTCCAGAGAAGTATTGTCATTATTGGCCAGCTGAAGCGAAACTATGTTGCATTATTTTACTTTTCTTGACCTTTTCTGCACGATTTGTTTCTTATTTTGTGTAGAATCGAACGATATGGACCAAAAAGACCGAAAAATCCTCAGAATCATCCAAAAGGACGCTGGCTTGTCGATGCACGACCTGGCGGATCAATGTGCGATGTCAAAAACAGCCGTCTGGCGACGCATTCGGGCTCTTGAGAAGAGTGGCGTCATCAAGAAACGAGTCACCGTTCTGGATCAAGAAGCCCTCGGCTTTGGTCTCACGGTCTTCGCGCTGGTCCGAACCAACCAACACAGCGATGCCTGGTTTTCGAAATTCAGGAAAGCCGTCTCCTCCATCCCCGAGATACTCGAATTTCATCGAACCAGCGGCGATCTGGACTATTTGTTGCGCATTGTGGCGAGCGATATGCGGCACTACGACGAAGTCTATAAACGCCTGATTCGCGAAGTAGATTTCGCCGATGTCAGCTCAACGTTCGTAATGGAAACAATCAAGTCGGACACCCGGCTACCGATCTAATACGTGTTTCTCGCAATGGTCCCTCCGCCGGTTTTGACTAGACTGGAATAGAAGACTTAGGAGGAGACCATGTTCAGCATCGAAGCCATCATGAGCACCAACCTGATTACGGTGCCGCCATCTGCGACCTTGGCAGAGGCACGCGCCTTGATGCAGGAAAACGGTATTCACCATTTGCCGGTAACAAAAGGAAGAGAGCTCGTTGGGCTCCTCACACTGACTAACGTACTGGCCGCGACGGATTCGTTTTTGCGTGACGACCGAAATCGCATTCACGCGAATGAGATTATTGTTGGTGAAGTCATGGTTGAGGATGTTGCAACTGTCGACATCAACGCCAGCCTGCGCCAGGCAGCGCTGTTCTTGGAAAAGCATCAAATAGGCTGTCTGCCGGTTATTGCGGATGGCGACTTGACTGGCATCATCACGGATACGGACTTCGTCGCTGTTGCTATTAATCTATTGGAACAGATCGAATCAACTGAACCCATTGACGACGACTTCGACGACCTGGACGTTGCCTGAAAAATTCAGGCTTGGGGGTTTATTCCTGTTCGATTGCCCGATTCTTCAGCGCGTATTCTGCATCGCGTTCGGATCCGAGAAGGATTGCTACCCATCGAGTTCGTTCATCACTTTCGAGCGCGAGTTTAAGGGTCATCGTCAGCGGCACGGATAACAGCATGCCGACCGGGCCGAAAACAAAACCCCAGAACACCAATCCGATAAACACAACCAGCGGAGAAATTCCGACGCCGTAGCCCATCAGTCGCGGCTCTATGATGTTGCCAAACGCAACGTTAATTCCTGCAAACCCAATAGCGGTCGCGCCGGCGGCGCCGGGTCCCAGCTGCACCAGCGCCAACAGTACGGCGGGTACGGCGGCGATGATCGAACCGATCGTCGGAACGTAATTTAGCAGGAACGCCAGCATTGCCCAAAGCAGTGGAAAATCCAGGCCTATAGTCCAGGTCAACGTAAACGCGCAGAGTCCCGTCGCAATACTGACGATTGTCTTTATGCCCAGGTAGCGTCCAAGGTTTTGCAGAAATTCGCGTGGGCCATCCATCGATTCGGCGCTGCGCCCGAATGCGGCTTCGACTTTGGTGCCGACGCTGGACACTTCGAGCAACATGAATATCATCGTGAAAATAATTAAGAAGGCATTCGTCAGCACGTCTTTCAGGCTATTGAGAATAGTGGCAACAAGACCCATCGCCCAGCCAGGGTCGATCATATCGCCGATGTTCTCCATCGACTGATCACCATTCAGGTGTTCGCTAACGAAGTCGAAAACGCCATCGACGATAGCGTCCAACTGCGCCTGATACTCAGGAATTTTTGCTGTGAACTCCGCGATCGAACTGCCAACCACAGCGCCGACAACCGCCAATAGCAGCATGATCGCAGAGACGATCATCAGCGCGGCCAGAAAACTCGGCACACGCCGTTGCTGCAGCCAAAGCATTGGTCGTACAGTGATCAGGGCGAGAAACACGGCAATCAGAAAAGGAACCAACAGCACCTTCGCCATCTGCAGGCCGTAGATGACCACGATCACGGCGGCAAAGGTGATAATTGCACTGCCATTGTTTTTGTTCAGTTCAGTCACGCGTCCAATAATCGCACAACATCACGACAGTCGCCTGTCTATCGATAGCCTAGTTCGAGCCTCTCGGCGCATAGAGCTCTTCTTCTTCCGGTTGAATTTGTTGAACCTTAAGCGTCCAGCGTGCAAGTGTTGAGCTGATACGCAGCTGATATTGCCCAGCGTGATTGAACAATTTCAATCCGTTGCCTTTACGCTTCGTGTGCAGCACACGCCCAACATGTCGACCCGTGTGAGCTTCGATCAGGGTGATATCCAGAGCCACCAATTTTTCGAAGTCGCCATCGAGACGCCAATCGAGCAGCCAGGGCGACTCGACAGTGAAAATCGATGTCGTCATATTGCCCGTGCCGTGAAACTCCTTGATCGTTTCCGCAGCGTTCACGTTCATTGATACAACCAACAACACCAGTACCAGTGCCAGTCTTTTCATATTCTTTCCGTCCAACAATCGATGATTCCCGCAGCGTAGGTTTTAACAGTCTCCTTCGAGATCAGCAACACCCCTTCGGTGTGTACTGTACTACGACCCAGCCCCGGCTAGGTACGGCACTTCCCTGTGCCGTTTTGGGGAATCAGATGTCGTTTCTGCGACGCTGGAGACGATTTGCTCGCCGGTCAGAGCCGCGCGGCTGTAGACTAGGTGCTTATGGACAACCGAACTCGAACCGCCATTATCGTTACTGGCCTGGGCTGTTTCGTTCTGGTCGAAGCATTACTCGCTGATATGCACCTTCTTGCGGGCGCCGCAAAAATTGTCGCGTCCTGCGGTTTTCTCGCCGTGGCGGTGTTCAGCGGGGCATTGCATTCAACCTACGGCAAAGTTCTTCTGGCCGGTCTCGCTCTTTCTTTTTTGGGCGACGCCTTTCTGATTGGTGAAACTCAAACGGCATTCCTGGCGGGTCTTTCGGCGTTTTTGCTGGCCCACCTGGCTTATGTCGCAGCGTTTTTCATCAATGGCGTCAGTTGGCGCTGGGCGGGTACCGCCGCAATTCCGGTCATCGGGATCGCGCTTGCTGCCACCTACTGGCTTTCGCCGCATATCGCTCCAACCCTTGCTGTACCTGTTCGTGTGTACATCATCGTAATCAGCGCAATGGTTATTGCCGCGTTCGGAACGCGAGGCAAAGGCGGCCCTGCACTCATACTGGCTGGTGCACTGTTGTTCTTCCTGTCTGATTTGTCGGTCGCCGCACTTCGGCTCGTGCAAACCGATTTCCCCAACTACATTTGGGGATTGCCGCTTTACTACGCGGGTCAACTCTGCCTGGCGGCCAGTGTCTCGCAATCACGATCCCACTGAGGCGTGCCGGAAAAACGCTCAACAAGGAAGTCGATAAAGGTGCGCACGCGATAGGACAAATGTCGTGTCGGTGGATAAACAGCATATGCAGGCACAATCGGCCATGAGTAGTCCGTGAGAATGGGGATAAGGTTCCCACTGCGAATTGCGGCCGCTGCAATAAATGTCGGCTGAATGACAACACCCATTCCGTGTGCTGCGGCATTACTGAGAAAGTCGCCACTACTGGCGGACAAGGTGCTCTTGACCTTGATTGAGTGAGGTTTTCCGGTCGAGTCTTCGTACTCCCATTTGTCCGGGTCGATCAGGTTTGAATAGACCATGCACTGGTGGTCAAGCAGTTCAGCGGGTGTTTCAGGCGTGCCGTGTACGTTCAAATAATTCGGCGATGCACAAACGACGGCGCGCACATCGAACAATCGACGCGCAATCAGCGATGAGTCGGACAGGCGGCCGATTCGCAACGCCATATCGAAATTGTCCTCAATCAGATCAACGCGGCGATCATTGAGGTCCAGATCAAACCGAAGATGCGGATGCTGTTTGCCGAACGCGGCGATCGGTCCACACATATGCCGAACGCCAAACGACAGCGGCAGCGCAAATCGCAGTGTTCCTCGCAGTTCGCCGTGTTCTTGCTGCACAGCCGCCTCGGCCTCCTCGAGGTCCGCCAGGATGCGTACGCCATGATCGTAAAAACTGCGGCCCGTCTCGGTCAGGCTCATGGCCCGGGTCGTTCGATGCAGCAGCTGTACGCCAAGCCGTTCCTCTAGCGCAGAGATCCGCCGGCTAATCGCCGACTTGGCCGAGTCGAGCCGATCCGCCGCTGCGGTAAAGCTGCCCGCGTCGACTACCGCGATAAATGCCTGAATATCTTCGAATTTATCCATATTGTTGCGAATTATAGAACAATCTAATGCTTGAATTACTATTTATCTCGATAACATCAACAGTCAAGCTGTCACCAACGTAATGGCAAACGCCTGGAGACACGAACATGGACAGCAAACCCCTACGAATACTCGAACTTAGCGCCAGCGGCCGAAGTGACGGCTCGGTAACCCGGGAATTGAGTAGAGACCTTATTGCCGCATTGCAGGATCGACACGGCGTGGCAGAAGTCACCCGTCGCGATCTCAGCACGGGCGTACCCTTTGTGAACGAGGCATGGATAAGCGCGAACTTCACGGCGGATGAAGACCGGACGGAAAAACACAATGACACGCTCGCCTATTCGAATAAGCTCGTCGCAGAGTTGCAGAATGCCGATACGATCGTAATCGGCGTACCGGTTTACAACTTTTCAATTCCCGCTACGCTGAAAGCCTGGGTCGACATGATCGCCAGGGCACGACTGACGTTTCGTTATACAGCGGACGGCCCGGTCGGTTTGCTGACCGGCAAGAAGGTCTATCTCGTGGTTGCGACGGGCGGTGTGCCTGTTGGCAGCGCTGTGGACTTCGCGACCCCGTACCTCCGTCATGCGTTGGCGTTCGTTGGCATAACGGACGTCGAGATCATTGCGGCGGACAGAATAAATAGCGACGCGGCCGAATCGATGGATCGCGCGCGCATGCAGATGGCAGAGTTGGTTCACTTGTCGACTGCAGCGGCTTAAAGGAGAAATCAGATGATCGAAGTAATCCCATCCGAAACCCGCGGTGGTGCAGACCACGGCTGGCTGAAGGCGAAGCATACGTTTTCATTCGCCGATTATCGGAACCCTGCCCGTGTTCACTTCGGTCCATTGCGCGTTATCAACGAAGACCGAATAGCACCGGGACAGGGATTCGGCACTCATCCACACCGGGACATGGAAATCGTGACCTACCCCATCTCCGGCGCGATCGAACACAAAGACAGCATGGGTAATGGCACGGTAATCACGGCCGGCGAAGTGCAGCGCATGACCGCCGGAACCGGGGTGCAACATAGCGAATTCAATCACTCAGATAGTGATGAACTGCATCTGCTGCAAATCTGGCTGTTTCCAGAGAAGAATGACCTTGAACCCGGATACGAACAGAAAGCCTTTTCTCGTGAGGAAAAACTGAATCAGCTGCGTCTCGTCGCATCGAGAGACGGTCGCGATGGCTCGGTCACCGTACACCAGGACGTCGACCTGTTCGCGAGCGTTGTCCAGGAAGGCCAAAAACTCGAGCACGTTGCGCTCGATGGCCGCAATGTATTCGTGCAAATCGTATTCGGCGACGTAACCGTCAATGGAAACGACCTGTCTTCAGGTGATGGCATACAGATCACACAAGAGACGCGGGTAATCATCGAGAGTCGTTCGGAAGCGGAGTTTTTGTTATTCGACATGGGATAGAATTCCCGTATGAAAAAAATTGTCTTCGCTTTGTTTGTCACCTGCATCGCCGCTTGCGGTGGTGGGGGCGGAACAGCCACAACTGCTATGCCCGGCCCACCCACATCGGGCGGCACTCGTATTTCCGACGTGCAGGGCTCGGGAGATACCAGCCCATTGAGCGGCCAGACAGTGACGGTCTCGGGCGTCGTAACTGGAGATTTTCAGGACAACGACGCAGATGCGGCGCGGGACCTGGGCGGTTTTTATGTACAACAGGAAACACCCGATGGTGATCCGACCTCATCGGAAGGCGTTTTCGTTTTCGACGGCAACACCCCGGCAACCAATGTAGACGTCGGAGATCGTGTCGATGTCACAGGTTCGGTCGCTGAATACTTCGGCGAAACTCAGATTAACGCGACATCGGTGTCCATCACCGGAACCGGCATGGTACTGGCGACTGACGTTAACCTGCCCACAACCGACGCAATCACGAACAGTGACGGCGACCCCATCGCCGATCTGGAGCGATTCGAAGGTATGCTCCTGCGGTTCCCGCAACCACTCACTGTCTCGAGCCTGCGATTTCTTGAGCAGTATGGCGAGGTCAGATTGTCACAGGGTGGCAGGCAATATCAGTTCACCAACGCTAACGTGCCAGACGTCACGGCGTATGCTGCTCATCGAGATACCGTCGCGACTCGCTCAATTATTCTCGATGACGGACTGCGAGCGTCCAACCCGTCGTCGCTTCCCTATTTAAACGCGGGTGTCGCGGCAGACTATTCGATTCGCGTCGGAGACTCGATCAATGGGGCCATTGGCAACTTACGATATTCGCGTGGTAGTGGCGGAGGCGGACTTGAGGGATGGCGACTCGTGCCCACAGAGAACGTGCAATTTGATGACGACAACCCGAGACCCGGAGCGCCGTCGGTTGCCGGTTCCATGCGCGTAGCCAGCTTCAATGTACTGAATTTCTTTTCGAATATTGACACCGGGGCTGACGTTTGTGGGCCACAGGGCGACGACGGCTGCCGTGGCGCCGACAGCGCCGGGGAGCTTGCTCGGCAACTCGACAAAACCGTAAGCGCGATCTCCATGATGGGCGCCGATATCGTTGGGTTCATCGAACTGGAGAATAATGCGGCCGAATCGGTCGCAACGATTGTCGATGCGTTAAACATCCGTATCGGCGGTGGGGCGTTCGCATTTGTCGACACCGGGACGATTCACACTGACGCGATCAAGACCGGGTTCATTTACAACGCATCCACGGTTCGCACGACCGGTTCATTCGCTGTGCTGGATAGCAGTGTTGATGCCAGATTCACAGATTCGCGAAATCGCCCGGCTCTTGCCCAGTCATTTGAATGGATTGCGTCGGGCGCGGTGATCACCGTGGTCGTTAATCATCTGAAGTCCAAAGGATCATCGTGCGACTCTATCGGAGATCCCAATACCCGCGACGGCCAGGGCAACTGTAATTTAACGCGGACCAATGCCGCCGCAGCGATCGCCGACTGGGTTTCCACCGACCCAACCGGAAGTGGCGACAACGATTTCCTGATCGTCGGCGACCTGAATGCGTACTTGCTGGATGACCCGTTGACGGCGCTAAAGAATGCCGGACTGACCAGCTTGCTGGAGAGCAACCCGAACGCATATTCCTTTAATTTCGACGCGCAGTCCGGCGCACTCGATCACGCTGTTGCGTCCGCGAGTCTCGTCGGCCAGGTCAGTGAAGTTATTGAATGGCACATCAATGCGGACGAGCCGCCGTTGTTAGATTACAACCTTGAGAATGGTCGCGATGCCGCTCTGTTCGATCCCAACTCGCCGTATCGCGCTTCCGATCATGACCCCTTGATTATCGGACTCGACCTGACGAATTAGTCGAGACTTCTCAGAACCTCGTGCGTATCGCTGCGGGCGACTTCCAACGCGGCGATAATGCGGTCCTTCCCCCCGACATCGACACCGAGTCGATTGCTGTCCTGGTTCCAAGTTTCGTAGAGATGGGCTGCCGATTCGGGTACCGAACCCTCAGCGATTTGCGCCAGGTCTCTGATCGTCAATACCTTGGCCCAACCCGCACGCAGGATCGCAGGGCCATTGACGTCTTTTCCGTAGTGTCGGTCGAGCGTCAATTTCTGCACATCACTCAGCATTAGCAACATCTGTATGGCCACTAGTCGCTGGTTCCGATTGTGTTCACTGGCCTCATTGCGCCAGGTGTTGTAGCCGAGGCTGGTCACAGCGACCGCGAGGCTGATCAGCGCGACGGTATTGCGTCGCAATTGATCTTTTATGGAAATGTAGGAAGTCATGTGGTCAAAAGACCCCTGTTGTTACGCTTTTATTTCATTTTATCGGATGCAAGCTGCCAGAGTTTTTCGCCACCATGTCGTCGCAGCCTAACCACCCAGAAGACCATAAGGAGACCAACCGCAGAGATGCACGACAGGAATATGAAGTAATTCTGAAACCCGGGAAAACCGGGATTAGCATCCAGAATGCGTCCTGATATTGGGCCGAAGAAAATATCGGGGGTGTAGGCCACCAGTGAAATCAAACCAACGGCGGCACCGGTAAGAAACTGCGGCGTCCGATTCTCTTCGAGCAACGCGAAATAGACGCCGCGCAACGCATATACCGCGATGTAGCTCGCGAAGAAGTTCAGATAGATCATCGTCAGGCCGGAACCTGATGGCTCAACAAAAGACCACGTCGCGTAACTCGCACATAGCAGCACAAACAGCACTGTAATCGACCGGGTCGCGCTGAAACGATCCGAAATCAGACCTGCCAGAACCGCTGCCACAGGACGCGTCCATGCGCCGTATGAGGCAAGCCTTGCACCTTCAACCTCATCCATGCCAAGGACCTGCACCGCGTACAAAGAGTAGTTATCCAGTCCCTTGTATCCGCAGTAGGCGCAAATAATCACACCCGCATGCGCCCAGACAATAGGACGCCGCAGGACGATACCCATTCCTCGCAGTGGATTGTATTCAACGTCACTGCCTCGAGGCTCTTTCGGAACCGCATACCAGCAAAAAATAGCGGCGAGAAATGTCAACGCCGTGTAGAAGATGACGACCGATTGAAATCCGGTTTCTCTTTGCTCAGCAGTCGCAAGATTTGCATCCCCTGGAAGGTAGAAAGCGAGAATGGATACGCCGGCCAGGGCTACAGACGCCGCGACAAGACCACGCCCACCCTCCAGAACGCCAAACGCAGCACCTTGCGAATTTTCGCCACCCCAATCCCGGGTCGCGCGGATCAGTGCACCCCAGAAAAGAAAAATTGTCGTGAATCCCCAGTAGCCATACAAAAACGTCATCGCCGCAGCATCGGGAATCGTCATCATGTACAGACCACCGGCCGACGTCGACAAAAGGGACACTACGATCAGTGAACGTGCCGAAAATCGATCAGCGATTGCGCCGCCTGGAAAATAGGCGATAACTGCCGCAACACCGTACGCCGCGAACATATCACCCAGTTGAGTGTTGCTGATCCCGAAGACCTCCAGCATCGTCGGCCGGAAAAATCGCGGGACATTGAATGCCAGGCCGAAGACCAACTCCCCGGCGATGACCAGCGCCAGCATCAATGTTATTCGTCGCATAAAATCACTCAGCTTCGCAGCCGGTATCCGGTCTTGAATATCCAACGAACGATAAGCAGACACACAATCAAGAATCCGACCGTAACGCCCAGACTCAAGCCGACGCTGACATCCGCATTTTCGTAAAAACTCCAGCGAAATCCACTGATCAGATAGACGACCGGATTAAACAAACTGATCGTCTGCCATATCGGCGGCAACATGCTTATCGAATAAAAGGTGCCGCCAAGAAATGTCAACGGCATGATCACCAATATTGGAACAATCGTCAGTTTCTCCCAGCCCGTCGCCCAGATTCCGAGAATGAACCCGAACAGGCAAAACGACACACAGGTCAGCAGCAGGAACGCAACCATGACCAACGGGTGAGCGATTTCGATATCGACGAACAAACTCGCCGTCGCGAGAATAATCGTTCCGATGATCATCGACTTCGTCGCAGCCGCCCCAACGTAACCAAGAACGACCTCACCATAGGAAACCGGTGCCGAGAGCACTTCAAAAATAGTACCTGTGAATTTGGGGAAATAGATCGCAAACGATGAATTCGAAATACTCTCCGTCATGATCGATAACATGATCAGGCCCGGAACGATAAACGATCCGTAACTGACCCCATCGATCTCCGTAATACGTGAGCCGATGGCGGCGCCGAAAATGACGAAATACAACGACGTCGATAACACCGGTGCGATAACACTCTGGACGACCGTGCGAAACATTCGCGCCATTTCATAACGGTAAATTGCTTTTATTGCGTGGAAGTTCATGGGCCTTTGTTCACCAGGTCGACAAAAATATCCTCCAGCGAACTTTGCGATGTTTGCAGGTCATTAAAGTGAATATCGGCGGCACGCAGATCGCCCAATAACGCGGTAATGCCCGTGCTCTCCTGCTTCGTATCGTAGGAATACGTCAGATTCTGACCGTTGTCGTCAAGCTCAAGCTGGTAGGTCGCGAGCTGCTCGGGGACTTCATCGAGCGGCGCCTGCAGATGGAGAACGAGCTGTTTCTTGCCCATGTCCCGCATCAACTTGTCCTTATCTTCAACGAGAATGATCTCGCCGTTATTGATCACACCAACACGATCTGCCAACTGCTCGGCCTCCTCGATGTAGTGCGTAGTCAATATCACCGTCACACCCTCATCTCTTAGCTTGGCGACAACGTTCCACATATCCTGTCGCAGCTCGACGTCGACGCCCGCTGTCGGCTCGTCCAGAAAAAGGACATCCGGCTCGTGAGCCAAAGCCTTGGCGATCAGGACGCGTCGCTTCATACCACCTGACAATTGCATACTGATGGTGTCTTTCTTGTCCCAAAGGGACAACGACTTCAGGACTTGCTCAAGGTGTTCGGGATTCGCCGACTTCCCGAACAGGCCCCGGCTGAAACGGCAGGTATTCCACACAGTCTCGAACGATTCAGTCGGCATTTCCTGCGGGACCAGACCGATTTTCGCGCGGGTTTGTCGAAACTCACTTTCGATATTGAAGCCGTCAACGAGCACTTCGCCGGCCGTCGCATTAACGATTCCGCAAACGGCATTGATCAGCGTCGTCTTACCCGCTCCGTTGGGTCCGAGAAGTGCGAAAATCTCGCCGCGTCTTATTTCCAGACTGACGTTATCAAGTGCTTTGAAACCGCCCGCGTAGGTTTTCGTCAGGCCGCTTATTGAAATCATCGGGTGCATGCCGCCAATGATACGACGCTTTGATGAGTAAAATCTTGCTATCCCGGGATCTGGCGCGAGCAAAGGCTTACGAAGTGAAGTTCCGAGATTACGATTGGAGCCTAAATTCGACCGGCTAGCTGAGAAGCAATGTAGACTCGTAACTTAAGATCGAAATTGTCTACTGGGAGAATGAGAAATCGTGACGCACAGGAAAATTCTTATCGGCGCAGCCAGCCTTATGCTCATCTTTGCGCCCTCTGTGGGCATCACCAGTGAAGCAACTGATTTGAAGGAAATCATGCAGGCCCTGCGCGATAATCTGGTCGACATATCCGACGGGTTGCTGACGGATGATTTCGAGAAGATCGCACACGGTGCCGACGCGATTGCAGATCATCCACGAATTCCGCCCTGGCAAGTAAAGCTCGTGGCTGCAGAGCTAGGACCGGAAATGGCGGCGTTTAAGGGACTCGATACCGTCGTTCATGACCTGTCGCTGGAAATCAGCGCTACCGCTACCGCTCATGATCGTGATGGTGCGATTTCTGCTTATCAGCAACTGCTTGAGGGTTGCTTGGCCTGTCACAGTAGCTACAAAGAGAGAGTCGCGGCTGTCCTGAGTCGCACTCCCGGTGCCGAATAGTCCGAGATCGCACAAAGTGTTCACTAATCGAGTTTGGCAATGAGTTCGGCAATCTTGCCAGTCGTTCGCCAATTTCTCGCAGTCGCTTCGACACCCAGACATTTTTCAACGTTGCTTGCTAACTTTGAGCGTCCAATGCCATCGGGCGCGTGCAGATAAAAGGCCTTTTCTGTCAGCGTGAATTCCTCACTGGCCGTCGCGAGTTCTCGTAGCCGAGTCTTGTTGGCATTGGTGATGGCCTCGCTGGCAAACCAGATATGTGCGTTCTTTCCTTCGACTGCGACGTCGGCGTAAGGATTTTCCGCAGCGATCTCGGCGAATACCTCCGCTGTTAACACCATGACAGAGGGCCGAAAGCTAAAGTCAGTCTCTATCGCATCGGAAATCGAATCAGAGACTTCCAACCCCTTGCCAGAATGATGAAAGACCGCATTGCCACTTTGTATGTAGGTCGCGACGTTTTCGCATCCCAGATTTTCGAGTAGTTCTCGAAAATCCTTCATCGGCAGAATATTTCTGCCCCCGACGTTGATGCCCCGCAATAACGCGACGTAAGAAGCCATCGCTGTTAAAGCACCAGCATGTCGGCATAGGCAAACAGGCCAGCAGAACCGCCAGTGTGCAGGAACACGATTTGTTGGCCCTTCGTAAATCGACCTTGACGAATGTGGTCGATCATTCCCGCTAGAGCCTTGCCACTGTATACGGGATCAAACAGCAGGCCCTCCAGACGCGCCAACATCAGAATCGCCTCATTCATAGACTCGGTGTGTTCTCCATAACCCGATCCCACGTAGTTACAATCGGCGACGATGTCACCGCGCGAAACGCAACCCGGTTCGCCCACGAGTTCCGCTGTTGTGACGGCTAATTTGTAGACTTTCTCTTCCTGTGCGTCCTGTGGTGCATTCACACCGATCCCCAGAATCGGAAGATCGCTGCCACTACCGCGCAGGCCAACCGCGAGGCCCGCATGCGTTCCGGCGCTACCGGTGGCCGAAACAATGTGATCGATGCTCAAGTCCTGCTCTTTGAACTGACTCAGTAATTCGATACCGCAGCCCACGTAGCCCAATGCGCCGACCGCGTTCGACGCACCGCCCGGCACCCAGTAAGGCTTGCCACCCTGACCGCGAATCTCGGCGGCGACCTCTTCCATCGCACTATCGAAATCGGCACCAGCCGGGTACTCGCGCAGATTGGCACCGAATATTCTGTCCAGAAAGACGTTGCCGGAATTCCTGTAGGTATCACTTGGATCCTGAACGCGATGCTCAAGCATCACCTCACAGGCCAGGCCCAGTTTGCAGGCGGCTGCCGCTGTCTGCCGCACGTGATTTGATTGAACAGCACCGACAGTGATGATCGTGTCCGCGCCTTGCTGAAGCGCCTCCCCCATCGAGAATTCAAGTTTTCGGGTTTTGTTACCGCCGGTTGCGAGCCCGGTGCAGTCATCGCGCTTAACAAAGATATCGGGCCCACCAAGATGTTTGCTCAAGCGTGGCAGGTGCTCGAGCGGAGTGGGCAGATGCGCGAGCGATACGCGGGCAAAACCGGAAAGATCCATAAATTAGTCCTGATTCTTATTAGTGAGATTCGGTGCCGAGCGCCAATGCGACCGCTTTTCTGGCGAGTTCATCAGTAGACGAAACGAATGCAACGTCGAACATAGACCCGTCCAGGACTAAAGGGAATTCCGTGCACGCGGCAATCAATACCTTCGCGCCTCGGTCGATTAATTTATCCGCAAGATTACGCAAGCCATTGGCGACATCGTTCGACTTGTCACCACGCTTGATTTTCTCCACATAGGACATTGCTTCTTGCAGCTCATCCGGCGTTTGTGTGATCACGGGCCTGCCGGCATCGGCCAGTGCCTGTTGATACAGGCCGGCCGCAAAACAACCCGGTGTTGTCATCAGGCCAACCGCACTATCGTCACCGCTCTGGTGAACCGCAGCCTGAACCGATGCTTCGATAATACTCGCGAACGGAATGGTCGTTGCGGCCTCGATATCGCTTTGCCATGCATGTGCAAGGTTACAGGGCATCACCAGAAAATCGGCACCCGCCGCTTCGAGGCGCGCGGCCATCGCCGCAATCACCGGTCCCGGATTTTCGCCCTCGCCGCGCATGGCCCGCTGGCGACTCGGTATGTGAGGATTGTGCTCGACGACCATACGGACGTGGTCTTGATCCTTGCTTGCCGGGGTCTGTTGCAGAACGCGAGACATGAAGTCGACGGTCGCATCCGGGCCCATGCCGCCGATAACGCCAACCAACCTGTTGTTCTCCACCATAATCCCGCCGAGCGTCTTGATCGGCAGATATCTTACACCGGATTGTCTAGGTCGCTACGGGTTTGAGGGTTCCATCGATCGTTAGCAATAACTGCGAGGACTCGAGGTCGACCTGGTTACGGCCTGCTCGCTTGGAGCGATATAAAGCCCGGTCCGATCTGATAATGGCGTCCTGAAGACCGCTGTCCTTTTCAGACAGTGTTGCGACGCCGAAACTGGCGGTCATGTTAAGCGCCAGCCCGCCATAATTGAAAGGTGAAGACTCCACCTTTGCACACAATTCATCGGCGACCTTCATTGCCTGCTCAAGGTCTGTTCCCGGCAGTATCAGCGCAAATTCCTCGCCACCGACGCGGGCAACGAGATCATCGGCGCGGCGTGATTCCTTCAGTAGCAATGAGAAGTGAACCAGTGCCGAATCACCGGTCGAGTGTCCGTACTCATCATTAATGTGCTTGAATCGATCGATGTCCGTCATGATAACGCTCACCGGGACGCCGGACCGTCTTGACGTTGCAAACGCCGTGGATCCCTGATCGCCAAGGCCACGACGGTTGAGGACACCCGTAAGCTGATCATGAATGGCCAGTTCTTTCATTTCGACCGAAATGTCGGACGCAAGCATAAATACGATAAACATCCCCATCGCCATATAACCGGACGGCAGGGTCAGGAAATAGTAGTGATTGTAGAGGCTATGATAAGCGGTATCGCCATCAGCCCCTTGAAGCAGAGCCATGGCGGCCGCAATGCCTTGTGTTATTCCAAACAGCACCATGCTGATCGCGGCGGCCCACTCCGCTGGCCGCGATTTTTCTCGATGCCGAATAATCATCCACGCAGACAGGAACAACGTTGCACTGGCCGTCGCGGGTACCAGAGCCATACTGATGCCGACATGAAGGTCGACTACGGTCGTCCATACAATTCCGGCGTAAACGACTCCCGCGAATGGCCAGAGGTTCTTCGGCAGGCGCTCACAATTTGTACGTTGACAGTGACCGCGAATTCCCAAGGTCACCATTGCCAGCGCAAATGCATTAACAACCAACCAATAGACAATGTAGTTGGAAAACCAGGATTGTTGGAGATTAAAGAACCACTGACAGGCCGCAGCGAAAAACGCAACCGTCCAACTTAAGGCATAGGGCTGCTCATCGAATGTCTTCCAGGCCAGGAAGAAAATAATGGACAATGTGACGCTCGCGAGCATCATCGCGACAATTATGTAATAAACCTGCGAATCCATTGGGTCTCGACAGCAGTCCAGATCGGAAAAAACCATTGTGCAGTGCGGGGCATGTAAATTAGTGGACGCAGCTCACAGATCATCGACAATGAAAGCGGGTGAAGCGCTGCAGAACAGCTTACCTAAAACACAGGGTAAACGAATGTCGTATCAATCAGCGACGGACCGTCACAGATTTTATTTGCGCGTAGACTTCGTCGCCGACCTTCAAGCTCAGCTGTTGCAGCGAACGCCGGGTGATTCGCGACAAGAGCACATCATCGCCCAGCTTCAAGCGCAGCAATTCGGTCGACGCTGTTTCTGCAATCGTCGATTCGATGATTGCCGGAAGAATATTCAAAATGGTACTGGAGTCTGCAGGCGTTCGACTCAAACTGACGTCACTCGCCTTTATCCGTAAACGGCGTGTCTCGGACTCATGCCGACCCGGCACCAGAATCTCCCCGGCCGAAAAACGGAATGCCGTCAGATCAAATTCTTCATCGTAGCGAGTCGCGGTAGCCTCGATGACAGCGCCGGCGTTGCGACCGCCGATTTGGGGAAGGTCAGTTCGAGCCAGCGTTTCCTGAAGCCCACCTTCGGCAACAATCCTGCCACCGTCCATTACCAGCAGATGATCGCTCAGACGACAAATCTCATCGATGTTATGACTGACGTAAATAATGGGGACCGACGATTCAGCATGCAATTTATCGAGGTACGGCAATACTTCGCCGCGACGTCGTTCATCCAGGGCCGACAAAGGCTCATCCATTAGTATCAGTCGAGGTGACTGGCATAACACCCGTGCAATCGATACTCGCTGGGCCTCACCACCGGAGAGCTCGGTTGTCGAGCGATTTAGAAGGCTATCGACCTCAAGCAGCTTTGCGATCTCATCGACTGAGTTTGTCGCGCCCCGGTTTCGACGTAGGCCGTACTCAATATTTTTTCGGACCGACAAATGCGAGAACAACAGCGGCTCCTGAAACACATAACCGATTCGGCGCTCGTGAACAGCGGTTGTATCTGCACCGCGTTCAAGCCCGGCTATGCACCGCAGTAGAGTCGTCTTGCCGGATCCCGACTCACCGAAGACACCGGTAACACCGCTCGCCGGGATATGAGTATCCACGTCCAGGCGAAACTCGCCTTTTCGAACCGAGTATTTGAGTTCGATGTGGCTCATCGCGACTGCCATCGTCGATTCGCGAAGAACATCCCGAACAGGGTGACAAAGGCAAACGCAATCAGCACGAGAGACAGTTGATGCGCCGATGCGTAGTCAAGCGTCTCGACGTGATCGTAAATCGCGATCGAAACCACTCGCGTTTCACCCGGAATGTTGCCTCCGACCATTAGCACAACGCCGAACTCCCCCAGCGTATGTGCAAAACTCAAAACGGCAGCGCCTAGAAATCCGCGCACAGATAAGGGCGCGGCGACCGAGAAAAACGCATCAATTCTGGACGCGCCGAGCATCCACGCCGCCTCAAGCGTTCTCCTCGGTACAGACTCGAATGCGTTTTGCATCGGCTGAATAGCAAACGGCAAGCTGTAGATGCACGAGGCGATCACGAGACCCGTAAAGGAAAAAGTCAGCGAGTCCCCCGTCAACGTCACCCACCAGCTACCGATCGCGCCGTTGGGCCCGAGAACAATCAGCAAATAGAATCCCAGTACCGTCGGCGGCAGCACAATCGGCATCGCGACGATTGCCTGAACAAACGGCTGCCAGCGGGAGCGGCTTTGTGACAACCACCAGGACAGCGGAGCGCCTAATACAATCAGTATCAGCGTGGTTGTAAACGCGAGTTTCGCGGAGAGCCAGAGTGGCGCGAAATCCATTATTCGGGAGCCTTGTAACCGTGACTCTTGAGAATAGCGGTAACCTGCGGCTCTTTCATGAAAGCCATGAACGTTTTCGCCGCATCCGGTCTTTTTGAAGCACTCAAAACGACACCTTGTTGAGTGATCTGTGAGTGCATGTCGCCCGGAACCTCCCACTCACAACGGGTCGGGACAGTGATGCCGCTCCTTACATGTGCGGCGGCCACCAGGCCGAGCGTCGCGTTGCCGCTTGCCACGAAATGCATTGCCTGCGATATGTTCTCGCCGTAGACCAAACGACTCGATGCCTCATCAAAGACTCCCGCAGCCTGAAGAAACTCTTTTGCGGCCAAACCATAGGGAGCGGTGAGTGGGTTCGCGATGGCGAGTCGCCGATAGGAACCTGCCTCAAGCGCCTTTAAGCAGTCGCCTTCATTCAAGGCACTGTCCGCCGACCACAGCAGCAATGAACCGATAGCATAAGTCAGTCGCGAGCCTTTTACGGCGATGCCGTCATCTTCAAGCCGCTTCGGACGCGCCGAATCTGCAGCGAGAAAAACATCGTAGGGCGCACCATTGACGATTTGTGCGTAGAGTTTTCCCGTCGACCCTGAGCTGATACGCACGGGTATCTGTGTGGCTTTGCTGAACTCTTCGGCTATCGCGGTTGCGGTTCGCTGGAAATTGCTCGCGACCGCGATGGTCAGCTCACCCTCGGCAAAAGAATCGAGTGGGAAGAAAAATACAATCAGGAAGGCTGTTCGGAAATAACTCACGTCAGCAGTTTAGCAGGCGAGCTCCGCTTTCTTTAGCCGACGATATTTGTGCAATAGCGGCTCAGTATATCCGCTGGGCTGCTCACAGCCCTCAAACACGAGCGCACAAGCCGCCTGAAAAGCGATGCTGCTATCCAGGTCGTTGCTCATGGACACGTAAGTCGCATCACCTGCGTTCTGCTTGTCGACGATGCTCGCCATGCGCTCGAACGTTGCCTGAACCTGCTCTTTTGTCGTTATACCGTGCAATAACCAATTGGCGATATGCTGACTGGAGATTCGCAAGGTCGCACGATCTTCCATCAACCCGACGTCGTCAATGTCCGGCACCTTCGAACAACCGACGCCTGAGTCGATCCAGCGTACGACATAGCCGAGAATGCCCTGGGCATTGTTATTCAGCTCTTTCTGTATCTCGTCGGGACTCATTTGGAGGTCGGCCGCGAGCGGTGGCGTCAATATGTCGTCAAGACTTGCGAGCGACCTTTTCGCCAGTTTCTTTTGCACTGCACGAACATCCACTGCGTGATAATGCATGGCGTGCAGCGTCGCCGCCGTCGGCGACGGCACCCACGCGCAATTGGCGCCAGCTTCAGGATGCGCTTGTTTCGTATCGACCATCTGGCGCATTTCATCAGGCTTGGGCCACATGCCCTTGCCGATTTGTGCTTTGCCCGGCAGACCACAACGTATACCGACATCGACATTCCAGTCCTCGTAGGCCGCGATCCAGGCTTGCTGCTTAATCGCTTCTTTGGGCAACACGGCTCCTGCCTGCATGCTCGTATGAATTTCGTCGCCGGTACGATCGAGGAATCCCGTGTTGATAAAGCAAATGCGTTTCTTCGCAGCGGCAATGCACGCTGGAAGATTGACCGTCGTGCGGCGCTCTTCATCCATGATGCCGACTTTGATCGTATTCGGTTTGAGGTCAAACATCTGTTCGACGCGACCGAACAACGTATCAGTGAACTCGACTTCACGAGGCCCGTGCATCTTGGGCTTGACGATATAGATACTGCCAGTGCGGCTATTCGCCTGAAGCCCGTCCCGCACGCGGTCCGTTAACGCGCAGGCGGTCGTAAAAATCGCGTCCAGGATCCCTTCGAAGACCTCGTCCCCATTGGCATCAAGAATCGCATCCGTCGCCATTAAGTGGCCGACGTTGCGAACCAACAGCAAGCTACGTCCGGACAAGACGATCTCGCTACCATTCGCGGCCGTATAGACTCGGTCTTGTGCAAGCGTTCGCGCCAATTCGGTGCCACCCTTGGTGAACGTGGCCGACAGCTCTCCCTGCATAAGTCCCAGCCAATTTCGATAAACAGCGGCCTTATCTTCAGCGTCAACAGCAGCGACCGAGTCTTCGCAGTCCTGAATCGTTGTCACCGCAGACTCAAGGACAACGTCGGAAATATTGCCCGTCGCATCTTTTCCTATCGGATGATTGGGATCAATCTGAACTTCGACATGCAGACCGTGATTTCGAAACAGATAGCCGCAGTTTTCGTCACGTTCCGCATAGCCAAGAAATGACTCCGGTTTTGCCAGACCGTGAGTATCACCGTTCGCTCGACATGCAATGAATCGCACGACATCGTCGCCGTGGTCCAGTCCGTAGGCACTAACGTCGCTATGGCTAATGCCATCCAGCGGAAGCGCCCGATCCAGAAACTCCGTTGCAGCGCGTATGACGGCAGCGCCCCGAACAGGATTGTAGGCGGCACCGCGTTCTCGCCCGTCGGTGTCCGCAATCACGTCAGTACCGTACAGCGCGTCGTACAAACTGCCCCATCGAGCATTGGCTGCATTAATCGCGAAGCGCGCATTACTGACCGGCACCACAAGCTGCGGTCCTGCGATTTCAGCGATTTCCGGATCTACGTTTTCGGTCTCTATCGCCACAAAGGGGGTTTGTTTGTGCAGATAACCGATCTCGGTCAGGAATTTGACGTACTCGTCGTGTGACCAGTCCGCTCCCTGCCGCGCCAGATGCCACTCGTCAATCTTCGACTGCAGATCATCCCGAGCTTGCAGCAGCTCACGATTCAGCGGCGTTAGCTCGGAGACGATGGCTTCGACTTCGCTCCAAAAAGTCGCGGGGTCGAAGCCGATAGCAGGCAGAAGTTCTCCATCCACAAAGTTGTGGAAAACCGCGTCTACACTCAGATTACCAATATCTACTTTTTCATTGCTCTTCATTAGGCGACAAAATGTTCCTCTTCGGTGCTGCCGTCAAGTGCTGTCGTCGGCGAATGGCTGCGCTATACTACCCAGAGCAACGTTAAATTTTTACAGGAAGAATTTCACACTGTCAATTTCACAAGAAGAGCGCTATGGCACAACAACACGGGATAAAACGTAAAGCTCATTTTCTGGGCACAAAGATCAAGAGCCTGCGAAAACGCAACCACCTCACACTTGAGGACTTGTCAGTGCGATGCATCCAGATCGATGCCGAGGCCGGACCGTCCGTTTCCTACCTCTCGATGATCGAGAACGGCAAGCGCGTTCCTTCGGAGCGGCTCTTGCAGATTGTTGCCGAAATTTTTCAGAAAGAGCCGAGCTGGTTTTATGACGAGACGCTCGAAGTCGATGCCATAGATACCGCGCCCAGGGCCGCGGTTCGTGGGATGCCGCTTGAGCCCGGCTTCCTGTTTTCCGAAAGCCTCCTGCAGTTGGCCATTCCGGAGTTGCTTGCGCAAACCGGCACAACCGGACGGCAATTCGCGCATCTTCTTATTCGTGCGCATCAGGAAGCCAATCAAAATCGCTTTCCGGATATTGAACGTGCCGCCGAGAGCGTCGGCAAGAAGCAGTTCCCGCTGCGAGTCGAGGACGTCTTTGCGATAGCGAAGAACATGGGATTGAAGATCGAATGGTTCGACAAACATCCATTTAAAGACAAGGGCGACACCGAGGTGCCACTCAATATGTTGGTGCGCTCATTTTACGATGCGCCGAACAAGGTCTATCTCAATCGGTCTCTGGAAAAAAATCCGGCCCGGCTTAAGTACGATCTGGCAAATCATATTGCCCACATGGTCTTGCACGACGGCGACGGCGCGCGAGCGCCTCAGGTGTCGGGGGGGCGCGTCAGCGGTCGACGCCAGGAAGCGGATTCGCTAAACATCGACGCAAAAGATGTGTTGTATGCCTGGCGAGATTTCGAATGCAGCTTTTTTGCGGCAGCGCTGCTCGCTCCGAAGACGCCGTTTCGGCAGTTCCTGGCCAAGCAGTCTTACGCGATCGATTCGGGCGATAAGATAGATCTGACCAACACGCTTGTCATGCGACGCATGCCCAGCGTGTCTCCCTATCCGCATTGGCACTATTTCGATGCCTACCCGCCGGGCAACCTCCGCGCGGTTTATCGTGGCAACGGGATTCCGCTGCCATGGGGCAACATGACCATGGTGTCGGACCCGTGCCAGCACTGGGCCGTGTTCAGAATGCTGAATACGACCTCGAACAAACCGTCGTCGCAAATATCAGTATTGCGAAGTGGAGACGACAAGCGCTTGTATTGTTGCCAGTCGATTCGCAGCAGGGACGCCGCGGGAAACCCGCATGTATTATGTGCTGGCGTCGATCTTGCGCCGGCGTTGAGCGCTCAAAACATAGACGCACTCGAGACAATCGAGATCATCGAATCAAGCTGCAATCGCGGTGGTGGCTCTGCTCCGATTCCGCGTGAAGCGGTGGAGCAGCTCACCAGTATTTCGAAGATTCTGAATATCGGATGGATAGCCGAGGGTGCAGCGAAGGATGCCACGATTATTTGTCAGCGCAGCTCCAACTGCCCTCGCGATAAACACTGTCTTGGCAAGCAAAAGTCCAAGCTCAAACCAAAGATTGATGAAATTCGAGAGTCGATTCTGGCCGGGTAGCTGGACATCCTCTTGGCGATAGGTCGCGTGCTGTGCGTAATTGACAATCCTATATTCGCTTATTGACGTATGCAGATATTCCAGACAGGCTAACGATGATGACGAGCCCCGTTGTAAAAGCGTTCTTTGACGAAGCGACATTTACCGTGTCCTATGTCGTTAGCGATCCGGACGCCGGGAGAGCCGCGATAATCGATCCCGTTCTCGATTATGACCCGAACTCGGGCCGCACATCGACTACGTCAGCCAGCGAAATAGCTGCGTACATTAAGGCGTCGGATCTAACGATCGACTGGATTCTCGAAACCCATGTGCACGCCGATCATCTCAGTAGCGCGCCTCACGTCAAAGAACAACACGGCGGTCAAACAGCCATCGGCGCCCACGTCGCGTCGGTCCAGAGTACGTTTAAAGGGATATTCAACATCGTCGATCTTTCCGTCGACGGCAGTCAGTTCGATCACCTGTTCGGCGACGGCGAGACATTCAAGCTAGGTGGAATCGACGCTCACGTCATTGCCACGCCGGGACATACACCTGCTTGCATCACCTACGTTATTGGTGACAGTGCGTTTGTCGGCGACACGTTGTTCATGCCGGACTTCGGCACGGCTCGCACCGACTTTCCGGGCGGTAACGCCGCGGAACTCTACGCCTCCATTCAGAAAATTCTCTCCCTGCCGGACAACACGCGTCTATTCATGTGCCATGACTACAAAGCGCCGGGACGCGATGTCTATGCGTGGGAAACCAGTGTTGCCGAACAGCGCGAGAAAAACATTCACATCAACAAGGCGGTGAGCGAACAAGAGTTTGTTACGATGCGAGAGGGTCGCGACAGTCAGCTCGGTATGCCGAAATTGTTGTTGCCAGCCATCCAGGTAAATATTCGAGCGGGCGCTTTGCCTGAAGCCGAAAGCAACGGCGTCAGCTATTTGAAAATCCCGATCGACGCCGTTTAACAGGAACCACCCATGAATATTTCAAAAATTTCGGACAACTACGCCGTCGCAGCGCAGATACTCCCGGAAGAAGTACACGTGATAGCCGAACAAGGGTTCGTTGCGATTATCTGTAATCGACCGGATGGTGAAGAATCAGGGCAACCTGCACTCGCAGACATTATTGCCGCGTGTGGCGAAGCCGGGCTTTCCTTTCATCACGTGCCGTTTTCAGGAATGCCGATTCCGGAAGATGCCATTGCCGAACATCACCGCGTGATCAAACAGAGCAAAGGACCCGTACTCGCTTTCTGTCGTTCGGGGCAACGATCCCTGCTCATTTGGCAAGCGATCGCCTGAATTTTCGCATGCCGCCAATCCAGCGATCGTAGTTGCCTGTTTTACGTTGAATATAATCGGTTACCTGAGGATGCGTCAGAATCATGAAGCGTCCTTCCAGCATCTGATCGATGATGATGTCGGCGACCTCTTCTGCCTTCATAATTCCATCGACTTCATTGCCGCCAAATCCACCATCGGCCGCATCTGAATCATCAGGCATGCCGATGAGCCGAGTGGCCACCGCTTGAGGGCATACGACTGAAACACTGATCCCGTCGTCGCCGTAGGTAATCGCAAGAGACTCCGTGAACCCGACCGATGCATGCTTCGTTGCCGAATAGGCAGAGTCGCCGATTTGACTCAACAATCCAGCCGCCGACGCGACATTCACGATATAGCCGCCACCGCGCTGCAACATTCGAGGGATAACGGCTCTCGCGGCATAGACCTGGGCCATCACGTTCACGTTCCAACTTGCCGTCCAGCGATCGTCGACAGGATTCATACCGCCTTCGGCCGAGATCGAACCGCTTTCCCCGTCGCCAAACCCAACGCCGGCGTTGGATACGAAAAGATTCACAGGGCCAACATCTCGCTCGACTTCGTCGACGAGACTCATGATCGCTGACTCGTCACTGACATCAAGATGTCTCGCGAGCCCGCCAATCTCTGCGGCCACGATTTCTGCCGCGTCAGCCTCAATATCGACAACGACGACCTTTGCGCCGTCTCTCGCGAGGCGGCGACACAGCGCTCGACCGATACCGTGTCCACCACCGGTTACGACGGCGACATCGATTTTTTCTTGCAACTTTTTCATATCAAATTCGATCTTTAATTGAGTAATACAACATGGCCAAAACCATTCCCGGATACCGCAACATTGTGCCACCCGGGAAAGTATGAATTGGAAGGCCTGCGAAGACGTCAAACTTGTCGGCCGTGCCTGTGACTGCCTCGGCGATCACTTTGCCAGCGAAATTCGCCGTCGAAATACCGTGACCCGAATAGCCCTGACCGAAGAAGACGTTCGGCTGCAATCGTCCGACGTGGGGCAGTCGATTCAATGTGACTGACAAGGTCCCGCCCCAGCCGTACTCGAGTGCAACGTCCTTGAGCTGCGGAAAGAGCTTCAACATATGCGGGCGAACGAATTTCTTTATGTCACTCGGGAAACCTGGCCTGTAGTTTTCACCACCGCCAAAGATCAGCCGATGGTCATCAGATAGCCGAAAGTAATTAACCACGAATCGAGTGTCGTGAACCCCAAAGCGCCCGTTAATCAATGCCCGCGCACGTTCTTCACCAAGCGGCTCGGTCGCAATCATGAAATTATTGATGGGCATTATTTTGCCGGCGACACGCGGTTCAAGATCGCCCAGATACCCGTTACACGCGAGCACCACGAAAGAAGCGCTGACGTTGCCGGTCGCCGTCTCGACAATGGCCGGATCGGTTTGCGAGTAGCTCCGGACTCGTGATCCTTCGTAGATGCGCACGCCGGCTTCCGCTGCCGCGCGCGCAAGCCCTAGCGTATAGTTCAGCGGGTGCAGCGTCATCGCCTCCGAGTCATACAGACCTTCAAGAAACGTATTGCTGGCAACGCGGGCACGACTTTCTTCTGCGTTTAATGCGGCGCAGAACGGATAGTCGTAGCGCTCCGCCAAAACATCGGCCATTTCTCTGGCCCAACCCAAATAACGCTTCTTGTGGATGCCGACCAATTGCCCGCGCTGTAGATCACAGGCGATATCATGCTTCTCGACGCGATGCCGAATTTCTTTTTTCGCCAGCTCGGAGAAATCCCAAAGTTCTTTGGACCGCTCGAGACCGAACATCTCCTCAGTCTCAAGCACCTCT
>CAZMRZ010000026.1:32225-33809 GCA_964568835.1 uncultured Woeseiaceae bacterium | reverse complement strand
CAGCCTGTCAGCAGTTTATCACCTGGGCGACTGCTTTCGAGCGCTTACCGGCCGTTCAGAATGAGTCTCGATGGAGAATTAGTTTTGAGCGTCGGCAATGAATGCCACTCGCTCGACCACCCAAACCTGCACGTCCGGATGATCTGGAATCATCTTATGATTTATGATCTCGCTGTAGTGTCCTCGCACCCGGACCTCGAATGGAGCGTTACGGCGATGGCCCTGCTGGTTAGTGCCTGCCAGGCTAATTCGCAGCAAACCCGGACCGGGCGCCGTTTGAACCCGCGCACGCAAACGTAGTAGACGCGGATTGGAGTGGTACGACAACGTCCCGCGAAAGCAGAAAACTTTATCGGTATCACATAGACGTTCGTCTTGGAACAGGTAATCGCGCGGAGCTGCGAGAACACCGGCCCAGATAAATAGCGCTGATGCACCCAGCAGTAGAGGCAGGCTCCCTTTCATATGCAACATCCGATTACCTCGTATTTTCTCGGGGACCGAAGCGTCCGCTTTGGGTCCGTGGCAGTCGTTCAGTAGTTTACCAGCCCAGGGCGCTGCAATTACACCGGTCTTGATACGCTCAAGACTTCCATGTTGCCTGGAGCAGCTTCGCTCTATAGACTGCCGCCACCAAACGAAACTGGATTCAACAAATGAAATATTCTAAGTACCTGCCTATTACGGCTCTGTTGTTCATCACTGCTTGCGCCTCAACGACAAAAGATGAAGTCGCGACTGCGGAAGCAGACGTTTCTGCCACTAAGATAGAAACCGATTTGGACAGACCATCGTTTGCTGCCAGTCAGTCTATGACGGTTTCGGCCGTAGTAGAGGCCATTGACCACGAAAGTCGAGTTGTCACAGTGCGCAGACCGGATGGCGAAGAAATCACCTTTACAGCTGGTGAAGAAGCTCGCAACCTGGGTCAGGTAGAAGTAGGCGATGTCCTTATTGCCGAGTATGTTGAATCTGTGTCCATAGTCGTCATGGCGGATGACGGACTGGGAGCTGACTCAGCCGGGGCTACTGCTATGGCTCGCTCCGAAGAAGGTAAAATGCCTGGGTTCGCGGCAATGGATACGTCTGTTGTCATCGCAACAGTAGAGGAAATCAACCTGGAGATGAATACGTTCAAGTTAAAAGGACCCGATGGCACGGTCAGTGAATACGTGGCCCGGAACCCTGACAACCTGAATCGGGCGGTAGTCGGTGACCTGGTCGTGATCACTGTCACCGAAGCTGTCGCAATTGCAGTTGAGCGTCAGCCCGCAGACTAGGTTTGTTCGCCAAGGCATCGAGAAATGGGCCCGAAAGGGCTCATTTTTTTTGCTGGCCGTACCGCTATTCGTCAGTGAGATGCGGAAGTGCGGTCAAGTTACTGCCGGCCACCATGCCGAGTCCATCCCGGTAGGCTTCGGCGGCTGCCTCACCCTCTCCCAGTTGATTCAGCAGCGCACCGTATTCCTGGTAGACCTCAGGGCTCGGACGCAGGCTGATGACGGTTTCAAAGTAGCTTCTGGCTTTGCCCCACAGTTCATTGCGAAGACACAGTCGTGCTGCGGTGAACAACAGGTCCGGGTC
>CAZMRZ010000026.1:0-32125 GCA_964568835.1 uncultured Woeseiaceae bacterium | reverse complement strand
CCCACAGTTCATTGCGAAGACACAGTCGTGCTGCGGTGAACAACAGGTCCGGGTCCTCTCCGTGTTTCGTGAGCCAGCCTTCCGCACGCTTTAATTGCTTGGTCGTATCTGCGCCTTCCACGAGTCCGAAGAGGCGAACGAGCGGGCCGCGCCAGTTCGACTTGAGTGCCGAGATAAGTTCCTTCTCGGCTTTTTGATGCATTCCCGTTCGCATCAGTCCCAGGTAATAGGCTTCGAGAAGGGCGGTGTCAGATTTCTGTGGTTTTGGAACGACTTTCCATGCGGCAAGTAACGCGTCGCTGTCAGCCGCGTGCTCGAGTTGTTCGCGATGAATACGAATCGTCCAGGCCGCCAGCGTTTCGGGCTTTACCTTCGCGTGCTTTTTGACGCGGGGCAGAATTTCTTGAAGTGCAGGCCAATCTTCCAGTTGAAAATACAAGCGACCCATCAGTGCGAGGGCATGTCCGTGATCCTTTGAGTTCTCGTCGAGGCGCCGCAATGTCGCGAGCGCCTGTTCGTGTTGATTGCGATCAAGTTGAAACTCGGCCTGCGTCAGCAACACGGCGTTCGCGGCTTCCGGAACTTCCTGGTAGGCAAGTCGCAGCCATTCGTCGCGACGCTCGTCCGTTTCTTGTAAGTGTGCCGCCCGTGCCGCCTGCAAGTAGTTAAACAGCGGCGAGTCACTCGTGCTGGCAGCTCGCGCGAGCATTCGCTCACCTTTCGCAAAATTGCCCTCAGCCATTTCAATCATCCCGCGAGTCATCTTCTGACCAGAGCGGGCGGAGCGGTAGCGTCCGGCAGCCTCACCGATACGGCGCGGTGCGATGATGATTTTGCGAACTAACCAGATTGAACCGAACAGCGCTACCGTCAGCAATACCAGAACGGGAACCGACATCTCAATAAGGTAGCCGCGAAAGTTGATGACAACGTAGCCGGGGTCCGACAGCAGAAAATGTGCTGCGAACGCGCTTGCGAAAAGCGCAAGAACAACAATGATGCCGACTTTCACTCGCTGGACTCGCGCAAGCTGCGGTAGTCGCGCAGCAAGCGCAGCGATTCAGATATGTCGGGCGCCGACGTCGTAAATACGTCCGCACGTATTTCGGCGATCGTTAACTGCGCGCTTTCAACCTGCGGGCTGCTCTTGTCGAAGTAGGCGTTCAGCAGCGCGCTCGTATCATCGAGCGTCTGCTCGAAAATTGCCTGCTCGCCCCGCAGTAGCGCCAGCCGCGCCGACTGCAATTGCAAAGCGATGTTGTTTCGCAGGAAGTATTCGGCATCCGGCGATACCAGCGCCAGCTTCGCCTCGTCGGGCGGAGTGACCTTCACCAGTCCCGACATCGCATCCTTCACCGAACCCCAGGCGCGATCAACGCCGCTCCGCTCGGATTCGTCGCCAGCGCTCTCGTCGGTCAATTTCGTGCTCGCCAATGGCAACGACTCCACAACCCGGGCAAGACTGGCCAGTGTCAGCGTTGCGCCCTCGAGGTCGGGTTTGTCCATGACCTCCAGCGCCGCAAGCTCATCGGAAATCGCGCGCCGAACAGCCGTCAAAGCCGGATCGGATAACTGCGTCACGCGCTCGTCCGCCATGCCGAGTGCGAGCGATGCCAGACGGGGATTGTTCGCGAGTTGCAGCTGAGCATTCCCGATTTGCAGGTAGTACTCCGCTTCAGCCAGCAGGAAGGTTTCTCGTGCGCCGGCTGATATACCCGCGAGCGATGCAACAGAGCTCTCAAGAGACGTCATTCGCGACGGCAAGGAATTCAGTAGTCGAATTTGATCTTCAACGTCAGACCGCACGGCGGCGATGTCGCCGCTGTAATCGGGATGTGTAATCTGGCCGACGCGGGTTTCGAGTGCCGCGAGTGCATCAGCGGACTGATTAACGCGTCCGTCGAGGCCTTCTATGCTTGCGAGATTGTTGAGCGATCCATTGTCGTCTTCGGCCCACCAGTCTTGCACTACGACCGTTGCGATGGCAGCAATGGCGATGAGAGACAAGAGAACCGCGAACCACCCGACGCCATTGCTGCGCTTGCTGACAGCCGCCTTTTCGGTGGGTGCACTGTCCTCCACCTCAAATTCCGCGTCATTGCTGGTTTGCAGATCGTGTTGCTCGTCGTTCATGGCGTTATTCCGGGGTTCGATTCTTGGATCGCGTCAACCATATTAGCTGTCTGTGGTCCGGTAGCCAATATGGCCGTTGCGTCGGGGTAGCGATCAAGCGCCTCTTTTATCACACGAGACGCCGGTGTCACCAGTGGCAAGGAGCCGATTTGCTCTGCGCACCATTCGGGCAGCAATAACGCCAGATTTTTCAGCGACTCCACGCTCATGACAGTAATGGTGTGTATTTTTCCGTCGCGCCACGCGGCTTCAATATCGTCGAGTTGCTGTGGCTCGACCTTGGGGCGCCGTCGTTCGTAGACAGACAGGTAATCGACGGTGGCGCCGCGTTTGCGGAGCGAAGCCGCCAATAGCTCGCGTCCGTCTCCGCCGCGGATGATGCGCACCCGTTTGCCGGCTACGTCCTGCAACTCAGGTTCTGCAAGTAAACTTTCGCTGTCGAAACCCCGTTCAGCCTGGATTTCGATAGATTGGCCTGCGTTCACTATCGCAGCCCTGGTCGTTGGACCAATGGCGCCCTTTAATGCGTCGCCGGCATAGGCGAGGCCGTAATCAACGGCATTGCGGCTGACGAACAGCGCAATATCGGGATCCGGCAGCGCGGCGGCATCGGCAGCAATAGCATCGCTGTCACGCGGCACGATTTCGATGACGGGAAAACAGATCGCGGTACCACCCCTGTTCTCGATGGCTTCAACCAGCTCCGCAGCCTGCGCGCGGGGCCGAGTGACAAGAACACCCACCCCCGAGAGTGGGGATGACGGAGTATCAGTCATGCAGCGCCTCGGTGGCATTCAGAACAGAATCCAGCAGCTCACGCGCGCCACCGGCAATCAGGCGAGCGGCAAGCGCTTCGCCGAGCTGCTCCGCGTCTGCGGCGTTGCCGGAAATGGATTCCTTGATGGACTGAGACCCATCCGGATGTGCGACGAGCGCAGTGAGATTAAGGGTCTCGTTATCGACGGTTGCGTAAGCCGCAACCGGTGACTGGCAGCTCGCCTGCAATTCTCGAGCGATCGCGCGCTCGGCCGTCGTTGTCTGTATCGATACCGGATCGCTGAGTTTGGCGAGGACCGCTCGCAAATCCGTGTTGCTCTTGAGGCACTCGATGCCGAGGACGCCCTGCGCTGCGGCCGGCAGCATTTCTGCAGGCGAAAACTGGTGGCTGATGTGATGATCGAGTTCCAGTCGCTCGAGACCGGCAGCGGCGAGGATGATCGCGTCGTAGTCGCCGTTTTCGAGTTTGGCGAGCCGTGTATTCACATTGCCGCGCAAGGGCTCTACCTGTAAATCGGGACGCAACATCTTCAGTTGCGCCTGTCGACGCAGACTCGAGCTGCCAATGCGGGCGTTCTGCGGCAAGTCGTCGAGAAGCTCGCCGTTGTTCGTGATCAGCGCATCCCGGTGGTTGGCTCGCCGCATCGTCGCGGCCAAACAAAAGCCCTCGGGCATGTCGGCGGGGACGTCCTTCATCGAATGAACGGCAAGATGGGCTTCACCGTTCTGCATGGCGACTTCGAGTTCCTTGATGAACAAGCCTTTGCCGCCAATCTTCTGCAGGCTGCGATCGAGAATTTCATCGCCTTTGGTGGAGAGCGGCAGCAGTTCGGTGCCGGATACCTCGGGCAGTGCCTCCAGCACTGCAGCCACATGGTTGGCTTGCCAAAGTGCCAGGGCACTTTTGCGTGTTGCGATACGTATTTTCAAGCGAGCTAGACTCCTTTTAGACGCCGGCGCACTTCTGCTAAATGCCGGCGGCTAATTATCAGCTCTTTGTCCTCGACTTGCGAGCTATCGCGCAATACAACGAGGCTTTTTCCGTCCGCGGTTTTCTCGACCCGATCGATGCTGCGCACCGCGACGAGCGCCCCGCGATGAATGCGAACGAAATCGTCGCTGAATTCCTCGGCTAATGCTTTGAGGGATTCGTCGATGAGATCCTCACCATTACTGTGATTGACGGCGACGTATTTTTGATCGGCTCGAAAACAGGAAATGTCTGCGACCGGGATCAATCGCAATTCTCCGTGCGCTCGTGCGCATACATGCTTTCGCACCGAGTGCATGTTTGCATCTGAGGCAATCCAACTCAGTGTGCTGGGTGCCAGCCTGGAGGCCTGTTCCAGCGCGGCGACGAGTTTTGAGCGCCGGACGGGTTTAAGGACGTAGCCGACCGCACGCGCATCGAAAGCATCGACGGCATATTCGTCGTAGGCCGTCGCGAAAATAACGGCGGGTGGGTTCTCGAGCGCATTCAGGTGGTGGGCGGTTTCAATACCGTCCAGACCCGGCATGCGTATGTCGAGCAAAATTATGTCGGGATGTAGCTGGGTGGACAGTTTGAGTGCGTCGCTGCCATTAGCGGCCTCGCCAACGCAGTCATAATCGCTCTCGTCGTCGAGTAATTGCTTCAGGCGCTCACGGGCCGGCTGCTCATCATCAACGATCAGTACTCTCATCGCTTGTCCTCGTTCTGGCCTTCGCCTTCGTCCAGAGGGAAGCGCAACGTTACCGTGAAGCGGTCGCTCTCATCCTGGATATCGACACCGCCTTTTCCGCCATACGCGAGCTCGAAACGCTGGCGAATATTCGACATTGCCATCTTATTGCCGCCCGTATTGCGCTTCTCGCCCACGGCAACCGGATTCGAAATCGAGATGACCAGATGATCGTCATCCTGCTTGCCCGAGACCAGCACTTCGCCGCCGTCGGGCAGCAGCTCGATACCATGATAAATGGCATTTTCCAGCAGGGGTTGAATCGTCAGGCTCGGAATTCGTGCGCGCATCGGTAGCTCGCCGATGTCCCAGCGCACTGCGAGTCGATCGCCAAGGCGTAGTTTCTCTATGCGTTGATAGATCGCGGCTGTTTCGAGTTCCTGTTTGAGCGATGACCGGTTTGATGAATTCCCCAGATTGGCCCGTAAGAGGTCCGACAAATCTTCGACTGCCTCCTCCGCCATGGCCGGGTCGGTGCGCGTCAGCGATGCGATCGTATTCATGCTGTTGAACAAGAAGTGCGGTCGGATCAACGCCTGTAGTGCGCTGATACGTGCTTGTGCCTCGAGTACGATGCTGCGTCGCCATTCGCTGGATATATACAAATACCGCATGGCGAGCGCGATGACGATGGAGCTGACCGCGAAGGTTCGAGTGATGAAAGTCGTGTGCGTGTCATTAATGATGAGCGACTCGCCGTATACGCGAGTGAGTTGCCAGGCTCCCTCCGCAACGACCAGGCAGATGATCTCGAGAACAATAAAGCCGATGACGAAAGCGCGAGTTTGTCCGGCTCTCTCCAGGAACCCCTTGAGCTGGCACATCAATGCGGTGCCGAGCAAGGCGATCCATAGAATCAGGAACGATGTTTTGGAGAGTTGGATCAGAAATTGCTGATCCGGGCCATAGGAGGCGAGTGTGAGCGCGATGGCGATGAGTTCTGCGACGAGAAGGATAATGAATAAGGTGGTAGCCGCACAGAAATCAGGCAGGTATGCCTGAGTAGAGTCGTTGTGTGTGTCTTTGGCGGCGATCAGACCGGCGCTCCATAAACGTAAGATCGCATTGTAGCGCCAGCCGAAATTTTTAGCTGCCGCAGGTTTCCTTGATGAGCTCTTCGGCTTTGCTGCGCGCTTCAGCTCGTGCGGTTTCGTCCAGATACTGGCGTTCGCCTGCTTCATCTTCGCGATATACGCGTGGCGATTCGAGCATGGCCTTCATGCTGGCACGATAGCCTTTACACTTGGCCACTTGTTTTTCCGCTGCCGCGCGGTTCTCTGCGGCTGTTCGTTCTTCCGCCGCGGCTTCTTCTCTGGTCTCGCGACGAGCGTTGTCCATGTCGCGACGAGACTGAACTCGCTGGTCGACAGCGCCGCTGTTGGTGCGATTGTAGGAAAACTGGACGCGCTCCTCGGAAGGCTCGCCGGATGGGCGATCCTCGTAGTGGATGTTTCCGTCTTTGTCAGTCCACTTGTAAATCTCGTCAGCAAACACACCGCTGCTGAGCGTAAGTGTGAGCACGGCAATGCCGGCCATCAGGCGTCGTATATTCATGCTGCTATTAAATCACGAGCGGGGTTGATTTGTTGTGAACAGGGTCACAGGCAATTTTGGGCATTTTGTGAACGACTGGCAAAAAAAAGCGGGCCCAAAGGCCCGCTAAGTAATTGATATTCTAGAGGAATACTCAGTTACAGGGGTGTTGCATTATGTTACTCCGCGGTCGTGAACTCGGGATAAGCCTCCAAGCCACATTCGCTGATATCGACACCTTCGTATTCCTCCTCCTCGGAGACTCGGATGCCCATGATCAGTTTCAACACGTACCAGACAGCCAGGCTCACAAGGAATGCCCAGGCAAAGATGCTGACGACACCGACAATCTGGCCCGTAAATGTCGCGTCGCCGTTGGTGAACAGCACCGCCATAACGCCCCAGATGCCGACCGTGCCATGTACCGATATTGCACCGACCGGATCGTCGATCTTGATCTTGTCAAAGGCGACAATCGAAGCAACAACAATAAGCCCGCCAACGGCGCCAATAGACGTCGCCACAATCGGTGACGGTGACAGTGGGTCAGCTGTGATAGCAACCAGTCCCGCGAGCGCGCCATTGAGCGCCATCGTGAGGTCAGCCTTGCCAAACCAGAGGCGTGACAGCAGTAGGGCAAATACGAGTCCGCCAGCTGCTGCCATATTGGTATTAACAAACACCAGTGCAACCGAGTTGGCCTCACTGACGTCCGAAACCTTAAGTTCCGAACCACCGTTGAAACCGAACCAGCCCAGCCACAGGATTAGCGTACCCAGTGTGGCCAGCGGCAGATTGCAACCAGGGATGGCATTGATCTCGCCGTTCTTGCCGTACTTGCCTTTGCGCGCGCCAAGTACGATGACACCCGCCAATGCCGCCGCGGCACCACACAGATGTACCGTTCCGGAGCCGGCGAAGTCGAAGTAGCCGAAAGTCTCAGTCAGGAAGCCACCGCCCCAGTTCCAGAATCCCTGTATGGGATAGATGAAGCCCGTCAAGACGATGGAAAAGGCAAAGAACGACCACAATTTCATGCGTTCTGCGACCGCGCCCGAAACGATCGACATTGCCGTCGCTACAAACACGACCTGGAAGAAGAAGTCCGACAGGTTCGAATAATAGGTCTCGCCGCCGCTGGCAATGACATCGGCCGCCGTATTATCGCTGGTTGTTAGCAGACCATCGCCAAACTGCAGAAACAGATTGGATGCCTCCCCTGGATACATGATCGTATAACCGCACAACATGTACATGATGCTGGCGATCGAATACAGGCCAACGTTCTTGGTCAGTATTTCCGCCGTGTTTTTCGCCCGGACCAGTCCGGCTTCGAGCATGGTGAATCCGGCGGCCATCCACATGACGAGCGCGCCCATGACAAGAAAGTAAAAAGTATCTAATGCGTACGACAGTTCCGTAACCTGCGCCGCTATCTGAGTTGTTGCTTCCACGTTATTCTCCTTCGTGAAGTCAGCTAAACGGCTTCGCTACCGGTCTCACCGGTGCGAATGCGGATGGCTTCTGCCAGTTCGGTGACGAAAATCTTGCCGTCGCCGATCTTGCCCGTACGTGCTGTGTTGCTGATCGCCTCGATGACCTGCTCGGCGATATCATCGGCGACTGCCAACTCAATCTTTGCCTTCGGTAGAAAATCGACGACGTACTCAGCGCCACGATAAAGCTCGGTATGGCCCCGTTGGCGACCGAAGCCTTTGACTTCTGTCACGGTGATGCCCTGGATGCCGATGTCGGCAACGGCTTGCCGCACGTCATCGAGTTTGAACGGCTTGATGATCGCAGTGATCATTTTCATCTCAATGCTCCTTACTTGATGTCGAATGCTTTACCGATGGTGAAGACGATAGCTTCGTCCGATTCGCCGGTGCCGCTGAGATCTTTGTCGTTAAAGATCAGGTTGACGCCAAGATCGATCTCGGAAACCGTCGCGCTATAGCCCACTTCGAAGTAATCGCCGGAGAAGTCCTGCGAAAAGGTTCCGAATTTGCCGTAGAAGCCGTCCTTCTCGAGCGTTAGCGAGGCGAAGGTGTAATCCTGCGTCGGACCGCCGGTAACGTCATATTCACCAACCGCAACGTCGAGCGTGAGGAGGCCGAACGATCCACCCAGGTTGATTTCCTGGTAGGTATCGTCAAAGTCGCCGGTGTAGAAGTAGCCGGTGTAGCCGATGCTTAAATCGATACCGCCCACTTCGGCGCCATAACCAAAGTATCCGTCGATCTCGAGGCCGTCACTGACGTCTGCTGCCCAGGTGCCAGCATAGAAGCCTTCTTTTTCAAAATCGACACCGCCGCTGGCTGATGATTCCGCCTGAAATATCCCGCGGTAGTAGTACTCACTGGCGAATCCCAGGTTTGCAGATACTTCGGCCTGCGCAGCGCTGGTGATCATTAATGCAGATGCGACAAGCGCAGATTTCTTGAGGTTCATTTTTCTAATGCTCCATTCGTAGTGTAGGGCGAGGTGGCCTGTTGCTTCGTATATAGCAGGATGCATGCCAAGTTAAAAAATGATTGATTTATCAAACAATTACAGATTTTGCCAATTACCGAATGCGCTAAAGCAGTGCAGCCGGAAACAGCACTTGCACCACTATGGTGAGCAAGGACCGATTCTTGGCTGTTCGCTTTGAATTGTCGCTGGCGTTTTTTCGTAACGTCAGGTATCAAAGCGACTATGACTAAGGATTCGATCGACAATCTGGCAAAGAAACTGGCGGAGTCTGTTCCCGAAGGACTGCGTTCCATGCGCGAGGATCTTGAAACTAATTTCCAGGGTGTCCTGCGATCAGGAATCAGCAAACTGGATCTGGTGACGCGCGAGGAATTCGAAGTACAGGAAGCGGTTCTGACGCGAACTCGTGAAAAACTGGAGCGCCTTGAGGAAAAACTCGAGGCGATCGAAAAAAACCTGTAGGAGCGGGCCTTGCCCGCGAAACTTGCCAAGGAGGGTAGGTGAGCCTCGCAATTCTTTGCTGCCGAGCGCAGTACGGCACTGATGCGCCGCCCGTGATGATCGAGGTTTTTCTATCGGGCGGCCTGCCTGCATTCACAATAGTCGGTATGGCAGAGACGGCGGTGCGAGAAAGCAAAGACCGTGTTCGCGGTGCACTCATGAGCTCCGGTTTCGAATTTCCGCAACAACGCATCACGGTCAGCCTGGGACCGGCCGAAATGAAGAAGTCGGGCGGTCGTTACGACCTTGCAATCGCGCTTGGTATTCTCGCGGCGAAGAAACAGTTTCCCAAAGACGCATTGAACGGTTTCGAGGTCTACGGCGAGCTTTCGCTCAGTGGAGATCTTCGGCCGGTGCCAGCGATCTTGCCAGCCGTTTTGGCCGCGCAGGCTGCCGGTCGGCAAGTGATCGTGCCCAAAGGCAATGAAGTGGAGGCATCGCTGGCCTGCGACAATGTCTACCCGGCAACGTCGCTGAGCGAGGTGGCAGCGCATCTCGCCGGTAGAGAAGCGATCGATGTTGTCGAGAAGACGGATCTCGCGAGAGTCGATCCGACATCCAATGATTTAGCCGACGTTCGTGGCCAGAAGAACGCCAAGCGAGCGCTGGAGATCGCAGCTGCAGGCGGTCACAACCTCCTGTTCATTGGGCCGCCCGGCACGGGGAAAAGCATGATGGCGCGGCGACTGCCCGGAATTCTCCCGGCAATGACGAACTCAGAGGCGCTGGAAACAGCCGCTATCGACTCCGTCCTCGGTATGCCCGTTGCGATGCATGGCTGGCGACAGCGGCCGTTCCGATCGCCACACCACACGGCATCAGCAGCAGCGCTGGTGGGTGGCGGGCCGGGTCCACGGCCCGGTGAAGTATCCCGCGCACACAATGGCGTGCTTTTTCTGGATGAATTGCCGGAGTTCAATCGGCGGGCGCTTGAGGTGCTGCGTGAGCCAATGGAATTGGGGCGCATATGCATAGCCCGCGCGGGCGGGCATGCCGAGTATCCGGCGAAGTTTCAACTGATTGCGGCGATGAATCCCTGCCCCTGCGGTTTTCTCGGTGACCGACTGTCGGATTGCCGTTGCAGTCGTGATCAGGTCGCCGCTTACCGGCGAAAAATATCCGGGCCATTGCTGGATCGCATCGACCTGCACGTTGAAGTCTCGCGACCCTCGACCGAGTCGCTTCGCTGCCGCGAAAGCGACGGCGAACGGAGTGAGGTGGTGCGGGAGCGCGTTGAGAAAACCTGGGCGCTGCAAATAGAGCGCAGCGGAGTGTGTAACGCCCGTTTGGGTGGCGATGAGTTGCATGCTGTTTGCGCCGCTTCTGATGAGTGCTGGGCATTGCTCGAAAACGCGGCCGAACGATTTAATTTGTCGGCGCGAGCACATCAGCGCGTGTTGCGCGTGGCTCGAACGATCGGTGACATTGCGGGAGACGAAAAAATAACGCCCCCGCATATTGCGGAGGCGCTTTCGTTAAGGTGCCTGGATCGGCAGTAGAAGGATTCGCGCGTGGGACGCGCTCGTACAGACGCGCTCGTACAGACGCGGTCCTACGTGGATTCACCAATCATGTAGTCAACCGCGGCTTCGATCTCGGCGTCAGCAAGGTCAAGGCGACCACCCTTCGGCGGCATGTAACCGCTCGATCCGGTGTAGCCCTCAACCGCATGCTGTTTCAATATGTTCGCGCCTTGGGTGATGCGCTCCGCCCACTGGGCTGCGTCACCGAGGAGCGGCGCGCCACCAATGCCGGCGCCGTGGCAGGCAAGACAAGCCGTGTTGTAGACCTGTGGTCCGGACATCGCAGTTGCTACAGGCTCGGGCTCGGCGGCCGTCTCGACCGTCGGCGAAGAGGATTCTTGTTCCTCGCCAGCGAGATAAACCTGCCCAACAGGGCGAATTCGGGAGACGATGGCCTCCTGATACTCGGCGGAGTCACGCGTATAGACGCCTTGTGTCAGATCGGACACTTTCATTGAAAAAACGAAAATCGCTATCGCTACGACGATAAGCGCGCCGATTACGATGGAATACATATCAAAAAACTTCTGGTCCCGACTCAAAGTCTGCTCCGGAGGGTTTGAAATTCGAAATACCGAACGATTTGCTCGGTAGTGGCGGGCGATTATATAACATTGATCGGGGAGGAACAGCCAGGAAATCTATTTCAAGAGCTCATGACCCTTGGGCAGCTGGTGAGTCGCCCACATTGCGAGTCGATGTTTGATGCTCGGCATCGATATCTGTTCGTTCGGTATTGGGGTGATTTTCTTGTCATGCACGAGCAGGCGATAGGCGTATTGAATCTTCAGGTCGTGCGAGTCCGTCGCAGCGAACTCGACCACGCCGCGCTCAACGGCATCATCCAGAACCATCTCGAGCGCGATCTTTAGAAGTGCTTTTTCGTTTTTTAGTTTTTTCGCCATCGTTGCGAGTAAGTCTACTACGGCCGCGTGACTTCAGTCGATCAGCGTATTCCTCGACCTGCGAATACAGTATCCTTGCATTTCGATGACCAAATTCCCAAGAAACCGTATTTTCGCGTTGTTGGCGGGCCTGTTGCTGTGTGTTTGCAGCTTTGCACAGGACAGCGTCGACAATACAGCCCCGAATGCACCGAATCTGGCGTCACTCGATTCGAATACGTGGGCCTATTTTGAGCAGCCTGGTGACGAAGGAGCCGCGAGACTTGAGACTTTCATTGGCGATGTAGATATTCAAATCGCCGAGCTGCAGGCGCTTAACCAACCGATTGCCACTTCAATGAGAGGTGCGATCAGCGACAATCTGAGCGCCTATCTTGCGCTACTCGAAGAGCCGGAGTTGAATCCCCTGGGACTTCCGGAGGCGGCGCTTAGCTACTCCATCGACGAGCTTCTGGAAATTGCCGCCGAGGCGAGGATCGCGAGTGCGGTTGAAGCGAACGAGCAGCTTGAAGTTGATCGAGAGCTCCGCATACTCGACGGCGCGTCGCGCCGCCGAGACGCCGCATTCAAGGACTATGTCAATGCCGGTGCCGGAGACGAACGAATACTGACGGCATTGAGACTGATTCAGGCTCGTTCTGCACAGGAGATCGCTGCGCGGCGCTTACAGTTGTTGACCCAACGCTACGCGCGCGCCAAAGGCCATGCCGACGCGACAGGAAGCCGGGTTGAGTACGCGACCGAGAGATTGGCGACGACGCCGGAAACAGCCGGGCTAATCGACCTGAGAGAGCAGGTCACGGAACAAGTAACAGTCGTTGCCAAGAGCCAGGAGCAATTGCGTGCCACTCAATTGGCGGCAACCGGTCTGGATCTGGAAACACAACAAGGCCGATCACAACAGCAGCTGCAGCAGGAAAAACTGGTCGATGCCGAGGTTTCGCTGGCGCTGGAAGAAGTGGCGCTGGCGGCCCTGCAAGCGCGAGGCTGGTGGGCGTCGCTGGAGCTGGCCGCGTCGCCGGATATGAACGCCCTGCAGGACGAGGCGCTTGTTTGGTCGGAGCTACAACGGCGCATCGAAGACAGCACAACGAACTGGCAACGTGACACGCAAGATGAGTTGTTGGCGGTGCAGACAGTCACGCGGGACGGCCTCGATCGAGCGTCGAGTCGACTACTGGATCAGCGCCTGGGTACGGCGCAGGCAACGCTGAACAAAATAAATCAATTGACTGATGAGGTCGCCGATCTCGAGCTGATCAGTCAGGCCGTAGACAATGCTGCTGCTGAATATGCGGGCGCCCTGAAGTCCTGGCTCACGGGTGTTAGCAGGAACATAAAGACGTTGTGGCTGCGCGCCGCCGGCCTTGGCGACGTTACGCTGTTCTCAATCGGCGAAGCGCCTGTAACCGGCGGCGACATACTGCGCGTATTCATTATTCTTATTGTCGCGTTCTTGCTGTCTCGCGGTATTCGTCACGCAATAGCGCGAGTCAGCCGCAGCGAGTCTGCCGGCACACAGGCGTCCTTGTATACGGTTGGACGACTTACGCATTACGCGATCGTATTTATCGCGATATTGATTGCCCTTTCGAGTATCGGTCTCGACTTCAGCAACCTCGCCTTGATAGCCGGTGCGCTTGGCGTCGGTATCGGTTTTGGCCTGCAGGCTATCGTTAGTAATTTCGTGTCGGGCCTGATTATTCTATTCGAGCACTCGTTGCGTGTCGGCGATTACATCGAGCTCGACACGGGACTGACCGGTACCGTAAAGGCCATTAATGTCCGTAGCACGCTGATCAATACCAATGACAATATCGATATTGTTGTACCGAACTCTGAGTTCGTAACCACCCGGCTCACCAACTGGACGCTGGGCGAAAGAATCCTGCGCGTACGTATTCCTTTCGGCGTGGCGTACGGCAGTGACAAGGAAATGGTTCGACAGGCGGCGACAGAAGCGGCGGCAGAAGTGTCTTACACACTCACGAACATGAAGGGTCGGGAGCCTGACGTCTGGCTCGTCAACTTCGGTGACAGTAGTCTGGATTTCCTTTTACTCGTGTGGGTCAATCGACAAGGTGCGAGGCGACCGACCAGAACGAGAGCAGCCTATCTCTGGGCGCTGGAAAGCAAACTAACCGAGTATGGAATTGAGATACCGTTCCCGCAGCGAGACCTGAATCTGCGTGGCGGCTTTTCTGCTTCGAAACCGGAACTGCTTGAATCGATAGAAGACATGAAGGCTAACGAGGATGGCGAAGACGACTAGGCGTCTTGTTGCGCGTCGTGCTTCAGCCGCATGACACGACCACGACTGACATAGAGTAAATCGCTGATCTTCAAAACCAGCGAGTCCTCGTACTTGTCGAGCTGGCCATCGGCATAAGCGACCTGCCAAAGCAGCGCAATGATGCGTGCCTTTTCTTCGTCGCTGAGATTCTTATTTAACAGCTGCGTGAATTCATACAGTGAGACCATGTCGTCGGCTTCTTCGCCAGCGGCATTAAATAGCTCCGCCGCCTGTTCCGGCGTCAACGCGAAATGCGATTCGATGAGTTGCAGCACGCGATCGTATTCGCTTTCTTCGAATACATGATCTGCTCGAGCTACGTCGATCAGGAGAACGGCGGTCGCCATACGCAATGCCGCTTCACGATCGACAACACCCGCCTCGGGCGAGGCCGGAGAGGCCTCAATCGAAATCGATTCAAATACCTGGACGAAAAGTCGTTTAATCATTCGGTGACCAAAAAATGGCTATGCAAGAGAATCTTATGATTGGGTGTGCGGCAAAAAGTTTCAAGCACCTTTTAGAGGTAGTATTCGCTACCGACCCCTATATCCGGAAACGTCAGACACCATGCAATACAAAGCAATCAAACTCGTAAAGCGACCTGAAATCCACATCACGCCCGATCTGTTCGAAACTGTGACATTGGAGACGCCCGAGCTCGCAGACGGGGAGTTTCTCCTGAAGCAGACGCACATGTCCCTCGATCCGGCGATGAAAGGCTGGATGACCGACGACAGAAAGAGCTACATCCCGCCCGTAGAGTTGGGCGAAGTGATGCGATCGAGTGGTGTTGCCGAGGTTGTCGAATCGAAAAACGAGAAATATCCCGTCGGCAGTCGAGTCTTAGGAATGATCGGCTGGACCGAATATGCCGTTAGTAGCGGTGAGGGTCTGCGACCACTGCCGCCGGAGGTGCCGGCAGAGGCGGTACTGTGCGTGCTCGCATTGCCTGGACTGACCGCCTATCAGGGATTGATGGAAATCGGTAAGGCAAAAGCGGGCGAAACGCTGATGGTTTCGGGCGCTGCGGGATCGGTGGGCTCAATGGTGGGACAGATCGCGAAGGCCGAGGGCCTGCGCGTCATTGGCACGGCGGGCAGTGATGAGAAATGCCGCTGGCTCGAAGATGACCTGGGCTTCGACAAAGCCATCAACTACAAATCTGATGATCTCGCCAAACAAATTACCGATGCGACGCCCGACGGCGTTGATCTGTATTTCGAGAATACCGGCGGCCCCGTGCAACACATCACCTATGGTCGAATGAACGAGCACGGTCGCATCATCGTCTGCGGCATGATCGCCGACTACAACACGGACAAGCCGGGCCCCGGCCCGAACTGGATCAACATGATCAAGCGCCGTCTGACCATTCAGGGATTCGCAATGCCCGATCATTGGGACAATGTCCCGGCAATGACCGAGAAACTCGCGGCGTATCTTATGGAGGGAAAGATCAAGTATCGGGCCCACAAGCTCAGCGGGTTGGAAAGTGCGATCGACGGTATCAATTTGTTATTCACCGGCGGCAACACTGGCAAGCTGATGGTCGAGCTTTGACGGGCAGAGAACTGCCCTCCGATGATTTTGTGCTTCGAGCGGCGTTAGCGTAAAGTTTCGGGCGAATCAGCCGACAACCTACCAACGGTCTATTTCCATTAGGGTCACAGGAGGCCGCGTTGAAACTGCTGGAATTCTTAAGACAACGGCTCGCTGACCGGGCGGACAGCGAACACGGGCAGTCGCTGGTCCGTATCGCGTTCGTGTCGATCGTGCTGGTCTATTTCTATACTGACTATTTCGCATCGCGAGTTGACGAGGTTAGCCTCATCGTCGCGCGAGTCATCGTGGCGATTTCATTCGTCATGTCCCTCTCTATCTTCGCCGCTATCGTGTGGCGGCCCGGGAAGTCGGTCATCCGACGCCTTCTCGGAATGGTTCATGATGTCGTGGCAATATCATTCGGGATGTACCTGGGCGAGGGGGCGGGTGCTGCCGTAGCCGTCATCTATCTCTGGATAACCATTGGCAACGGGTTCAGGTACGGCGTTCCTTACCTGTATGCGTCCGCCGTGCTGTCGCTTAGTGGTTTCGCTACCGTCTACCTGTCGAGTCAGTACTGGCAAAGTCAGGGTGTCCTGTCACTGAACATCCTGCTCACTATGCTCATAGTCTCACCATTCGTCGGCAGCTTGCTGAAGTCGCTGCATGCGGCAAGAGACCTGCTGCAACAACAGGCCAGCACTGATGCGCTGACCGGGTTGCTGAGCCGCATGGAGATGGAAGCAGCGATGGAGGCGCTGTTCATGGGTGATCACTCCGGCCACGTGCTGCTGTTTTGTGACCTCGATCACTTCAAGGAAGTTAATGATGCGGCGGGACACGCCGCAGGCGACAAGCTGTTGACTGACATCGGCGAAATCATCCGCGAGTCGGTGCGCAGGGATGACCTTTCCGGCCGCATGGGCGGAGATGAGTTTTGTGTCTTGTTGCGCGATTGTGCGCTCGAAAGGGGCAGGGAGATTGCGGAGCAGATTCGGAGCAAGACGACGGGGTACCGCTTCGCCTGGGGCACGGAGTATTATTCCGTCGGCGTGAGCATCGGAGTGGCGCCGTCGGGTGCTGTCAACGACGCAGATTCACTGTTTCGACTCGCGGACGCGGCGTGTTATGCGGCGAAGAACGCCGGCCGCAACAAGGTGCACGTGGTCGATCCACGGACAGATTTGCTCGATACTCAGAAGATCCGCGGGATTTTCGAAGACTCGCCGGACGAACGCAGGCCCGGTAAAGACAAGCTGCTGTCCGAGCCTTGAGGGGATTGCCCTCCGAAGGCAGGGGTTTCGCGAACGACGGTCTGATTACAGGATCGGACTCAGCAAGCGAGCGCCAGCGGCGCCGAGTTTAAACAATGCACCATGTTCATTGATTTCTTCGTGGCTGACCTGTCGTGAGCAGGCAAAGTCCCACTCAAACATCGCTTCAACGCTGGTTGCAAGTTCGTAGTTGACGCTTAACAGCGTTACCTCGAAGTTTAGGCGAAATGACCGATTGTCCAGATTTGCCGTCCCGATGCCGACGCCAAAATCGTCGATTAAGAACGCTTTCTGGTGCATGAAGCCCTGCGCGTAGCGGTAGAAGCGAATGCCCCGGGCGCCAGTCAGCTTCATGTAGTAGAAAGACGCAAGATAGACCATGAAGTGGTCCGGGTTCGCGGGCAACAGGATGCGCACATCGACACCGCGAAGCCCGGCGACCTGCAGCGCTGAGACGACTTCGGCGTTTGGCACGAAGTAGGGGCTGGCAATCCAGAAACGATTTTGCGCTGAGTGGATTGCGTGAACAAACATCAGGTTGCAGCTTTCGTAGTCGTCGGCGGGCCCGCTCGGGAGGATCAGGACATCCGCGTCACCGCCAACTGCCTTCCTGGTTTCCCATTCCAGCTCGTTAATCGTCTCGCCCGTCGCCCAGTGCCAGTCCTCGGCGAATATAAGCTGCAGCGCATCGGCCGAAGGACCTTCAACCGCCACGTGCGTGTCCCGCCATGGCCCGAAGCGCGGGCTCTTGCCGAGATACTCGTCGCCGACATTTAGTCCGCCGACAAATGCGAAGTCGCCATCAACGACGACAATCTTGCGATGATTGCGGAAGTTGATCTGCGTGGGATTGGCGAAAAACTTGGAGGACCGGAATGCCTCTATTCGTACACCGGCTTCGCGATATTCGCGAATAACGCTTTTCGGCAGCTTGCGGCCTCCCATCTGGTCATATAGAAAATAGATTTTGACACCCTGCGCGACTTTTGCGATCAAGGCATCCTGCAGGCGCCGACCCAAATTGTCGTCGCGAACGATGAAGAATTGGATAAGTACGTACTTTTCGGCTTTGTCGATGGCCTTAAACATCGACTCGAAAGCAGCTTCGCCATCAATCAGGAGCTCGACCCGGTTGCCGTAAGTAAACGGCAGATGCGCGAGTCGCTCGAGGAAGCTAAGCCGACCGCCGTAGTCCGGCAGGTCAGAATGAAACTCGTTGCAAACGGTCCGTGCTTTCTCGGCGATCCAGCTGTGCGCGATGTCGGAGTGACGACGTGCATCCACGTAGCCGCTGAATCGCCTGCGTCCGAAAATAAGATAGAACGGCAGCGCGACAAGCGGAATCGCGATCAGGCTGACTGCCCATGCCGTGGAGCCCTGCGCCGAGCGTGCGTTGAAAATCGCGTGCACGGCCGTCACGATGCCTGCGACCTCGAGCAGTGTGTAGAACACCGCGAGAAAACCGATCGATCCGGGTTGAGTGAGTACTTCGATTGCCTGTTCCATTAAGCGCAATCGTATCAGGCTCTTTGCGGCTTCAGCGCGCTGATTAAGCCGGATAGAGTGCTGCCCTCCGAAGGCAGGGGTTTCGTGCAAGCACCGGCGGGCGGCACCGCGAGTAAAGCAGGCAGTACCGTCGAATCGTAGGGCTTGGCGCGTAGCTGAGCCGATGAAACTACCTATGCCCTGGCATGCTGATTCGTCTCCATGTTCCGGTAGAATCTGAGCGTGGACAGAATCGATCTCCTGGACTCAGGGTTCCTGTTTCTCGAGAACCCTGAAGCCCCGATGCACGTGGCCGGGCTGAACTTGCTCGAGTTTCCCGCACGCGTAAACCAGCGGAAGTTCCTGGAACGAATCGGCGAGTGCTATCGCTCGACCAACGAGCTTCGCAAACCCTTTGCTCACCGGGTAGCGCACGGCGCGCTTGGGCGCTTCGGCCCGCTCTACTGGGAGCACGATCCGGACATCGATCTCAACTACCACGTGCATCACTCTGCTTTGCCGAAGCCGGGAAGATATCGTGAGCTGTTCTCACTGGTGTCACGGCTTCACTCCACGTTGCTCGATCGCAGCCGTCCGCTCTGGGAAGTGCACTTGATCGAGGGCCTGCAGAATCGCCAGTTCGCCGTTTACTCGAAACTGCATCATGCGACAATCGATGGCGTTGCGGGTGTTCGACTGACCGAAGGAGGTTGCTCCCCGGACCCGAAGGCCACTACCGATCTGTCACCGCTGTCGATCGAGGCCCATGAGAGATACAAGGCGGAACATGGACGCGCCCTGGCTACGGATATCGCGCCGAGCGAGTTTGAGCTCAAGGCGATGGCGGAATTCTTCAAGGCACAGTTTGATACGTCTGCGCATTTCCTGGGAGTGATTAAAGATTATGCGGCAACATGGCTGGGTCTCGGCGAAGGCTTGGCGGTACCGTGGCGACATGTTCCGCACACCCTTATAAACGCCCAGGTCTCGAGCGCGCGGCGATTCGTCGCCCAGTCCTGGAGCATCGATCGTGTGCAGGCGGTCAGCAAGGCGGCAGACGTAACGATCAACGACGTCGTCCTTGCCATGTGTTCGGGAGCGCTACGGCGCTACCTTGGCGATCAGGGCGAGCGCCCCGAACATTCATTACGCGCATTGGTGCCAGTATCGGTCCGGGAGAAAGACGACTTCGATTCGCCGGTTGCGATCAGCTACATCATCGCCGACCTGGGTACGCGCCACGAAGATCCGGCCGACCGGCTGGAGGCGATCGTGGAATCGACTCGTGCCGGCAAGGAGATGCTCGGCGAGCTTACCTCTCGTGAAGCCAGCCTGTATGCAACCCTGATGCAGACACCACTATTCGTTGCCAGCATGATGGGCGTCGCAGACTGGTTCCCGCCGGTCAGCACAGTTATCTCAAATATTCCGGGTCCAAAAGAGCAGCTCTACTGGAATGGTGCGCCCTTGCTTGGTACGTATCCTGTTTCTGCAGTTTTCCACGGCTTTGCACTGAACATCACGTTTGTCAGTTATCACGGCAACCTCGACTTCGGCATCATCGCGTGCCGGCGCACGGTACCGCGTGTCCAGCGTCTCATCGACTACCTGGAACAGTCACTGGTCGAACTCGAGGCGCTGGTGTAGGCCGAGACAAACCTTATCGGAGAAGAGCATGTCGAATTCCGACCGAATCCCCCGCGACAAGAAAAATGATTATTCACGCGAGATGGCCTCGCAACGCGCCGCGTTCGTGGCGGCGATGACTGGTACCAAGCTGGATGCGGTATCGAGCTACACGATTGATCCGGCGTCAACGCAGGGCAATATCGAGAACTTCATCGGCACGGCGCAGGTGCCACTCGGGCTCGCCGGGCCGCTGACAATTGTTGGGGAACACGCGAAGGGCGAGTTCTATATTCCAATGGCAACCAGCGAAGGAACCCTGGTTGCAAGCTACAGCCGCGGCATGCGTGTCATCAGTGCATGCGGCGGAGCCAGGACGACGGTCGTCAAGGACTCGATGCAAAGGGCGCCCGTGTTTATGTTCGACAACGCGTTGGAGGCGCGTGAGTTTGGCAAGTGGCTGCAGCAAAACCTCGATTCGATTCGCGGTGTCGTAAAGAATTCCACACGCACGGGCAGGCTGACGGAAATCGAGCTGTACGTTGTTGGCAACATGCTATACACGCGGTTTTGCTATACGACCGGCGATGCAGCGGGCCAGAACATGACCGGCAAAGCAACGCTTCTTGCCTGCGAGTGGATACGTGCGAATCACCCACTGAAGCCGCGCTTTGTCCTGTCCGGTAACATCGACACTGACAAGAAGCATTCGATGATGAACATGATCCAGACGCGTGGCAAACGCGTCGTAGCGGAATTCGTTCTGAAGCGGGATGTAGCAAGAGAGCTTCTCCGTGTCGAAACGGAGTGGTTGTATCGTTTTCGGCAGATTGCGAGCGTCGGCACGATGCAGGCCGGTTCGGCATACAGTGGCGCCCACTCTGCGAACGGTATCGCGGCGATGTTCATTGCCACCGGGCAGGATGCCGCCAATGTTGCCGAATCTCATGCCGGCCTGAACTACGGAGAGTTACTCGACAACGGTGATTTCTACTGGTCGGTTACCTTGCCATCATTGATCTGCGCAACGCACGGCGGAGGCACGGCCCTGCCAACACAGCGCGAATGCCTCGAGATGATGGATTGCGTTGGCACGGGCAAAGCGAACAAGCTGGCCGAAATCATCGCCGCCGTAGTGTTGGCGGGAGACGTGTCGCTATCATCGGCAATCCTCGCCCACGAATGGGTCAGCAGCCACGAGAAGATGGGGCGCAACCGCTAGACGATCAAGCACCGTAGCAACTATAAGTCGCCGAGCTGGGTTTCGGCGTGTTCGCTATCCAGCGCCTGCATCGCATCGCCCGGGGTCATATTTACAGCTGTCTCGAGGAGCTCTCGAATCTCGTCCTCGCTATCGTCGCCGTACATTACGACAAGACCGTTGGCTTTTTCGATATAGGGAAACGGAGACTCCGGGCAAAGCTCGATAGCCGTGTCGAAGTGTTCCTCTGCGAGCTTCCTTTTCGCGCCAAACCTTAAGCTCGCCAGCATACTGCCAAGCGTGTCCACGATCTCAGCGTGCCATGCGGCAAGCGCGGCATGGGCCTCTGCATGTTCAGGCTCAATTTCGAGGCATTCCGCGAGGGATTCCTTGACCCTGGGAGCAATCCCTTTGGCCAGCGCTTCGAGGATATTGATGAACTGGCTGTAACGCCCAAGTACGACGGCCAACATGAAATGCGCGTTCGCACTGTCTGGATCGAACTCCGCGGCTCGTTCAGCCAGATCTACGGCATGTTCGAACCTGTCCAGCTTCTTCTCTTCATCGTTCTCGAGGTAGTGCGCGTACATCGTTGCTGCAAACGCCGCGGGCAGCAGGCATTCGTCGCCGTGTTTTTTCCCAGCGCGCACCGCGTCGCCAAATCGGCCTTCATGATAAGCCTGCCAGGCTTTCCGGACTTTAGCCGAGCCTGGAAACGGCTCGAGATTTCCCCTGTGAAGCGCGGCCCAGCTCGCCTTTAGCGCAGCGCCGGAAAGATCGAACTCCGGGCCCGCGTAACTCACGTACCGTTCAGACATTCGGTTTATCGCCCGAGCTCTGCTCCCGCTCAACCGCGCGGCACGCGAACAGAAGTGGCGACAATCTCGTAAACCTTGCCGGGTTTCGCTGCCGGAGATGCAGCACCAAGATCCTCCGCGACTCGCGCGATAACTCGAACCGATTGACCGACATAAGCGCCTCCGTCGCTCGCAATTCTATTCAGGGAGACCGCGGGCACAGACTCATCCAGCGGCGCGCCGAACGATTCGGAGTTGACTGTCTGTTCCACTGGCTCCGAGAGGCGCACTACTTTCGTTTCATCCGCCGCAAGACTGGCGCCGGATGCGACTAACGCAATCGCAATAATCGAAGACTTCAAATACAGGCGGTGTGTTGTCAGTTTCAACATTGTTAACCCCTTGGGCAGCGGCGAGTCGATAGCCACTTCAATCCTACAGGCTGGCGAGAAAAATCGACAGAACCAGCGGCGGATCATCAACGCTTCACACTGGACACCGAAGGCAGGGGTTTGGGCAGAGTATCCTGTGCCGGAATAGGCGTCGTAACTGCCGCCTAACGAAGAGTCTCTGCCACCCATCGCACAAAGGGAGCAACGAAAATCGGCACGACACTCATGCCGACGATAACCAGCCATCCATCAGTACCGGGGTGGCTGAGCTTCAATACATCGGCTAACAACGGCAGGTAAACCGCCGCAAGCAGCAACATTACGCAAGTGACTATCGCCAGCCATATCCAGACATTGCGCGTAACCTCGTTGACAAAAGGATTTCGAATATTGTCCCGCATGTTGAACACGTGCCAGACCTGCGCCAGCGTCAGCGTGCAAAACGATATGGTTACGGCCCGTTCTGTGCTCGCGTTCAGCTGAGTAATTGCAATTGCCATTGCCGCAAGTACGGTCACTGCGATAACCAAACCGTGCAATACAATTCGAATCCAGTGTGACCGGGTAAGGAGTCGTTCAGCGAATGGTCGTGGTCGCTTCTTCATCAACGCGGGCGAACCCTCGCCAACGCCAAGTGCCAGTGCAGGAAAAACGTCGGTCACCAGGTTCAGGAACAATATCTGTAGCGGCAACAAAGGCAGCGGCGCGCCGGCAATGGTCGCGATGCCCACAATTAGTATTTCGCTGATATTACAGGAGAGCAGGTAGACAATGAACTTGCGAATGTTCTCGTAGATCGCACGACCTTGCGCAACGGCTTCAACAATGGTGCCGAACTCGTCGTCTTGCAGAACCATCGCCGCGGCTTCTTTGGCTACCGGCGTGCCGCGTATTCCCATGGCCACACCGATGTCAGCTTTTTTCAGTGCAGGGGCATCGTTGACGCCATCGCCGGTCATTGCAACAACCTGATCGTGTTGCTGATAGCCATCGATCAGCATGAGTTTTTGCTCCGGCGAAACGCGCGAGAATACTCGTGCCTCGTCAAGCCGCTCAGGGTGTGCCGAATCGAAGGCGGGCTCAAGTGTTGTGCCACCCAGAAATTGTTTCGGATCCGCATTGGCTTCAACAATATCGACCGCGGTTGCGATGTTACGGGCCGTTGCCGCATGGTCACCGGTCACCATGATCACCGTAATGCCCGCATCATGACACCGATGAATGGCGTCCTTTACACCTTTGCGGGGCGGATCCTCGAGGCCTACTATTCCAAGGAGTGTCAGCTCGCTGTAAGCTTCTTCGTTCACGCTTGGCTGTGTCTTGTGTGCAATGGAAAGTGTGCGCAACCCACGATTTCCCAGTTCGTCGGCTCGCGCCAACCATACGTCTCGATCTGATTCGGATAACGGAGTTGGTCCGGCATCTGTCTGCACCGAATCACAAATGGGTAGCACCATCTCCGGGGCGCCTTTGACGGCGACGAGGACACCAGCATCATCGGTGTGCAGCGTGGCCATCAACTTCGTGGTGGGATCGAACGCGAGTTCCTGAAGTTCAGGTTGCTGCATCAGCAATTCTCGACGTTTTATGTTTCTCTTCTCCGCAGCGTGGAGCAACGCGACTTCAGTCGGATCGCCAACAGCGTGCGATTCTCCATCGATATCTGAGTCGATGGATGCATTGCTGCATAGTGATGCTGTCGTAAGCAAATCATCCAGCAGCGCAGCCGATGCGTTGCCCATGTCCTTGCCCTGTTCGAAAACCCTGGCGGGTTGACCACTGACCGCGCCTGAAATTTCGAGGTCCGTGTCTGCGATTCTCACCGACGTCACGCTCATGCGGTTTTCCGTTAACGTGCCGGTCTTGTCTGTGAGAATTACGCTTGTTGCACCGAGCGTCTCAACCGCTGACAACCTGGCTATCAGCGCGTTCTTTCTTGCCATTCGCCACATACCGCGCGCCAGTGCAATGGTGGCGACGATCGGCAGCCCTTCGGGTATGGCCGCTACTGCCAGTGCAATCGCTACTTCGATCGCGAGGAACGAATCACGGCCGGACAAAATGCCGGCTACAGCAATAAAGACGGCCAGCGCAAGCACAGCCCAGACGAGTCGCCGCGCCAACGCGCTCAAGCGTTTTTCCAGCGGTGTGTGCTGCGGCTCAGCCTCGCTGACCATCGTAGAGATACGACCAAGCTCGGTGCCTAGTCCGGTGCGAACCACCACTCCTCTACCCGTGCCCCGGGTGATAGCCGTTCCTCTGAACGACATATTCGCCTGTTCCATCATCGGCGTATCTGCTGCCAGGGTGTCGCTGGATTTATTGACCGGCATGGATTCGCCAGTGAGCGTGGACTCATCCACTTTCAGCTTCGCCGCCTCAATCACGCGAATGTCAGCGGACACAATATCGCCGGCCTCGAGAAAAACGATGTCGCCTGGTACGAGGTCTGCGGCCGGAATCTGTTTCAGCACACCATCACGCATCACAACGGTTTCTACCTGTCCCAGGCGGCTTAGGGCTTCCATCGAACGAATAGCCCGCAACTCGCTAATAAATCCGATGCTCGCGTTGATAGCGACTACGGCGAAGATCGCCAAACCCTCTACGGGGTCCGAAAACACGAATGCGAGTGCGCCAGCGACGAGCAGCAGCAGGATGACAACGCTTTTGAACTGGTCGGCGACTATATGCAAGAGTCCGCGACGTTTTGCAGGGCTTAACTGGTTACTGCCAAACTCGTCGCGGCGCTCGATGACCTCTGCAGAGTCCAGTCCTACTGCCGGATTCACTGAGAACGAATTCAATACCGAAGCAACGTCCTGGCTCCATCTACGCTCCGCGCTTTCCACGTCGTCCACTCGTTCTAGTCGGGACCGGGCAGGTCGCACAGCAGTGCCTGACCCGCGCCGCGGTGCCAGGCGCAAATTTCTGTCCAAATCTGGTCCGCGGTCTCGGCGTAGCAGAAGAGCAGCCGGTCTTGTGCGGCGATCACACCTTCACTGACCAGAAAATCGGGATCGAATGCTCGCCGCCAAAACTCCTCGCCCACAAGCACGACGGGCAACGGCTCAATGGTTCCCGTCTGAACCAGTGTGAGGGTTTCGAAAACCTCGTCCAGAGTTCCAAAACCGCCCGGGAATGCGACCAATGCTCTGGCTCGAAGCAGGAAGTGCAACTTACGAACAGCGAAGTAGTGCACCGAGAAAGCCAGATCCTCGGAGATATAGGAATTTGGATACTGTTCATGCGGCAACGTGATATTCAAGCCAATGCTTTTGGAACCAGTCTCGTAAGCACCACGATTCGCGGCCTCCATGATGCCGGGTCCGCCACCGGTCATGATTGTGACCCGCGTGTCGTCCGGTCCCTCGCCTGACTTCGCGACCAGCGCTGCGAATTCCCTTGCAACAGTGTAGTAGCTGCTCTTCGCCAGGATACGCTCAGCGACTTGCAGTTCTTCCGCTAGCTCGACATCGTCCGGTCTTTTCTGCAGCGCAGCGTGAAGTTCATCAAGGCGCTCCTTCGCTTCGACCGGATCCGGAATACGTGTGCTGCCGAATACAACGATGGTCTGTTCGATACCCCGGCGCCGCAGGTTGAGCTCGGTCTTCAGGTAGTCGAGTTGCAATCGCGTCCCGCGAACGTCATTTTCATCGAGAAAATTGACATCACGATCAGCTCTTTGGTACGCAGGGCTTTCGAGAATGTTGCGAATTCTGCGTAAAGCATCCGGGCCTTTCTCGGTCATCGCAGCACCTGTCTCCTAAGCAACGTCGATCGTCTGCCCGTGTTGAGCAATTGTGACCGGCGCGTCGAATTGTGACCGCAACTTTTCAGCCAGCGGTATCTGCGATCGCTCTTCACCGTGCACCAGGCAGACGGGTGGATGATCAACAAAGGCGCCATACCAATCGAGAAGATCAGCCTGATCCGCGTGTGCCGACAGGCCGCCGATCGTGTGTACGTGTGCACGAACCGGGTAGTACTCACCCCACAAACGAATTTTCTCAACACCGTCGACAATTCGCCTGCCGAGTGTGCCATGTGCCTGAAAGCCCACGATGACGAGATGGCATTCGGGACGCCAGATGTTGTTCTTCAAGTGATGCTGGATGCGTCCACCGCTGCACATTCCACTACCGGCGATAATAATTGCTCCTGACTTGATAGGGTTGATCGTCATCGACTCTTCGGTTGATCGAGTCATAAAGATATTCGTCAGATCAGGTTGATTCGAGCCCGACTTGAAGATGTGGGCACTGTATAGATTCCGATAGCGCGCATAGGCGTTCGTTGCCTCTATCGCCATCGGACTGTCGATGAATATCTTCCATTTATCGAGACCCCATTCCTTTTCGTACTTTGACATCAGGTATAGCAGGTCTTGCGTTCGACCTACGGTAAATGCCGGAATCAGGATATTGCCCTGTCCTGCGCGGGCAGTAGTAAAGAGCTCCGTCAGTTCTTCGATGGTGGCATCAAACGAGCGATGTAAACGATCGCCATAGGTGCTTTCCATTATCACAACGTCGGCCTTCCGGAGTCGCACAGGCGGATCCATCACCGGAGCATCGCGGTAACCAAGATCACCGCTGAACACCAAGGTTCGCTCCTGGCCGCTTTCAGCGCAGGTCAGCTCAACAATTGATGAACCAAGGATATGCCCCGCGTCGTGAAACGTGAGCGTAATGCCGGGCAATATTTCAGTTGGCTCGTCGTAGTCAATACTGTCAATTTGGGCCAGGCTTTCTTCTGCATCGGCGCGTGTATATAAAGCCTCCAGCAGGGGTTTGCCGTTCTTTTTTCGCTTCTTGTTCTCCCACTGGACGTCTTTTTCATTCAGATAGCCGGAGTCCGGCAACATGATCTTGCACAGCGCCTTGCTGGCATGCTGGGTGTAAATCGGCCCCTCGTATCCACGCTTAACGAGCAGTGGTAGTCGCCCGGAGTGATCGATGTGCGCATGGCTAACCACGACGGCATCTATTTCATTAATGGCGACAGGAAACGGATCTCTGTTTTTCGCCTCCTCAGCACGCCCACCCTGTATTAAGCCGCACTCCAGCATTACGGTGTGCCTGGCTGTTCGCAGCAGGTACAGGGACCCGGTTACCTGTTCCGTCGCACCATAAAACTGAAGCGTAAATACCATTGGAAGTCACCATCCACGGTTATCCTCATATAGACACAATCGTTGCTCCCACGGACCATATCAATACGTGAAGCTACGCCTTGTGCCTGCCTGAATGGCGTCTCATATTACAAAGGGGAAGTTCCTTTAAGGAGTTCGTAATGACGGCGCAGGCATCAAACAGCGAAAAAGTGTTCTGGGTAGTTGTGGCCGACGAATCGAATGCGATTGTTTACGCCCGCGACACCAGAAGCGGACCGCTACGCAAGGTTTTCTCGCTCGACAATGAGGCGGCCCGGATGAAAACCGAGCAACTCATCAGTGACAGTGGAGGCCGAAGTTTTGACAGCAAAGGCAAGGGCCGACATACGATGACCAGTGAAAAAGCCGACCCTAAAAAGCATGCAGCGTCGATGTTCGCCAAACAGATTGCCGAGCGTATTGGAAATGTGATGCATGACGGCAGTTGCCGTGGGTTTGCTTTGGTTGCGGCACCAAGGTTCCTGGGTGTGCTACGCGACGCCGTGTCTGTCGCAACATCTGCCGAGCCCTACGCGACCGTGGATAAGGAAGTGGTCGGCCAGGACACGGCAGTTATTGAGAGATTGCTAGCTAGTTAGTATCCTGTTTCTAGCCCATTCGCTGCAACACTTGTCTCCGTCTCAATGCTTACTGATATTGATTAGTCAACACGGTGCCATCATTTCCGACTATGACGAAGTAGGCTGGGTTCATCCCATCATCAACCCAGGTCATACCACCGAGTTGTTCGGTCGTTCCAGTGCGAATAATTATTCCTGGATCGCCATCCGGGCTAACGACAAAGGTCCCCGCCGAACCCACCGTACCGACAACCGGGTATTGTGGTAGTGCAGAATCCCACTGAGTCGCAGCGACGAAATTGATATCGGACGTTCCGGGAATATGTGAGGTCCAGGTAATACCGTCGGTGCTGGTCAGGATCGTGTCATTTGAACCGACCACATTGAACTGGCTCCCGTCCCAGGAAACATCGTTAAGATTATTATTGGTGAGGTTCGCCAGTTCCACCCATACCGCGCCATCGGTACTATTAAGAATAGTGCCGTTCGTACCCACAACCACGATTCGATTGTTATTGCTGGCTACCGCATTCAATGAAATGGTGGCGACATTGACGCCAGCGTCCTGCGCAGTCCATACGGTTCCATCACCATTGCTGGCGAGAATGGTGCCGTTTTTTCCAACAGCAATATACTTGTCACCCAGCCAGGCGACGTCTTCCAGGTTTACCGCCCCTGGCAGGCCGCTTAAATCCTCCTGGTTCCAGTTGGTTCCATCGCCACTCAGGATCGTGCTGCCGGCGCCTACAATCAGGAACTGGGAGTTGATATTTTCCCAGGTCACCCCTGTCAAGGCCTGCGGTGCAATTGCGGCCGAAGCGTCGGCCCAGGCGTCGGCTAAACCGTTTGGACTGTTCAAAATGACACCAGTGTCACCAACCGCAACCAGAGTATCTACGCCATTCCACGCGACGTCATTTAGTGCAGTATTCGTAATACTCATTTGAGGTGTACCTTTCACCTCAGCAGAAAGAGCCGACGCGCCGCCGGCTGATGTGGCTTGAGCCCGGTAGTAGTACGAGTTTCCCGCGAGTACATCTACCCCGGAATGGGTGATGTAGCGACTACCTTCGGCCGCTGGAACGACAACGCTACTGTTTTCCGTGACACCCGGCGCATTGTCCCAGTAGACGGTATAGCCTGTCGCAGCAGGATCCAGGGCCCAGGAAATCGTGTTCTCTACTTCGCTACCATTTCCATCTCCGGAGACGACCTGCACATTCAGCGGTGCGGCTGCGGGATTAGGCGGGGGAACGACTACGGGCGAGATTGAATTGCTACTGCTACTACTACCGCACGCGGCGAGCATGAGCACTAAACTGAATGTAGCGAAATACATCGAAATATCGACATATTCTCGAACCGCCGTTGCGGGAATTGACGTTACCGGAGTGCTGCTTGCTGTTCTGATATTCATCGCCTGTTTCCTCCCAGATCACTGAAAACCGACTTTCGTGTCTCCACGACGATTTTCGATAAATTTATTTGGAGACATTCATTCCATGACAACAAGTATCCGGCGACAGTGTTTCACCGCGATTTCGGGAAACGACTTCTTTGTTTCAAAGTGTTTCTACTCCGGTGCCGACTGATCGTTCAGGTCACTGACAGCGTGCGTGAAGTATTCCTCAACGTTCGTGCTTGAGCGGAAACAATTTGTAACAAACCAGGCCGTTTCGGAAATCATCTCGAAACAGTGCTGACCGACACTTACCCTCATAGATCGACTCTCTCTGCAAACGCTTGGTGCAAATGGTTTCGAGACCGGCGATCAGTAGTCAGTTGACATGAGGAGAACAGGTCATGAAAAACAGCACAGTAATCAGCATTCTGGTCGCATTGGTACTCGGATCTACATCGATGTCGAGCTTTGCGCAACACGGACAAGGCGGCGGCGCAGGTGCGGACCGTGCCCAGCAGGCGGATCGCGACCGCAGCTATGATCGGGATCGCATGTCTGACCGCGATCGCACGTTTGATCGTGATCGCACACAAGATCGTGATCGCAGTGATGACCCGGATCAGGATCGAGATCGGGATCGCCTTCAAGATCCTGCGAGTCTCAAAGATCAGGACATTTACGGTAACGAACTAATGTCCGACGCTGAGCGCAGGCAGTATCGCAACGAGCTGGGCAATATGAATACACAGGAATCACGCTCGGAACTCCAGGCCCAGCACGAGCAAAAGATGCAAGAACGCGCTCTGCAACAGGGTCAGGATCTGGTGCCCCAGGGCCAAGGTCCCGTTTATGGCGGCGAGTTCATGAGCGTGCAGGAACGCAATCAGTATCGTGAGCAACTACGTCTGATCGATTCCGACCAGGAACGTGAGCAGTTTCAAGCACAGCACCGCGACCGTGTTAATCAAAGAGCCAAAGCGCTTGGGCTTGAAATCGAGGAAGCTGAGTAAACCCCCCCCTTTTACCAGCGTCCTTTAGCTTGGGGCCGGATCTTCTCCGGCCCCGTTTTTACCCGGATTAGGACAGGACAATGAAACTAAGAACAGTTCAGATAGTACCGCTACTTGGTTGCGTGATCATGCTTCAAAGTGCGACCTCGGCGGCCCAGGACAACGACCCAATAACTACACTGTCGATAGGCACGGAATTTACGAGTGGTACCTATGGTGGTGATGTGGATATCGAAGATACCTACGTTCCACTAACGGCAAAGTTAGATTATGGGAATGTCGCGTTTCGTCTCACGGTGCCCTACCTGAGTGTAGACGCCCCGGAAGGTACAATATTCGATTCAGGTGGCGAACCCTTGCCGGGCTCCGGCGCCATGACTACCGAGAGCGGCCTGGGCGACGTCATCGGTAGCGTCACGTTTTTTGACGTCATCTATAGTCAGCGATTGGGCCTCGCCATGGACCTGACTGGCAAAGTCAAATTCGGCACAGCCGATGAGGACACGGGGCTGGGCACTGGCGAGAACGACTACACAATGCAGGCGGAATTCTACAAGTTCGTGGAACAATTTACGTGGCTCGGTTCTGTTGGCTATAAGTATCGCGGCGACCCGACGGGTATTGACCTTGATAATGTCTTGATGGCTTCGTTGGGTGGTGCCTACAAGTTCACCCCGGACGTCAACGCTGGTCTTTTCTTTGACTATCGCGAATCGGCCATCAAAGGCAGTGATTCAATTCAGGAGTTAAGCGGATTTGTATCGCGCCGTCTCAACGAAGATTGGCGGGTTCAGGTTTATGCGTTGACTGGCTTTACCGACAGCAGCCCCGATTGGGGTGTTGGATTGCAAATAAAGAGAATCCTGTAGCAACGAGTTGACGGTTTATGGACTACAGTCGATCAGCGACGGGTAACCCGACTTTTGCGACTGTCCCTCCGCCGTCTCGTGGTAGAAGTTCGATCGTCCAGCCGTGCTTGATTGCGAGCTGGCGGGCAATGGCTAGCCCCAGGCCACTCCCGCCAGTTCTGTTGTTGCGCGCCGCTTCCAGGCGATGAAATGGTCTGAATACGGCCTCCACCTGGTTGGCAGGGATGCCCGGACCGTGGTCGCAAATCTGAATTGAAACGGCGTGCTCATCACATTCCAGATCGATATCAATGGGTTCGCCGCCGCCATAATGTGCGGCATTTTCCAGCAGATTCGCCAACAAACGCCGCAGTGCAACAGGATCGGCAATGTACGGACAAGGCGGTCCGCAGCCGCTCAATTTCACCTCGACGCCGTCGCGCCGCAGATCCGCCGCCTGTGCCTCGGTGACCTGCCAAAGATCCAATTTCACCGGGCGCTCATCGGCAAGGCCTTTTGAGAAATCCAGAAATTGACCAATCAGGCTATTCATTGCCGCCAGATCACGACGAATTCCCGCGATAAGTTCTGGTTCCGATTTCTCGTCGAGCATCTCGACGGCAAGCCCTAGTCGTGTCAAAGGCGTCCGCAAGTCATGTGATATGCCGGCGACAATAACGGTCCGATTGTCGGCGAGTTCTTGTATGTCGGACGACATTTGATTGAATGCTCGAGCCAAAGCCGCGATCTCCTCCGGCCCGTCCTCAGCGAGGGCCGGGGGCCTGCTCCCGTGACCGACGGCCTCAACGGCGGTTGACAGGCGAGCCAGCGGCCTCGCGACTCGACGTACCTCGAACAGGCTGACGAGCCACGTCAGAAGAGCACCTCCGCCAATGGCCACGAGCAGGACGATTGGCGGGTTGGTGCCTAATCGATTCCTGTTGAAAC
>CAZMRZ010000025.1:8305-33810 GCA_964568835.1 uncultured Woeseiaceae bacterium | reverse complement strand
CGTTGCGGCGTCGATGGCGCTGTTTGCGTCAATCGCGATGATGTTCTTCTATATTTTGCGTTTGTTTATGAGTCGCGACTAGAACAGCCACGACTTGGACTGGAATAAATGGGGTCAGGGTCCGAAAGGGCTCTGACCCTTTTTTTTGTTTCTATGCTGTGATGACTTCTACGCCGCCCATGTATGGCTGCAATACCGCTGGCACGCGAATGCTGCCGTCATCATTCTGATAGTTCTCCATCACTGCAATTAACGCCCTGCCCGCCGCAACGCCCGAGCCATTCAATGTGTGAATCAACTCTGGTTTCCCTGTATCGGGATTTCTGCGGCGTGCCTTCATGCGGCGCGCCTGGAAGTCGTTGTAGTTGCTGCACGAGGATATCTCTCGATACTTCTGCTGACCCGGCAGCCAGACCTCGATGTCGTAGGTCTTCGTCGATCCGAAACCGACGTCACCTGCACACAGCGCTACCACGCGATACGGTAGTTCCAGTTTCTGCAGGATCACCTCTGCGTGTCCGGTCAATGTCTCAAGTGCGTCCATCGAATCGGACGCAGCCACGAAATGCACGAGCTCTACTTTCTCGAACTGATGCTGGCGAATCATGCCCCGCGTGTCCTGCCCGTAGGAACCCGCCTCTGAACGAAAACACGGCGTATGCGCCACGTAATGTTTCGGTAATTCATCCACCTCGAAAATCGCATCACGCGCGAGGTTCGTAACCGGAACTTCGGCTGTCGGAATCAGGTAATACGGCGGCTCGTTGCTGGTTCGAAAAAGATCTTCTTCGAACTTCGGCAGATTCCCGGTCCCAACGAGTGCGTCAGCCTGGACGAGATACGGCACGTATTTTTCTTCGTAGCCGTGTTCCTCAGTGTGTGTATCAAGCATGAGCTGAATGAGCGCGCGCTGCATTCGCGCCAACGGTCCCGATATGACCGTGAATCTGGAGCCGGAGATCTTGCTCGCCGCTTCGAAGTCGATCATGCCGAGGTTTTCACCCAGCGCAATGTGATCTTGTGCGTCGAAACCGAGCTCGGTTGGCTCGCCCCAAAGCCGGACTTCCTTATTGTCGCTTTCGTCCCTGCCGTCAGGAACGCTGTCGTCGAGAAGGTTGGGCAGATCGAGTTCAATATCACGAAGCTGGGACTGAATATTCTGTAATGCCGTTTCCGAGCTTGCCAGGCGATCGCCGAGATCTTTGACGGCTGCCAGAAGCGGCTCGATATCTTCGCCCTGCGCTTTCGCCTTACCGACACTCTTGGCGCTCGAGTTTCTCTCACTCTGCAATTGCTCTGTTTCCATCTGCAACGCCTTGCGACGTTCCTCGAGTGATAAATAGGCATCGGCATCAAACGAATAGCCGCGTCGAGCAAGGTTCGCAGCGACGTCGGCTGCGGAACTGCGAAGTAATTTAGGATCTATCATGGTTTTGGTCGGGTCTGCTGTTGCTGGTTACGTTTCTCGATCTCATCGAGTTTCTCGCGAATTCTGATCTCGAGTCCGCGAGGCACGGGATGATAATACTTCGCCGGGCTCATGTCGTCCGGAAAGTACGTTTCGCCCGCGGCATGCCCCTCTTCTTCGTCATGCGCATAGCGATAGTCATCGCCATAGCCAAGGTCTTTCATGAGGCTGGTCGGCGCATTACGGAGGTGCAGCGGCACTTCCAGCGACCCTTTTAATCGCGCATCCTCCATCGCGGCCTTGGCGGCGATGTAAACGGCGTTACTCTTCGGCGCACAAGCGAGGTAAACAACGACATGAGCGATCGCGAGCTCTCCTTCGGGACTGCCAAGACGCTCCTGTGCTTCCCACGCGTTAAGCGTCATCTGCAGACTGCGAGGATCGGCGTTGCCGATATCCTCCGACGCAACGCGAATCAACCGTCTGGCTATGTACAAGGGATCACAGCCGCCATCGAGCATGCGCATCAGCCAGTAGAGCGCCGCGTCAGGATCGGTTCCGCGAATCGATTTGTGCAGTGCTGAGATCTGGTCGTAGAAATACTCGCCCTTCTTGTCGAAGCGCCGTCGACTTCCTGACGCCACCTCTTTGACGATCTCCTCGCTGATTTCGCCGCTCTCCGCCAGGTCCGCAGCCAATTCCAACAGATTCAGAGATCGTCTGGCGTCGCCGTCCGCTGCGACTGCAATGAGCTGCAGTGATTCGTCGCCGATTGAGTAGCGGCCACCCAACCCGCGTTCCTCATCGATCAAAGCGCGCTTGAGGATGTCCTTAAGATCCTCAACTTCGAGCATCTTGAGCACGTACACACGCGCTCGGGACAACAAGGCGTTATTGAGCTCGAACGACGGATTTTCGGTCGTCGCTCCAATGAACGTCAGCGTGCCATTTTCGACAAATGGCAAGAACGCATCCTGTTGTGATTTATTGAAGCGATGCACTTCGTCCAGAAACAGAATTGTACTGCGCTTATGCATCTGGCGTATCTGCTCCGCCTCAGCGACAGCCGCCCGGACATCTTTGACACCAGCCATCACGGCCGATAGCGCGATGAAGTGTGAGTCCGTGGTTGCGGCGATCATCCGTGCGAGCGTTGTCTTGCCCGTCCCAGGAGGCCCCCAGAACACCATTGAATGCGCACGGCCCTGGGTGATCGCACGATGTAGAGGCTTGCCGTCCGCCAGGAGATGACGTTGGCCATAGAACTCCGACAACGTCGCCGGTCGCATGCGATCGGCTAGCGGACGTTCAATGTCACTTTCAGTCGTAAACAGGTCAGTCAATGTTCGCGCTTGGCCAAATGTTCCTCGACTCGCAGACACCACCCACCGATGCCTGCCAGACCGATCAGAAGACCCGCAATTATACCCGCCGCGTCCGCGCCGACGTCGAGCCATTCGGCGGTGCGATAAACCACCATCCGCTGACAGGCTTCAATCACAAGCCCGAATGCCAGCAAACCCAATCCGATTTTCCAATACGAGTTCTTCCGGAAGAGGCCCGCGAACCACAAGGACAGGATCAGAAAGGTAATTCCGTGCAACCACTTGTCGATATCCCGGTACCAGCGCAATCCGCCGACTTTGTCATCCCAGAACCATACGGCAGGCATCAACGTCGCCGCGAGGACTATAAACAGAATGATCAGGCTGGCTAACTGCCAACGGCGGGCGTGGCGAAGCTCCAGCATCAGGGCTCCGCGGACTCGCTGACAACGGGAGTGCCGACGAGATCGACATCATCAGGAACGACGAATTCGAAGCGCTCGGCATCGATCGGCTCGTTGAGTTTTACGTCATACAGGGAAACGATCGTTGTCTGTTCAAGATTATCGAAGAACACCATGCGTCGTAACTCAGCGTCGATGAAACCCAGCTCAACACGGTTGAAACCACTGTTCTTATCTTTCGGCTCCAGGCGAACCCAGGTAGTGATTTTTTCGATTGTGGTGCCGCCAAAATCAAACTGCTCGAGCGCGTTTTCGGAACCACCCAGCAACAACGCCGGCGTATTCGCCAGCGCTTCCGCCTGCGGCTTAACCGTCACCTGCTCGAGGTCGAGGTCGTAACTCCAGATATTGAGTCCATCGGCGACCAGCCACTGTTCGTAGGGCTCGTTGTATGACCAACGAAAGCGCGTTGGCCGTTCTATTTCAAGCGTGCCGCTCGTACGCTCAACAATGCTGCCCTCGGCATCGATGAGTGACTGTTCGAATCGCCCGTCGAGCGTGATGACATCGGTCAGGAAGTCGTTTACAAGCTTCTCACCAAGGTCGTCCACGCTGGATTGCGCCCGCGCACCCGCCGCCGCAAGCATCAGCGCCAAAAATAATGTGATCTTCTTATTCATCTTTCGCCGGTGTCGGAACCAATATCTCTCGTGTGCCATTTGACTGCAGCGGACCCACCATGCCTGCAGCCTCCATTGCTTCTACCATTCTTGCCGCCCGGTTGTAGCCTATTTTCAAGCGACGTTGGACGCCGGATATCGAGGCTTTACGGGTGTCCAGCACGACCTGAACGGCCTGATCATATAACGCATCTTGCTCTGAATCCTCGTATTCGCCGGGCTTGTCAATTCCGGCCAGTCCTGGGGTTGGACCCGATGGACCGTCCAAAATTTCATCGATATAACGGGGAGCACCACTTTTCTTCAGGTGCCTGACGACCGCGTGAACTTCGTTGTCGTCAACAAATGCGCCGTGAACACGTGTCGGCAGCGAGGTTCCGGGTGGCAAGTACAACATGTCGCCATGACCCAGCAGATTCTCGGCGCCCATCTGATCGAGAATCGTTCTGGAGTCGACCTTCGCAGATACCTGAAATGCGATGCGAGTCGGGACGTTTGCTTTGATCAGGCCGGTGATGACGTCAACAGACGGTCGCTGCGTCGCGAGAATCATATGGATGCCGGATGCTCGAGCCTTCTGCGCAAGTCGCGCAATCAGCTCTTCCACCTTCTTGCCGACAATCATCATCATGTCCGCGAGCTCATCGATGATGACGACGATAAACGGCAACGGCGTCAATGTCGGATGCTCAATCGGCTTGTCTTCATCAAAGAGATCGGGGGGCTTGAAAGTCGGGTCCTTGAGTGGCTCACCAGCCGCGATCGCCTCGCGCACCTTGCGGTTGTAACCGCCGATATTGCGAACGCCGAGCGTCGACATCAGGCGATACCGCCGATCCATCTCGGCAACGCACCATCGCAATGAATTTGCCGCCTCTTTCATGTCTGTGACGACCGGGGCGAGCAGATGAGGAATGCCCTCGTAAACCGACAGCTCGAGCATCTTGGGATCGATCATGATCAAGCGAACGTGTTCTGGCTGCGTCTTATAGAGAATACTCAGTACCATCGCATTAATACCGACGGACTTTCCGGATCCGGTCGTGCCGGCAATCAGCAGGTGCGGCATGCGGGCAAGATCTGCAACGACAGAATGACCACCAATGTCTTTGCCGAGTGCCAGTGTGAGCGGCGATGCAAGGTCATCATAAGCACGAGACTTCAGTATTTCGCCGAGCGTGACCAATTGACGATTCTCGTTCGGAATCTCCAACCCAACGAAAGACTTGCCAGGAATGACCTCTACGATTCGTACACTAACAACGGATAGAGACCGTGCCAGATCCTTGGAAAGACTCGCGATCTGACTCACCTTAACGCCCGGTGCCGGGTCGAGCTCGAATCGCGTGATGACAGGTCCCGGTGATACTGACCTCACCTCAACATCGATACCGAAGTCTTTTAGCTTCAGCTCGACCAGGCGTGACATCGCCTCAAGCGACTCTTTCGAGTAACCGGGCTTTTGCTCCGGCGGATCATCTAGCAGCGACAAGGGCGGCAGCTCTCCAGCCGCCGGTGGATCAAACAAGGGAACCTGACGTTCTTTCTCCGCGCGTTCGCTGGGCTCGAGCGTCGACATGACGGGCTCTATTCTCGGCTTCGCACGAGTTTCCTTGAGCTTTTTCTCAACTTTGACAATGTCCTGACGCGCGGCGGCGCTGCGTCGCCCTTCTGCCTTGTCGCGCAGTTCATCGACCTTGCGTCGCGCCCTTTCGAATCCCACCAGCGACCAGTGGCCGATGCGATCCATGACGTGGATCCAGGAAATCCCAAGGAACAGCGAAATCGACGCTACCCAGAGACAGAACAATAAAGTGCTGGCACCGAGCAACTTCATAACACCGGCGAGCCAGTCGCCGAGCGCCTGACCGATGATGCCACCGGCCGTCTCGTTGAAGCCCACCGCTGAAAAATGCAGGGTCGACAGCGCGCAACTGGTCGCCAACGTCGCCAGAAAACCGCCAAGCCTGAGACTGAAGTCGAGCTTCGTCAGCTCAATTTGAGTCTTTTGTTCGCGGTACAGCATCCAACCGAAGAAGAAGACCATGACAGTGAATAAATAGGCTGGCCGACCAAATCCGGTAAACAACAGATCCGCGACCCAGGCGCCAGCCCGACCAATGCCATTGCTTACCGTGTCGCTGCTTGTCGTCTGAAACGGGCCCGGGTCCGCCGGATTATAGGTGAATAAGGCGAACCACAGTATTAGCGCAAGCGCACCGAAAACGTATAGCGCTCCTTCGCGCAATGCCCTGTGCACCTGAGACGACAGGCGCGCTTCTACTTGCTTGGTTTTCGTGGCTCTTGCCATAAAGATTCTGTTTTCCCTACACTAGCCCCTAGGGCTTCGCTTCCGCATATAAAATTGCCCGCATATTAAGACCTTCTGCGGGCGATTCTGTGCTCCATCATTGTTACGGATAAATTATACATGAGTGACTTGAAACATTGCCGGGTTCTGATACTTGGATCCGGGCCTGCAGGATACGCTGCCGCTGTCTACGCAGCTCGTGCCAACCTCAATCCGGTCATGGTCACCGGTATCGAGCAAGGCGGCCAGCTAATGACGACCACCGATGTCGATAACTGGCCCGGCGATGTCGAGGGACTTCAGGGCCCCGAACTCATGGATCGCATGCTTCGCCATGCGCAGCGGTTCAATACCGAGATCGTGAACGATCACATTCATACCGCGGACCTGTCGCAGCGCCCGTTCAAGCTTGAGGGTGACTATGCTACCTACACCTGCGATGCATTAATCATCTCAACCGGCGCTACAGCAATGTATCTGGGACTGCCCTCTGAAGAAGCCTACAAAGGCCGAGGCGTATCCGCCTGCGCGACCTGTGACGGTTTCTTCTATCGTGGCAAGCCGGTCGCCGTCATTGGTGGTGGCAACACGGCCGTCGAGGAAGCCCTCTATCTGAGCAATATCGCCTCGAAAGTAACGCTCGTGCATCGCAGAGATGAGTTGCGAGCCGAAAAGATTCTGCAAGACCATCTCTTTGAGAAAGAGCGCAATGGCAACGTCGAGATCCAATGGGATAGCAATCTTGATGAAGTCCTGGGCGATGACGCGGGCGTCACGGGTATGCGAATTCGCAGCGCAAAAGACGAAGCGGTCACGACCGATATCGACGTTGATGGCGTGTTTATCGCGATCGGCCATAAACCGAACACCAGCCTGTTCGATGGACAGCTGGACATGAAGAACGGCTACATCATCGTGAAATCCGGAATCGAAGGTAACGCGACGGCGACCAGCATGCCCGGCGTATTCGCGGCGGGCGACGTAGCCGATCAGATTTATCGCCAGGCGATCACATCCGCCGGCATCGGATGTATGGCTGCTCTGGATGCTGAGAAGTATGTTGACGCGCTTGAGGATCAGCCAGCCGCGGGGTGACGCTGCTGCCGGATAGAACCCACTGCGGACAACGCCGAGAAGCGTGCGATAGAGTGTCCCCATGAAGGTTACTGTCAACAACAGCATGTCTGATATCACGCGCGACGACTGGAATCGCGTCGCGGGCGATGAATATCCTTTCCTCAGCCACGAGTTCCTGCAACTCGCCGAACAGACCGGGTGCGTGTCGCCGGATGCCGGCTGGTCGCCCCGTCACTTAACGATCTCCGACGGAACCCGGCTTCGCGCGGCAATGCCCCTCTACGAAAAAAGCCATTCATGGGGCGAATTCGTTTTCGATTGGGCCTGGGCCAATGCCTATGAGCAGGCGGGTCTCGAGTACTACCCAAAGCTGGTCTCGGCCGTTCCATTTACGCCTGCGCCCAGTAATCGCTTTTTGCTTGCCGATCCCGACGACGCGGACGCTGCAAACTCGCTATTGCAAGCGGCCGTCGCGCTGGCCACCGAAACTGAGTGCTCGTCGCTGCATATACAATTTCCGTCCGAGGCCGACTTGCCGTTTCTTAAAGACGCGGGATTTTTGATTCGCAAAGACTGCCAATTCCACTGGCACAATAACGACTATTCAAGTTTCGATGATTTCTTGAACACCTTCACATCGGCCAAACGTAAGAAGGCACGGCGTGACCGCCGCCGCGTGCGGGAAAGTGGCGTCAATTTTCGTCGACTACGGGGCGCCGAGATTGACGCCGACACCTGGTCAGTTGTTTACCGCCTCATCAGCCGGACGTTCATGATTCGGGGGTCGATGCCCTACTACAGCGAAGCATTTTTTCGCGGCCTTAGCGACCAAATTCCGGGCGGCGTTCTCGTCATTCTTGCGGAGATTGAATCCAAACCGGTCGCCGCCGCAGTTTTCTTCGAAAGCGACTCGCACTTGTACGGCAGATACTGGGGCAGCGATGGCCATTACGATTCCCTGCACTTCGAGACCTGTTACTACCAGGGCATCGACTACTGTATTGAAGCAGGCAAACAGGTGTTCGAGCCGGGTACTCAAGGCGAACACAAAATCAGTCGAGGTTTCTCGCCGGTATCGACATGGTCCGCACATTGGCTCGCACACCCGCAATTCTCGAATGCCATCGAGGAGTACCTGAACGAGGAAGCTAAGCATGTCGATCGCTATATTGATGCGGTTGACTCGCATACCCCCTACAAGAATCAGGTCGACGAAGAATGAGCAATAGCCGTGTCATTTGGCTCAGCCCCGACGATCCGCCGACTAGCTTCCCACCCGTCTCGGCAGCGCTCGCCGAACCTGACGGCTTGCTCGCGGCCGGCGGAGACCTCAGTGCCGCGCGATTGCTGTACGCGTATCGCAAGGGAATTTTTCCCTGGTATGACGATGGCCAGCCGTTGTTGTGGTGGTCGCCCGACCCACGGTGCGTTTTCCTGCCCGGGGATTATCGCGTCTCGCGCCGCTTGCAGCGCGAACTCAAAAGCTCCAGCGCGGAAATTCGCGTCAACACTCGTTTCTCCGATGTGGTGCAACGCTGCGCCGGACCGCGAAAATCGGAACAGGGAACCTGGATCACGCCAGAAATAATGCGCGCTTTTGACGGTCTCCACGAACACCGATGGGCTCACTCGGTTGAAGTGTGGGAGTCGGGGGAACTCATCGGAGGCCTCTATGGCCTCGCGATTGGTCGGGTGTTTTTCGGCGAGTCGATGTTCAGTCGAAAGACCAATGCGTCGAAGATCGCCCTGCTATATCTCGCCAATCGCCTGAATGCCGGCGATATTGAGCTTCTGGATTGCCAGGTAATTTCCGGCCATTTGATGACACTCGGGGCCAGATCAATGCCTCGAAACGACTTCGTAGAAACGCTCGAATCGGCCTGCAAACCGGCCGCCCGACTAACGAATTGGCCCGATACGCCACTGGCATGCTCACAATTGTTGACGTCTTAGCCTCTAATCACGTTACGGCGCATTGCATTGCTGGCGGTGTTTCTGCACAATTCGCCGGCCTTTTAGTACTAGAGTGAATTTAATCCCTTGGCGAAAGAAGAAGCCATCCAGATGGAAGGCGTCGTAACTGAGACGCTGCCCAACACGACTTTTCGAGTTGAACTCGAAAACGGTCACGTGGTGACTGCGCATATCTCCGGAAAAATGCGTAAGAACTACATTCGAATATTGACCGGTGACAAAGTCACGGTCGAGCTGACACCTTACGACCTGAGCAAAGGCCGCATCGTCTACCGAGGCCGCTAGCCAGGACTCAAGAGTCCTCTGGCAGGTGCTCGAGTTCCTTTAGCACCGGTTCCGAAATCAACTCCAGGCTGTCGTCGTTATTGACGACGATTTTAACGTGCCCGCCTTTTGCGAGACTGCCAAAAAGCAGCTCTTCGGCGAGCGGTCGTTTTATCTGTTCCTGTATGATTCTGGCCATCGGTCTGGCACCCATCTGCGGATCATAGCCACGCTCAGCAATCCAGTTCCGCGCCGCATCATCAAGTTCGAGCGTCACGTTGTTGTTATCAAGCTTGGCCTCTAACTCGACAACCAGCTTATCGACGACGCGTTTGATCGAATCGAGTTCGAGCGATGCAAACTGGATAATCGCATCCAGTCGGTTACGGAATTCTGGAGTGAATTTCTTCTTGATGATCGACAGCCCATCGGAGCTATGGTCCTGCTCGGTAAATCCGATCGACGCGCGGCTCATTTCCTGAGCACCGGCGTTAGTCGTCATGACCAGTATGACGTTTCTGAAATCCGCCTTGCGGCCATTGTTATCGGTCAATGTTCCGTGATCCATAACCTGCAGCAGAAGATTGAAAACCTCGGGGTGAGCCTTCTCAATTTCATCAAGTAAAACAACAGCATGCGGGTTCTTGCTAACAGCTTCCGTTAACAGTCCGCCCTGGTCAAATCCGACGTATCCGGGCGGTGCACCGATGAGACGAGACACCGTGTGGCGCTCCATGTATTCGGACATATCAAAGCGCAGCAATTCGACGCCCATGAGCATTGCGAGCTGACGCGTAACCTCCGTCTTACCGACACCGGTCGGGCCGGCAAACAGAAACGCACCAATGGGTTTCTCTTCATCCCGTAACCCGGAGCGCGACATCTTGATCGCCCCGCTCAACGCTGCAATGGCCTGATCCTGACCAAAGATGGTCAGCTTCAAATCCCGATCCATCGTACGCAACGCATCGCGATCCGAGGACGAAACACTTTTCTCAGGAATCCGCGCCATTTTCGCGACAATGCCTTCGACCATTCGAACGGTGACTCGCTTGCCACGTTCCGCGACAGGTTTCAGCCGCAAATTCGCGCCGGCTTCATCCATCACGTCGATCGCTTTGTCCGGCAAGTAGCGATCGTTGATATGGCGGGCGGACAATTCGGCCGCGGCTTCGAGCGCGGGATTGTCGTATTTGATGCCGTGATGTTCTTCGAATCGTGTTTTCAGGCCTTTCAGTATTGCGACCGTCTCTTCAACACTAGGCTCTGGCACGTCGATCTTCTGGAACCGCCTGGCCAGTGCATGGTCCTTTTCAAAGATGCCCCGGTACTCGGCATAGGTTGTTGAACCGATACACCGGATGTCGCCATTAGCCAGAACAGGCTTAATCAGGTTACTGGCATCCATGACGCCACCAGAGGCCGCTCCGGCGCCAATAACTGTATGAATTTCATCAATAAAGAGGATGGCGCCCGGATCGTCGCGCACTTCCGCGATCACGCCCTTCAGGCGTTTCTCGAAATCACCTCGATACTTGGTTCCGGCAATCAGCGTTCCCATATCGAGCGCGTAGATCGTGCTACCCGTCAGCACCTCGGGAACACGTTCTTCCACGATCATTCGCGCCAGACCTTCTGCCAGAGCGGTCTTTCCCACGCCGGCCTCACCAACGTAGAGCGGATTGTTCTTGCGCCGGCGGCACAGGATCTGAACGGTACGTTCGATTTCGAGTTCGCGACCAATCAGCGGATCGATCTTGCCCTGCACCGCGAGCTCGTTGAGGTTGGTCGCATATTTCTCAAGCGCCGATACTTCCGGTTCAGCTGCGGACTCCTGTTGCGGATCGCCTTCCTCTTCGCTGCCCTCGCCCGGAATCTGCGGCATGCCGTGGGAAATGAAATTGACCACATCGAGCCGCGAAATATCCTGCAAACTCAGGAAATAGACTGCCTGAGACTGCTTTTCCGAGAAAATCGCGACCAGGACATTGCGGCCCGTCACTTCTTTCTTGCCGCTGGACTGCACATGAAAAACAGCGCGCTGCAGCACTCGCTGAAATCCCAGCGTTGGCTGCACCTCGGTATCATCCTCGTCCGGCAAGACGGGAGTTTGCTCATCGATGCATTCGGTTAATTGCCGACGCAATTCCGGAATATTCGAGTCACAGGATTTCAGGACCTCGTGCACAGCCGGAATATCCAGCAATGCGAGCAACAAGTGTTCTACCGTCATGAACTCGTGACGGTAGTCTCGCGCTCTTTGAAACGCTTCGTTCAAACAAAATTCGAGCTCACTGCTCAACATATCCAGGCCTCGTTATCCTTTCAGGATTCTTCCATCGTGCACAGCAACGGATGTTGGTGCTGATTGGCGATACTCATGACTTGCGCCACTTTTGTTTCGGCAATTTCATGACTAAATACGCCGCAGATCCCCTTACCCTTGGTATGCACCTCGAGCATAACCTGCGTCGCTCGTGTCCTTACCATGCCAAAAACCGACTCCAGAATATCAACAACGAACTCCATGGGAGTGAAATCGTCGTTTATCAGGACGACACGGTACAAAGACGGCGGCTTAACCTTCGGCTTCGCCTCATCAACGGCCAGATCAAAGCCGTCGCGCTGTTCTATGTCGGTAGGTCGATTACTCATTGCGTTTTGGGGGTTTTCACTTAAAAGTCAATAATCTGCTTGTTCGTGCTGCAGTTCAACCCGTATCATCGGGTCGCTACGTTAGTAGCTATACCAGCCACAGTTAATAGTTTCGTTGAATATGAATTCAAGAGCCAACTGGCCATTTTTTTCCAGCTTCGACAGCGGCGCTGTCAACAGGTTGTTACCGCCATTGGTAAGCCTGTTGCTTGTCGTGTTGATTGGCTGGCAGTTAGCGCGCGTCATCTGGATGCTGATGCCCGGCAGCGCCGTGGGTGTCGCTGTAGCATTGCCCGATTCGCTGCCGCAGACATCTTCAACGTCCAGGATCTCTCTCGATGTCGCCGCGATTGCCAACTCACACATCTTTGGCGTCGCCGATGCCGAATCGGAAAAACCGGCGCTGATCGTCACGCCCGATGACGACCTTGACGATACGCGGCTTGTTAACCTGGTGCTGAACGGGACCGTCGCATCCGAGATTCCCAATTACTCGGTCGCCATTATTTCCGACGGCGGCAAGGATCAGGAAGTTTACATAATCGGCGATTCGGTCGGAAACAACGCGAAGCTGCACGCCGTGTACGCAGACCGCGTTGTGCTCGATGAAAAGGGCATGCTGACGAACTTGAAGTTACCGAGTGAGTTCAAAGACCAACCCACCCGTACCACACGCCGTGCAACATCGACGAAGCGTCAGACGGTCGAAAATACAAACAGCATTCAAGCGGTCGTAGCGCAGAACCTGACCAAGCTCACCGATGTCATACGGCCTACGCCCTATCGCGTTCAGGGGCAGCAAGTCGGGTTTCGTGTTTATCCCGGGCGCGACCGAAAAAAATTCGCGGCGCTGGGCCTTCGACCCGGTGACATCATCAAAGACATCGATGGCCAGTCGCTGACTGATGCCAGTCAGGCGATGCAAGTCTTTCAATCTCTCGGTACAGCAGATCAGGTTACGGTTACTATTGACCGCAACGGCCAAACTGAGTCGCTTACCCTGAAAACCAGTCAACTCGACCTGAGCGGCGAGAATACCCAATGATAAATAAAAATAGATCGACTCCCAGCGCCCTGGTGTTGTTACTGGCCATGTCCTTTCTGCACGTCACACCGGCATCGTATGCGCAGGACTCTGGCATCACGCTGAACTGGAAGGACGCCGATATTCGCATCGTGGTGGAAGCCGTGAGCGAGGCAACCGGGAAAAACTTCATTCTTGATCCGCGCGTCACCGGAAAAGTGAACCTGCTGTCATCCGAGCCAATGTCTAAAGACGCGTTTTACGAAGCGTTTCTATCGATTCTGCAAGTGCATGGATACATCGCCGTCGAAAGTGGCAACCTGATCAAAATCTTGCCCGACGCAACTGCACGACAATTCCCAAATACGTGGGGCACTAGCGGCGGCAATGGTCCCGACGACATGGCCACCCAGGTAATTCAGGTCAACAACGTTGGTGCTACACAGCTCGTGCCGATATTGCGCCCGATGATTCCCCAATATGGCCACATGGTGGCTCATGCAGGCTCGAACATGTTGATCATCTCCGATCGGGCGGCCAACCTTGCGCGAATGGTCCGCATCATCCGCCGTATCGATATGGCCAGCGACGATGATATTGAAGTCATTCCCTTACAGAACGCCTCGGCAACGGAAATCGTGCGCATCATGACGGCTTTGATGCAAACGCAGCGCGCCGATGGTACTCCGGTTTCTACTAGCCTCGTCGCGGATGCGCGGACAAACAGTGTGTTGATCGGTGGGGATAAAAAGGACCGGCTTCGTCTGCGCACACTGATAGCTCATCTGGATACGCCGCTGGAAGACGGCGGCGACACGCAGGTTCGATATTTGCGCTACGCCGAAGCCGAGGAACTGGCGACGAAACTGCAAACGCATTTTGCGAACCAGGCAAGCGCTGGCGCCGTACAAGGCGCGGCGGCCGGAGGTGCTAACGACGTTAGTGTCTGGGCTGATACTCAAACCAATGCACTCGTTGTGAATGCACCACCAAAAGTGATGCGCTCGCTCATGCAGATTGTTGACCGACTCGACATTCGGCGTGCGCAGGTTCTGGTTGAAGCCATCATCGTTGAAGTCATTGCCGACGAAAATAACAAGTTTGGAGTTACCTGGGCCATTGAGGGAAGCGGAAGTAACACGCCGATCGCTCTCACTAATTATTCGGAAATTGGTGGAGTTCTGCAGCTGGGAACGGCATTAGCAGGTGGCGGCGCCGGTCCTGACCTCATTGCCGATGGCATAACAGTTGGCCTCGGCCGGATCTCAGAGTCGGGCGTCAGCTTCGCCGCAATTCTGAACGCGCTTGAGGGCGATGCGGACACCAACATTATTTCGACACCTTCTATCGTCACAACCGACAATGAAGAAGCAACACTCAATGTCGGGCAGGAAGTTCCGTTCGTCACGGGTTCTTTCACCAATACCGGCGGAACCGGCGGCTCGGTCAATCCTTTCCAGACCATTAATCGCGAGCAAATTGGTGTCAAACTCTCAATAACGCCGAAGATCAATGACGGCGATTCAATGGTGTTGGATATTTCGCAAGAGATCTCCAGCATCGCGCAATCGGCCGCGGGTGCCGTCGATCTCATTACTAATCAGCGGATTATCGAGACGACCGTCATTCTCGACGATGGCGAAATTCTGGTTCTCGGTGGTTTGATCGAAAACACCTTGCTCGAAAGCGATCAGTCCGTGCCGTTTCTCGGAAAGATTCCGGTATTCGGTGGCCTGTTCCGCTCTCGCAAGACGGAAAAAAGAAAAACCAATCTGATGATATTTATTCGCGCAGAAATTATGCGCGATTCGTCGGAAGCGTCTTTCCAGACGAATGCGAAGTACAACATGATGCGTGACATTCAACAGGGCCGGTCGCAGGATGCAGTTCAGCTGATGCCGGGAGCGGAACGACCGGTCATTCCGCCATTGCCAGAAAGACAAACCACGCCATCGGAAAATTCGGACGATGGAAACGAATAGCGAAATAGTGATGTCGACTGAGGACGACGTGGTCGAAGAGACTCGTCGCGCACTGCCATTCTCTTTCGCCAAACGTCACGGCGTGTTGATTCGAAAGATGCCGGACGATCAGCTCGAAGCTGTCTATCGCAGCGGCGCCTCTCCGTTGAGTCTGACTGAGGCACGACGTTTCGCGGGCGTTCCTTTGAAGATGTCCCGCGTCAGTTCGGAAGTCTTCGACACAATATTGCAGGAGTCTTACGAAGGCGACAGAAGCAACGCGGCGCAAATGGTCGACGGACTTGATGAGAATTTCGATCTCAGCCAGGTTGCCCAGGAACTCGAGCCATCCGATCTGTTGGAAAGCAATGACGACGCACCGATCATTCGTTTTATCAACGCCGTCCTTACAGAAGCAATTAAAGAAAATGCGTCTGACGTTCACGTTGAAACCTATGAAAATCGTCTCGGTGTTCGGTTCCGGATCGATGGTGTTTTGCGAGAGGTTCTACAAACCCGTCGCGCACTTGCACCGCTGGTCGTGTCGCGTATCAAAGTTATGTCGAGACTCGACATCGCCGAAAAGCGCCTGCCTCAGGATGGCCGAATTTCTTTGAAGATCGCTGGCCGCGCGGTCGATGTTCGCGTATCAACAATGCCGTCGGGTCATGGCGAGCGGGTTGTACTACGACTTCTCGACAAGCAAGCAGGCCGGCTCAATCTGGCCGCGCTCGGCATGGATGAAGTCGGCACCAAGTCGATGGATCAGCTCATCCATAAACCGCACGGCATCATTCTGGTTACCGGCCCAACCGGCTCCGGTAAGACGACCACGTTGTACGCGGCGCTTGAGCGGATTAACGACAACAGTCGCAACATTATGACGGTCGAGGATCCGATCGAGTACCTGATCGACGGCATTGGTCAGACGCAGGTCAACACCAAGGTCGAAATGACGTTTGCGCGCGGACTGCGTGCAATTCTCCGGCAAGACCCGGATGTCGTGATGGTCGGTGAGATTCGAGATCTGGAAACAGCCGAGATCGCAGTACAAGCAAGTTTGACGGGACATCTGGTTCTCTCAACCCTGCATACCAATACGGCGAGCGGTGCCGTAACGCGTCTACGAGACATGGGAGTCGCGCCCTATCTGCTGTCGTCCAGCCTGATTGGCGTTCTTGCGCAGCGCCTGGTTCGTGTTCTGGATGACGAAACGAAGATCCCCTACACCGCGTCCGAGGCAGAATGCGAAGTCCTGGGCGTGGACCCCGCTTCAGCGCCAACGCTGTACAAAGCCGGCACCGGCGGCAACCGGGGTTTCGTCGGCCGTACCGGTATTTATGAGTTGATTACGCTCAACGATCGCATGCGTGAAATGATCCATGAAGGTGTCAGCGAACAGGAATTCGAACGTTACGCACGCAAAAGCAGCAGCAGCATTCGCGCGGATGGTCGCCGTCAGGCCTTATTAGGCCACACGACGCTCGACGAAGTCCTGCGCGTTACTCGCGAAGACTAGGCAACGATGGGTGCGTTTGAATATGTTGCTATGGATCAGGCCGGCAAGCAGGCCAAGGGCCTGCTCGAGGGCGATACACCCAAGCACATCCGGCAGTTATTGCGTGACCGTAATCTCCTGCCCGTCAGCGTCACCGAGGTAGCCCAAAAGGAAGCGCGCCGACAGAGCAGTTTCTCCCTTCGCAAAGGCATATCATCCGCGGAACTTGCGCTCGTCACGCGGCAGCTAGCGTCATTGGCTCAATCCGGCATGCCGCTGGAGGAGTCCTTACTGGCGGTTTCGGAGCAAAACGACAACCCTCGCACGAAGAGCATACTGCTTGGCGTACGAGCGAAAGTTATGGAGGGTTATACGCTGGCGGACGGACTGACAGACTTCCCACAAGCCTTCCCTGAATTGTACAGAGCGACCGTTGCGGCGGGCGAACAGTCCGGGCATCTCGATATCGTTCTGGAGCGGCTGGCCGACTACACCGAGGCCAGACAGGCGTTACGCCAGAACATAACCAATGCGATGGTCTACCCGATCGCATTGATTGTGATGGCTGTCGGCATCATCAGCTTCATGCTTGCCACCGTCGTACCGAAAATTGTCGGCGTATTTCAAAGCACCCAGGCTGAGCTGCCCGGACTCACTCGCGGCCTGATAGCCGCCAGCGACTTCTTGCGCGATTTCTGGCCTGCATTGATCGTCGCCCTTGCGGCCGTGGGCTATGGCATTTGGTGGGTACTGCAGAAAGATGGCCCTCGTCGCGGCTACCACCGCTTTCTTTTGGCTACGCCGATAACGGGACGATTGACGCGCGGTATCAATACTGCGCGCTTCACACGCACGCTAAGCATTCTTGCCGGGAGCGGCGTTCCTATTCTCGAGGCATTGAATATCTCGGGCGAAGTCATTGAAAACCTCCCGATGCGAGATGCCGTCGCGGAGGCGTCGATTCGTGTGCGCGAAGGCGCATCCATTAGTAAATCACTGGCTGTCAGCAAGCTTTTTCCGCCAATGATGATCCACCTGATTTCGAGTGGTGAAGCGGGCGGCAAACTTGAGGAGATGCTGGGTCGTGCTGCGGCGGGTCAGGAACGCGAAGTCGATGGCCTTATTGCCACATTACTTGGTATATTGCAGCCGTTGGTTATCGTATTGATGGGTGGCATCGTTCTGACCATTGTTCTGGCGATCTTGCTACCTATCTTCGAGATCAACAACTTAATTCAATAGCTTTTTAGCTGCTTGTTGCTGTGTGTTTCTCCTGAAGAGGTGTGCAATGAACGGTGATAACACCGATGACAATTTAGACGACGATATCGCGTCTGACGCGACGATCGACGAATCGGTCGACGAATCGGTCGACGAATCGGCTGATGATGCGACGGACGAAAATATCGTGCTCACAACGGACGATGACAAGTTCGCCGATACTGCTGTGGAAGCCAATGTTGATGCATTGGTCGCCAAAATGGATTCTGCGGATGCTGACGACGTTGCTCGCAAGAGAGAGGCGCGAAAGCGACTCGACGAAGTGCAAGAGCGAGAAAACGCAGATCTGGACAGTACGTTCAACTTCAATATCGACGACGATCTTTAACGAAAGTCTCGAGAACGTACGCTAAGCCCACCGAGCATATCGGTGTGGTCGAATAGTTGGCGCGCGATAACGTGAATGACTTTGCCCTCGATCTGCAACTCCCCGGCGATCCCAAGCAAGCGCGCGTTCAGTAATTCTGCTCTGAATTCTTCCGCAATCTTTTTCCAGATGATCAGGTTGATCTGCCCACTCTCATCTTCCAGTGTCACAAAGGTGACGCCACTTGCCGTTCCCGGTCGCTGCTTCGTTATCACGAGGCCCGCCACGTTAAGCCTCTGACCGCTACTCATCGTCGGCAGTTGCCGCGCCGCGACATACTGATAACGATCCAGGTGCCTGCGAAGCAAACACATCGGATGTCGTTCGAGCGTTAAACCGGTGCTCTGATAATCAGCAACAATATTCTGGCCCTCGGTCGGCTTCTTTAGGAGCGGCGCTGCCTCATAGCGCTCCATGGACTGAAACAAGGGCATTGGCTTCTCGGCTCCTGCTACCGCCCAACGCGCCTTATGGCGATCGCCGGATAACACGCGCAACGCACCCGATGTTGCCAGTACGCCCAGTTCACGGCGATCGAGGTGCGCTCGTTCGAGCAGGTTTTGCACCTTTTCGTATCGGCCATTGTCTCGCTCTGCCACTATCCTTTGCCCGGCGTCTTCGGACAGCCCTTTCACCATTCGCAGACCCAGTCGGAGGACAGCTGCGCTGTCATCACTCGTTTCAAGCGTGCAGTCCCAGTCACTGTCGTTGACATCAACGGGGCGTACCTCAACACCGTGTCGCCGAACATCCTGCACCAGCTGCGAGGCCGAATAGAAGCCCATTGGCTGACTGTTCAGCAATGCGCAGGTGAACGCCGCGGGCGTATGACACTTCAGCCAACAGGACACGTAAACAAGCAACGCGAAACTTGCTGAATGCGACTCCGGAAAACCGTATTCGCCAAAACCTTCAATCTGACGAAATATCTGGCGTGCGAAATCCTCTTCATAACCCCGCTCACGCATACCATTGATCAGTTTATCCTCAAACGGACCCAGTCCACCGCGGCGTTTCCAGGCGGCCATTGCGCGGCGTAAACGATCTGCCTCACCCGGGGTAAAACCCGCTGCGACAACAGCGAGCTGCATAACCTGTTCCTGAAAAATTGGCACACCCAGCGTGCGTTGCAGAACACCCTTCACCTCCTCACTGGGATAATCGACCGCCTCTTCACCATTTCGGCGCCGCAAATACGGATGCACCATATCGCCCTGAATCGGGCCGGGCCGAATGATCGCGACCTCGATAACAAGATCGTAGTAACAACGCGGTTTTAATCTCGGCAACATTGCCATCTGGGCCCGTGATTCGATTTGAAAAACACCCATCGTGTCGCCTTCACAAATCATGTCGTACACCCGCGGGTCTTCTGCCGGAACCGTTGCGAGTGTGTAATCTCTTCCATCAAAATCACGAATCAAATCAAAACTGCGCCGAATCGCCGTCAACATACCGAGTCCCAGCACATCAACTTTCAAAAGACCCAGCTCCTCAAGGTCGTTCTTTTCCCACTGAATCACCGTACGATCCGGCATCGTCGCGTTCTCGATCGGCACGAGTTCATACAACGGCGCATCGGAAATAATAAATCCACCCACGTGTTGCGAAAGATGGCGTGGGAAACCCATGATTTCGCCTACCAGATACATAAGACGTCGGATAACCGGGCTATCCGGATCAAGTCCGGCCTCAAGAATGCGACTGTCATCGACCTTGCGGCCGTCCCACCACTGCATCGACCGTGAAAGGCGACTGACCTGCAGGTCACTTAAGCCCAGTATCTTGCCAACATCACGCAATGCACTGCGTGGTCGATACGTAATCACTGTCGCGGCAAGCGCTGCTCGTTCCCGTCCGTATTTTCCATAGATGTACTGGATAACTTCTTCACGACGTTCATGCTCAAAATCCACATCGATGTCCGGCGGTTCATTACGTTCTTTTGAGATGAAGCGTTCAACCAGGACTTCCATGCGATCGGGATCGACTTCTGTTATTCCCAGGCAAAAACACACCGCAGAATTCGCCGCCGATCCTCGTCCCTGACAGAGGATATTTTTTGAACGCGCGAAAGCAACAATGTCCTGTACCGTCAAAAAGAAAGATTCGTATTCAAGCTCGGCGATAAGCTCTAGTTCGTGCTCAACCAACCGGATGACTTTAGCCGGCGTGCCGTCCGGCCAACGCCGTTGCATGCCCTCCTCGGTAAGTCTTCGTAAGTACGTCGTCGCCGTTTCTCCATCCGGAACTAACTCATCCGGGTATTCGTAACACAGCTCATCCAGTGAAAAATCGATTGCGTCGGCAATACGCACTGACTCGGCGAGCAGGTCCGGCGGATAGACATGCGCGAGCACGTCAAGCGAGCGTAAGTGCCGTTCGCCATTGGAATGCAATGCGAAGCCGGCATTATCCACTGTTGTACCAATACGAATCGCGGTGACTGCATCCTGCAATATGCGACGCGCACGAATATGCATATGAACATCGCCGCTCGCCACCAGTGGCAACTTCAAACGCCTGCCTTCTTCGCGTAGTTTCTCGAGCTGCTCTCGCTGCCGCCCGTCGGCCAACAATTCAACAGCGATCCACAGACGGTCGCGAAACGTTTCGCGTATCCAGTGATCTTCGACATCAAGGGTCAGATCTTTATCGGGAATCCATAGCACGAGGCAACCGGGCAAGCCGTTTTCGAAATCGAGCCGCCGCAATTCATAGCTACCTTTCTCGGCAGCCCGTCGCGCATTACTGATGAGTTGGCAAAGCGCGGCATAACCCTCAATATTCTGAGCGAGTGCCACCAGCTTTCGGCCACTCTGCAAATGTAGTTCGGAACCGATAATCAGCTTCTTAAGCCCGGCCTCCTTTGCCACTGCATGCGCTCGTACGATGCCCGACATCGAACATTCATCGGTGAGCGCAAGCGCTTCATAACCTAATGCAACTGCGGTCTCTACAAGCTCCTCAGGATGGGAGGCGCCGCGCAGGAACGTAAAGTTACTCAGCGCGTGCAGTTCGGCGTATTGAGTGGTCATCCGAAGATGCCGTGTAAATACCAGTTTGGTGTGCGCTGCCGATTACGAAACACCCACAAATGGTTGCCCGCCCCGTTCACCGCGGTGTAGTAATCACGAGAGATACCCTCCTCATCCCACCAACCGGTTTCGAGCCGCTCGGGTCCGTCCAGCAGTGTGAGACGACAGCCCCTGTGCAGCGGGTAAGCGCCGTCTGCAGGCAACAAGGCCGGTTCCGGCAACATCCATAGTGGACGTTTGATGGTGTCCCTTGTCGACAACGTGCTGGCCGACCAGTCCGACAAGGGGTTGTGTGTGGTCCACGCAGACTCTGGGCGATGCTCGGCCACTATTGTCAATGCATTCACTGAATGATCGCCGATGCGGGCAACAAGGCGCTCTGCCAGTTGTGTTATGGAGTAGCGGCGCCTCTGCTTCCCGGCTTTGTTAGCAAAGCAAAGTCGCTCTGTCTCTGCCTGCAATGCTTGGGCCAGACCACTACGCAAACGGACAGCGATGACCGCTTCCGGGAGACATAAGCGTTCAAAACGAATCTTGAGCAGATCAAACCAGCGCTGTGCAGAACGGTCTGCAAGTGCCGAACCCAACTGTAATTCCGTCGCCGCACTTTTGAGATGAAAAAAACTCAAATACACGCGCTGTGTCCCGAGCTGACGGGCCAGTAAAAACTGTTCGTGTGATAACAACAACTCACGGCAGATATTTAACAGCAACTCGCGATCAGATTGCTCCTCGGTCATTTCGTAATCAGCGCAAAAACGCTCCGGTGAACGCCATGAATCTCTTGGATCGGGTAAATGCCCCAGTGCACGATCAAGATCGAGTAAACGTTCCGCGCCGAAACGACGCGCAAAACCTTCGCGCGGCAAACGTACGCAATCACCTATCGTATTAATGCCCATGCCCGTCAGCGATTCGCGCTGTCCCGCTGGCCAGTCAAGACAAGTCAGTGGCAACTTACGTAATGCAGGCCCGAGGTTTTCTTCCCCACGGATACAGGCGCGACGGCCTGCCCTCGCCAGCCAGGTGGCGGCCAGAGGCGTTGGTGCTATTGCCATGGCCGCAGAAAAGCCCTTTGCAGCAAGACCGCTCGAAACCTTCTGCCGCAGGTTGGGTAGCCCATCAAACAATCGCAGACTGCCCGCAATCTCCAGCAGCAATACATTCTTGCCCGCAATACTCACGAAGGAGGAAAAGCGTTCCAGCCAGGTAGCCAACGCCTCGAGCACCTGCTGTTCGCGTACTTGACTGCGTTCTTCAAGCCTTAATGTTGGTAACAATGCGAGCGCCGCATTTGCCGATTGGCCCGGCATAACTCCAGCGGCTGCGGCCAGGGGATCGGCCTGCAATACTCTATGAATACCGTGCTGCTCTTCGACGATAGCCAATGCACCGTCGCTGACCCCGCAAGCTTCCAGCGGCAGGTTCGGCAGCCAGATACAAAACCATAAGCGCTTTACCTGCGTCGGTGTGACGGGTGTTGGTGTCAGCGACGGCGGCTTTACCAGCAGCGCCGGCTCCGCGAAAGGTAATAGCTGCTGTGCTGCAGAGGGAGTCGGGGCGGTGTCCCGCGCTCTGGCGGGGGATTTCCATGCGCGTGACATGGCTACAGAAGACTGTCTAAAACGGCCGGGCGTCCACCACGACTTTTGAGGATATGAACACGAGTACCCTGCCCCGTAGACTGTAGTTCCAGACGTAATGCCGCCGCAGAGGGTTGCTGCCGCGCGGTCAGCGGACGAAATGCGATCGCCCAGCTGTGACCTTTTTCTGCGGCCAGCTGTAAACGCCGACTGGCCTGATCATCCAGCTTGTCAGGCCATAACAAAACGGCCGCACAGGTACCTGACGATAACGCCTGTTCGGCAGACCACAGTAATTCACTATCATCTTTCGGTCGCACGATCAGCATGCGCGACAAATCGATGCCGCACTGCTGCAGTGCAGGTGCATAGGGTTGAAAGGGAGGGTCTATCCAGGCAATCCAGCCGGGTTCTGACTGTTCACCGTAATGCGTCTGCGGCTCTTCAGAACTGAGTCGTGCCAGCGCCGGCATCAATAAACGCAGTTCGCCAATACCGTATTGCTCAATCAGAATTTCAGTCAGCGCCTGTTGCGGCCAACCACCTCCGGGCAAGCAACGATCGAGTTTGGGGTAACCACTGGCAAGTCCGATCTTTGTATCCGTCTGGCTGCTGCCCCGCCAGACACGCGGATTCTCAAGTAGTTTCTCCAAACTCATTCTTATGGCTCATCAATGCAACGGCAAGCCATCACGGATAACGCCGACAACAACACCCTCGATAACGAGCGCCTGTTCTTTCAGGTCAACTATGATGGGTTCGAAGTCTTCGTTCTCAGGTAACAGCGACACGACTGTACCCGTCTGCCGATAACGTTTTACCGTCACTTCATCATCGAGACGCGCAACGATGATCTGTCGACTGCGCACTTCAGGCGTGCGATGCACCGCGACCAGATCGCCATCCAGTATGCCGGCATTCTTCATACTCATGCCTTCCACGCGCAACAGGTAGTGCGGTTTGGGATTAAATAGTTGCGGATCAATTCTGTAATGCGTCTCGATATTTTCTTCTGCGAGGATAGGATTACCTGCAGCAACACGACCGACCAGCGGCAAACCCATCTGGTCGCGCAAAGAATCTTTCAGCTGAATACCCCGCGATGCACCGGGTATCAGGTCCAGCACGCCCTTGCGCTGCAATGCCCGCAGATGCTCCTCGGCCGCATTAGCGGACTTGAAACCAAGCTCGCTGGCAATCTCGGCACGCGTCGGTGGCATGCCGGTTTCATAGATAACATCTTGAATTAATTCGAGAATTTGTTTTTGTCTAGGGGTTAGTTCACGCATTTGAGCAGTTCCTGTATGTATTCACAGTATGCTGGGATTATATACAGTAGTTCACTGAGTGCAAGCCCCGTAGGAGCGCGTCTTACGCGCGAAGCGCAGCAGCAGCAGCCGGCAGGCTGCAATAAGATTCCGATATGTTTCGCGCGTAAGACGCGCTCCTACGTTGTCGCCTGATGCAGACAATAGTGAATAAAATCAGGCACAACGTTGCACCGCTGAGCTTATTGAGAAATAATGCGTCTGCTGTTTTATCCAACTATCTAAGGGAACACAAAATGAAAAAGACCGCACTCAGAGCTAGCGGACTCGTACTTCTTCTCGCAATGGCCGCAGGCTGCGCAACAACTGCTGATTTGAACGATGTAAAAGCAACGGCCGACCGTGCTGCTGCTGATGCCGCTACTGCAGCTTCTGCTGCTGAAGCTGCACGTGCTTCTTCTGACCGCGCTGGTCAGGTTGCCGCCGCTGCACAAAGCACTGCTGATCAAGCATTGTCTGCTGCTACGGAATCTCAGGCTTGCTGCGAAGCAAACCGCGAAAGCATGGAACGTATGTTCAAGAAATCGATGTCCAAGTAATTTAAAACTACTTACAACATCTAATCAAACGCCGCGCTTGTCGCGGCGTTTTTTATGCCTGCCTCTATCAGATTGATACCGACAATGCTGGCACCGACAACTTCGGGAATACCGTCTGAGCGCCCAACCAACGCTTCAACAACATCCCAGTCAAGCTGGCCTGAACGTTCCGCGGTCGCCGTAATAAATTTTTCAGTAACATGCGTCAGCGGATCTTTGCTAAGCGATTCGACATCGGGTAATTCAACATCAGCATCCAGTGTTTCGAGTTGCTCAGCTGTCTCCTCAGGCAATCGCTGCGGCACTTCGAGCAGTTGATGAACTTCAGCAACCAGTTCCTCGCCGTCCCAACCCATCTTCACAGGCACATTAATAATCCGCACGGCGGTTTTAACCGGAATGCGGTCAAACAGAAACTCGACGTCCTCAGGGAACATCCGTATGCAACCATGCGAAACACGCATGCCCACGCCAGCCGGACGATTGGTCCCGTGTATCAGGTAGCCCGGTATTCCCAGGCGCAGCGCGCGCGTACCCAAGGGGTTGTCGGGTCCGGGTTTGACTATTCGCGGCAAAGGATCACCGGCGGCGGCATGCTCATCGCGTACGGACTGCGGTGGATACCAGGCCGGGTTCCTGGCCATAGCAACAATTTGCGTACGTCCCAGTGGCGTTTCCCAGTCCATCCGCCCAATACTCATTGGATACGTATGCACTTTCGCGGGCTCGCCCGCCTTCGGTTCCGGAAAGTAATACATGCGATATTCGGCGAGGTTTAGAATCAGCCC
>CAZMRZ010000025.1:3530-8205 GCA_964568835.1 uncultured Woeseiaceae bacterium | reverse complement strand
TCGATGGCATTCCGCCCAAATCTGAATGATGCGATCAATGTCATCGCCCAACTCATCCGGCAGCGACACTTTTCGCCCCATTGCGCGGCAGTTCATCGGCATGCAGGCTCGCAAGACATGAAATCCCGAGTGCATTTCTGCGCAGATCGCACGCGCATGCGCCCGAGCAACGCTATCGGCTGGCCATAAGTTCTTTTCCGGAAAATGCTCCGCCATCGTTTCCACGATGGCCATCGTGTCCCAGACCGTTATTTCGCCGAACTCGAGGACCGGCACGCATTTTGCCTCGGTAAACTCTGCAATCTCACCCGCTGAATTCGGGCAATCGAGCGGAATGCGATGTTCTTCAAACGGAATACCAGCCTCCTTGAGTAGAAGCCAGGCGCGCAGCGACCACGAGGAGTAGTTCTTGTTGCCAATAATGAGTTTGGTTTTCATGACACCGACCTTTCTAACTGTGCATATGGTAAACCATCATGCATTGACCGATATAGGGAATTCCCGGTAGCCTGCGCACATGAGCATGAAGATTGCATTCGAACTGAGTGACCGCGACCTGAATTTTTTCCGGAACGCATTGAGACAGTCTCGTGAAGCGGTACGTGACGCGGAAGAATCGGAGATCATCGAAGCGATCACTGATGTGCTTGATGAAATTCGCCAGAACGAGCCCCTGCCTGACTTTGTCGCCAAACGTATCCCTGAACTCGAATCATTGATCAGTATGCTGACCGATGATGAATGGCAGTTACCGGCCGGCGATCGCGAACGCCTGCTTGCGACATTCGTCTATTTTGCCGACCCCGAAGATATTCTGCCAGACGATATTCCGGTCATCGGTTATCTCGACGACGTCATTATCATCGAGCTCGTCGTGCGCGAACTTAAGCACGTACGCATTGCCTACGAGGACTTCTGCCAGTTTCGCGAAGACTTCGAAAAACAAAAAGGCAAAGATCTTGATCCGGTTATTCGTCGTGACCGCATTGACCGACGTCGGCAACAATTGCATCAGAGAATGCAGCGCCGTTCGGCGCAACAAAAGAAAAGCAAACTCTGGTAACGATATAAGGTGACAGTGACCTTATATCGTTATAGACGCATCAATACCGAACCCCAGGTAAAGCCGCCGCCGAAGGCTTCCATCAGAATCAGTTGGTCGGGTTTGATACGGCCATCGCGGATTCCAACGTCCAGCGCCATCGGCACCGATGCGGCCGATGTGTTGCCATGATCCTGAACCGTCAGAATGACTTTTTCCATCGGCATATCGAGGCGTTTCGCCATTGCCTGAATGATGCGGATGTTCGCCTGATGCGGCACCAGCCAGTCGAGATCTTCTTTGGTAGCACCGGCGTCTTCGAGTGTTTTCGTCGCGATATTGCCGAGCGTCTTCACAGCAACTTTAAAAACCTCGCTGCCCATCATCATGATTTTGCCGGCGTCGGTCCCCGCCGCGGCGAGATTGCTCGATGCCCCGAACGGGTAGTACAGCAAATCTTTGTGCTGACCGTCCGCGCCCAGATGGCAGGAAATAATGCCCTGCTCTTCGGAGGGTTTAAGAATGACCGCACCGGCGCCATCGCCAAATAACACGCAAGTATTGCGATCGTTCCAGTCGATGAGTTTCGTTATGCATTCAGCGCCTATCACCAGCGCGCATTTTGCTTCGCCCGCTTTGATGAATTTGTCAGCGGTCGATAATGCGTAAATAAATCCCGTACAAGCGGCCTCAAGACTGAATGCCGCACACGGCGGAATACCCAGTTCGTGCTGAATGATCGTTGAGACATTCGGAAAGATCAGGTCAGGTGTAGTTGTACCTGTAATAACCATGTCGATGTCTTCCGGTCCTACGCCGGCATCTTCCATAGCAACCTTAGCCGCCTCAATACACATATCGGACGTCGTCTGATCGTCAGCGCACACATGCCGGCGCTCGACGCCCGTGCGCGTACGAATCCACTCGTCGCTCGTATCGACCATCTTTTCGAGGTCAGCGTTCGTCAAGATTCGTTCGGGGAGATAACGCCCCGTGCCAACGATGCGCGAATAGGTCATGCCGTTTCCTCTTGTAACAAGCTGCCAATCTGTTGTGGCAGCTGATGCCTGACTTCAACGATCGCAGTATCTATTGCGTGCTGAAACGCGAGGGCATCGGCGCTACCGTGGCTCTTGATGACAATACCATTTAGACCCACGAGAGTCGCACCATTGTAATTTCGAGAGTCCATTTCTTTTGCAAGGCTTTTAAGTACGCGGCTTGCAAGCAGCGCCTGTAATTTGGTGAACCAGTTGCGCGTAAAGGCACGCTTCAGGAAATGAGTAACCAAACCGACCGCGCCCTCAATGCTTTTGAGCGCGACGTTGCCGGTAAACCCATCGGTAACAACGACGTCGGCTTTACCGGAGAACAAATCGTTTCCCTCAATAAAACCAACATAGTTCAGCGTACTCTCGCTTAACAAGGCGGCCGCTTCTCGTACCGTGTCGTGACCTTTCGTGTCTTCAACACCAATGTTGAGCAGCGCTACACGCGGCCGGTCGATCCCGACGATGTCGGACGTCACGATGGAGCCCATCATTGCGTACTGAAAAAGTTGTTCGGCGCTCGCCTGTGTGTTCGCACCAAGGTCGAGCATATGCAGCGTTCCGCCTTTGGCAGGAAGCTCAGTGATGAATGCGGGGCGGTCTATTCCCGGCAGTGTTTTAAGAACGAATTTCGCCGTGGCCATCAGCGCGCCCGTGTTGCCGGAACTGACGCAGGCATCGGCGCTGCCGTCTTTTACGAGATTGATCGCAACGCGCATCGACGAGTCTTTCTTTTTGCGCAATGCATCGCTTGCCGATTCAGACATACCGACGACTTCAGTGGCATGCACAATTTGCAGCCTGCCGCTCTCAGGCTCGTTGTCGCCGATGATCCGGCTAACGAGCTCTTGCAGCTCGGGCTGGTCACCGACCAACCGCAATTCAATATTGGAATATTTTGAAAGAGTCGCGGCAGCCGCGTGCACAACAACCTCGGCACCGAGGTCGCCGCTCATCGCATCCAGGGAGAGGGTTGAGTGTGTTCCCACAAACAGTCAAGCCGGATAGATATCCGGCAAGGGAAAAACTACTCGTCGTCTTCTACGATCTCAGGTTGCTTAACAACCTGAACGCCGCGGTAGAAACCGTCAGCCGTAACGCGATGACGCAGGTGTGTTTCACCCGACGTCGGATCGACCGACAATGCTGCATTCTTGAGCTTGTCATGTGAACGACGCGCTCCGCGAGTTGCCGGTGTTCTGCGGCTTTTTTGAACTGCCATTATTTTCTCCAATTAGACCCGGGGGTTAGTCCGCGTCCGTTTCATTCTGTTTCATTTGCGATCGTAGCGCCGCAAACGGTTGTACCAAATCTTCTGTAACTTTGTCAGATAACGCCTCGTTCTGCGCGTTTACCGACTCAAATGCCCTGCATTCGGCCATATTATCGTGCATTGCTGAAAGCGGCATCGCCATAATCAGCAGCTCTTCAACAATGTCCTGCGGCCGTATCGCCGCCTCATCGAGCTCCCAAACCTCAAGGTCTTCAGCCCCGTCATCGGCCTGCTCTGCGTTCAAAAGCAACAGGTTCGGCTCTATGCTCAGCATCAGTCGAAACGGCTCCAGACATCGCTGACAAACCGCATCCACCGCAGCTGTGGCTATCCCTGATACGGTCGGAATGCCTCCTGCGGCATCCACGAACCCGAACTTCAACTGGCCGGAAATAACGCTATCGCGCCAGCCGGACGGCATTTTATCAGGATCGAGCGCAGCAAGATCAGCCTCGACAATGGCGGCAAGTCCCTCGAAAGAGCTAATTTTTTCAGCAAATTCAATGAGTTGACCGACCGACGCTAATTCTGCGGCGGTGCGACGTTCTTGCAGCGGATTGCCCATGGCGCGCGCATGATAAGGACCAGCGGCGCTCAAGTCAAAGCCTTGTCAGGTCGGCATCGCACAAATCCTTCCGCGCTGCCGCCGAAACCCGTTAAACTGCCCTGCCTTAGCCTTAACAGCCTGATTTGTTTATGCAAAATCCGTCCGCACCGAAGATTTTTCTGGCCTCATCGTCAGCTTACCGTCGCGGCCTCCTCGACCGTTTTCTGGCCAATTTTGAATCTGTGACCCCGAATGTGGATGAGTCGAATGATCAGGGACTGCCTCCGGCGGAACTGGCGACTTTTTTGGCTCGCAAGAAGGCTGAGGCTATCGCCGTCAGCGCACGCGATGCGCTGATCATTGGCGCGGATCAACTGGCCGTACTTGACGATCAGGTTCTCGGCAAACCCGGTGATCACCAAAAGGCGATTGAGCAACTGCTCGCCGCCTCGGGAAAAACAGTGACCTTTCTGACAGCGGTTTGCATCCTGGATCCCGTCGGTCGGGCGCGCTTCGAGCATACTGATGTAACCACCGTGCGGTTTCGCCAATTCGACCGGCGTCTGGCAGAAGCGTATCTGCGCCTTGACGAACCCTATGATTGTGCGGGCAGCTTCAAACTGGAAGGCGCAGGCTTCGTGTTGTTTGATTCGGTGAATACCGACGATCCGACCGCACTGATCGGCTTACCCATGATCTGGGTCGCCGATCGATTGCTACAATTGGGCTACCTGACCCCGTAGGAGCGCGTCTCACGCGCGACC
>CAZMRZ010000025.1:0-3430 GCA_964568835.1 uncultured Woeseiaceae bacterium | reverse complement strand
GCTTCGCTTCGCGCGTAAGACGCGCTCCTACCGGCGTTTACGGGATTCGGCAATTCCAGAGGACAGGAATCGCTCCAGGTCATCGGCCAGCGGCGCCGTGAAATGCAAATCGTTGCCGCTCTTGTCTGGAAACGCGATCGATTGTGCGTGCAGGAAAAGCCGCTTCAGGCCGAATTTCTTCGCCTTACGATTGGCGTCATCATCACCGTAACGTTGGTCACCGATAATCGGATGCTCTGCGTGATCCAGATGCACACGAATCTGGTGCGTGCGTCCGGTTAACGGCGCGCACTGCAATAAACTGTACTTGCCGTACTTTCGGGAAAGGCTGACACGGGTTTGCGCTTCCTTGCCAAGTTTGCCACTCACAACGACATGCCGTTCGCCATTCTGTCTGTTCTGGACATACAAAGGTGCGTCGATCAGTTGCTCGCCCAATTGCCAGTTGCCTACGACCAACGCCATGTAATTTTTCTCGACCTCACCCTGGCGAAATCGCTCGTGCAACTCACGCAATGCACTGCGGCGCTTGGCCATAACAAGACAACCGGAGGTATCACGGTCAATGCGGTGCACCAGTGCGAGCTCCTTTAGGTCGGGTCGTGAATGACGCAATAGCTCGATGACGCCGTGACTAATACCGCTGCCACCGTGAACAGCGACACCGCTGGGCTTATTCAGCACCAGTAAGCGCTTATCTTCGTAAATCACGCGTTCGAGCATGTCTGTCGCCATCTTCTCCGACGGCGGCGCCCCTTCCGCGCGCACGCGAGCGGGCGGAATACGGACCTCATCACCCTCCTGAAGCTTGTATTCGGCCCGAATTCGGCCCCCGTTGACACGAACCTCGCCGCGGCGCAGCAAACGGTACAAGCGCCCCTTTGGCACACCCGGCAACTCGCCACGCAGGAAATTGTCGATTCGCTGGCCGGCCCGCTCAGCATCGATCGAGACTTTACGGACCCCTTGTCGGATCGTGCCGTCGGATTCTGGAGGTTTCGCGCCAATCGGCGGCTTTTCTTGCATGATCAATAGCTTGAAGTGGGGTTACGGTGTGCTATATTACCGCCCTGTGGCGCTCTGGCATACCAGTGCTCACATTTTCTAACGACTTTTTTGGTCCCGCAGTCTGCGAGACCTGATTTCAGAAGGCAGCAAAACCGGATTCCGGATTGCGCCGAAGCGGCAGAGCCGCAGGGAAATCATGCTGATATTTTTATGGGTGCTGACGATATTGCGTCAGACCCAAAACGAAATGATAGATCTAATCGATGGCGCAATCCGGCGCCGCGTTCGTTTGCGTGACCTCCCCTCTGCCCGCATTGTGCAATCCCCTGTATTGCTGTCCTCACTTACTCAAGTAGGACAACATGAAAAGAATGCTAATCAATGCAACTCAAGAAGAAGAGTTGCGCATGGCGATGGTCGACGGCCAACTCCTCTACGACCTCAATATCGAAGCACCGGCTAGCGAACGCAAAAAAGCCAATATCTACAAAGGAAAAATTACGCGCGTCGAGCCCAGTCTCGAAGCCGCGTTCGTAGACTACGGCGCCGATCGCCACGGCTTCCTGCCGATGAAGGAAATTTCCAGCGAATATTACGTCAAGGAAAACAAGTCCGGCGGCAAACCCAATATTCGAGACGTCCTTAAAGAAGGACAGGACATTGTCGTCCAGGTCGACAAGGAAGAACGCGGTAACAAAGGCGCTGCGCTAACGACATTTGTCAGCCTCGCCGGCCGTTTTATCGTCTTGAAGCCGAACAAAGACCATTCCGGCGGCGTGTCTCGTCGTATCACCGGCGAAGATCGTGACCTGGCCCGCCAGGCTCTGAACGAGATTGAAATCCCGGAGAGCATGAGTGTCATCTTAAGGACCGCGGGCATCGACCGCAGTGCCGAAGAGCTGGCATGGGACCTTCAAAACCTCATCACGGTCTGGACTGCGATCCTGAATGTCGTCCTTGAACGCCAATCGCCCTTCCTCTTATACCGCGAAAGCGATTCAGTGGTTCGTGCCCTGCGCGATTACCTGACCAATGAGATCGGCGAGATCCTGATCGATGACGAAGCGACCTATAAGGACGCCTACGAACACGTCGAACAGACGATGCCGCACAATCTCAAGAAGCTGAAACACTACGTCGACCCTGTTCCTCTGTTTACGCGCTTCCAGATCGAGTCGCAGATCGAATCGGCCTTTGCGCACAACGTTAATTTACCGTCGGGCGGCAGCATCGTTATCGATCACACCGAGGCGCTGGTATCGATCGATATCAACTCCGCTCGGGCAACCAAAGGCAGCGATATTGAAGCGACAGCGTTCAATACCAACCTGGAAGCTGCCGACGAAATCGGTCGCCAGCTGCGAATTCGTGACCTGGGTGGCCTCATCGTTATCGATTTCATCGATATGGGTCCTCAGAAAAATCAACGCGCAGTCGAAAATCGCCTGCGCGATGCCGTCCATCATGACCGGGCTCGCGTTCAGATCGGCAAGATCAGCCGATTCGGACTGCTCGAAATGTCGCGGCAGCGACTCCGCCCATCCATCGGCGAGTCGGCCTACAAGACCTGTCCGCGTTGTACCGGCTTCGGCACCATTCGTGGTACCGAGTCGCTCGCACTGGCTATTCTCCGCATCATCGGCGAGGAAGCGCGCAAGGAGCGAACCTCGAAGGTCATCGCGCAGTTACCGGTTGAAGTGGCAACTTACTTACTGAATGAAAAGCGCGACTGGGTACAGAACCTTGAAGACCGCAACGAAACGCAGGTCGTTCTGGTGGCCAATTCGCACCTCGAAACACCGCATTACGATGTTCGACGTGTCCGAGACGATCAGATGGACTTGCCAGAGAACTCGGGTGCGAGCTTTTCGCTGGCGCACGAGGCTGTTGAACCCGAATCTCCGCAAGCAATTCTCGAGCGCAAGGGCGCAGAGACGGCGGCCGTGGGCACTTTGAAGCCTTCGACTCCGGCACCCAAGCGCAAGAAACCGGCTGGGAAGGGGTTTTGGGCGACGATCATCGGCTGGTTTACCAGTGGTGACGACAAGAAGAAAAAGCCGCAGCAACGTCGCGGCAAGGCTGCGCAGGGGAATCGTGGCAAGCGGGGACAGCAGCAACCCCGTCGCCGCAATGAGTCCCGGTCGCGCAATGACAATCGCGGTAATGCGCGTAAGAAGACCGGCAAGAAGACTTCGGGCAATCAGCAGAACAAGAAACAACAGCCGAAGAACGCCGACCAAAAAGCAAGCAACGCGAAACAGCAATCTGGCGCGAAGCCCGATCAGGCACAGAACGAGAATCCAACGGATACAGGCGATCAGCCGAAGAAGACGCGCAGTCGTCGTAGTCGTGGCGGTCGTCGGCGTCGTCGCAGCTCGAGCGACAGTCCTGAGCAGACAAGCGAGAATCAGACTCAATCGGC
>CAZMRZ010000024.1:30716-34228 GCA_964568835.1 uncultured Woeseiaceae bacterium | reverse complement strand
GAGGCGTTTCGGATTTATTTCTTCTTCGCATTTGCGGCACAAGCCGTAGTCGCCATCGTCGATGCGTTGCAGTGCCGCGGTTATTTTGACCAGCATGGCCTGACGTCGATTGCTCGACGCTTTCGCCATGGCTTGTGCCTGCATGGCGTCCATCCTGGAGAGCCGCCCAAGCTTGCTTTGATCGAGCTCAACAATCGCCGCAGACTCGTCGCCTGTCGCGGCTGTGCTTTCGAGTTCCGCCCGAAGCGCCAACAGTCTGTCGCGCCACTTGTCGCTCATTACGCTGTCGCAACTCCAGCAACCAGGGTGCCCCACATTCCGAGCAATACCAGCCAGCCGGAAAAATACGCAGCGATTCTTGGTTGAATTTTGTTTTTGCCAGTGTGGATGTAAGAGTGAACCATGCGTGTAGCCACATAGGTCCACGCGAGTACAACAAGAACCCCACTGTTCTGACCAGTGACCATGCCCGCCACGCAGGCCGCGTAGAACAGGGTCGGCGCCTCGAACAAGTTGATGACGTTTCGCGACATCTGCGCGCCCTGGCGAGACTCGCCACCCTCCTGGTAGGTCTTGAAGTAGCTGGCGTTAGTTTCGCCAGCCTTGACCGATTTGACACGACCGAAAAACGTTTTGATTATGACGACAAAAGTGAGCAACACCATCGCTGCCATGGGATATATGAGTTCGAGGTTCATGAGATGTTATGCCTTTTTGACGAATTCAGATTTGAGTTTCATCGCGCCAATACCTGGCACTTTGCAATCAATATCGTGGTCACCATCGACCAGACGGATATTCTTCACTTTGGTACCGACCTTCACGACCGATGATGACCCTTTGACTTTCAGGTCTTTTATAACTGAAACCGTGTCTCCGTCCGACAATGTATTGCCATTCGCATCTTTGACGACTTTCTCGTCATCGTTGCTTTCGTTCGGTGACCACTCGTGCGCACATTCCGGACAGATCAACAGGGTGCCATCTTCGTAGGCGAATTCGGAATCGCACTGTGGGCAATTCGGTAATTTGTCAGTCATGAATTCTTGCCCTGCTCTATGCGGCCATCGCCACGTAAGTTTCCCGCCGCATTAAACCACGTGCGATCAGCGAAATCTGATCTTCGCGATGCAATCATTTCGACGGACGAGGTCATTCGGTCGGTTCAATGACACCGGTCGCCGTGAAGTCCGTCTCGGAAAACATACGGGGCGCTTCAAGATCGTAGTTTGCTTCGATCAAACCTCTGATATTTTCGACCAACTCGGCGCGGATCGACTGCAGGTTTTCGATTTCCGTACGTAAACGCGTGCGACGCAATATTGACACCATCGATACAAGCAATGTCGCTTGCGCTTCAATAACCCAGACCGACGCGGAAAAGCTGATGGTAAGGCCGACAACAGCGACGACGGCCCATACCGCACCGAAGTAATTGCCGATGAGAAATGCTGCGATCAAATAGACAAGCGGCAACAGGGTCATCGCCGCAAAAACCTTTAGCGTAGCAACGTCGTCTTCTTCGTAGCTGAATCGCTCACCAACATACGCCGCCAACCAGCCCGCAGGCAGATGCAGAAGCACTCCCGGAATGGCCATCGGCAGTAACAACATTATGGTGATGGAGCGCACCATTAATCTGCGAGCGGCTTTGCCCACAGATATGTTCGTGCGAAGTTGATAATCCTTAAGTCCAAGAACGTCCAGCCGCGTTTGGTAGTCATCAACTTTGTGTCTAATTTTGACAACGTCGGGGTCGTCAGCCGAATTCAAATAGGCTTCGATAAAGCGCCGATTCAGTTCCACATACTCACTCGGCGCGAGGTTGGCCGTTGCCGGCTTATACAAGCGTCGCGCGGCCTGCACGAATCGAAGCGTGCTCCAGTCCGGCGCGTTGAGCGTGACCGACCTCAGTGAGTCCGCGAGGTATTCCGTCAGCTGTCGAACTGCATTGCGCTCATCAGAATCGAAGCGGCCTATCCACTCGTCGTCGATATGAATGGGCTCCCCAAACTCGATTAGCACCTGACTACGAAAGCGATGACGATGTATGTAGTTCAGGCCACAAGGGATAATTGTTACGTTGACCTTACCGCGAGCCGCGACGGCCAATGCGATTCGCGCTGTGCCCGTTTTGAGTTTTGCGAGTTGCGATTCCGTATGGCTCACGCCCTCGGGAAATATTCCCATGCAGTCGCCGCCCTCGATCACCTCGAAGAGCTTGTCGAACGCCTTGCTGTTGTCGACCTCACCGTCATGCTCCTCCCGCCTTTGCACCGGGACCGCACCCATTTTGTTCAGAACACGCCCAAGCGCCCGATATTTCCAGAGCTTCGCGTTCGCCATGAAGTGCAACGGCCAACGATTACAGCGCGCCGTTAGCAGCCAACCATCCATCAACGCGTTCGGATGATTGCCCGCAAAAATGACCGGCCCGTCTGCGGGAATATTTTCTTCGCCAACAACATCGATACGTCGAAAAAACGTATTGGTAATCAGGTTTATCAGCGAAATGATTAAGCGCTGAATCATCGCTGGCCTCCGCTTCTTGGTCTTAATGTCACTTTGCGATCCCGCGCGGTTTGCTGTCAAATGTCCGCGTGTTCCCAAAACCGAAATTCGTAAACACCAACGGCATCCGCATGGCTGTCTTTGAGCAGGGTGAAGGGCCTGCGGTCATCATGGTCCATGGATTTCCGGAGCTGGCCTATTCGTGGCGCCATCAGTTGCCCGCTTTGGCCGATGCCGGTTTCCGCGCGATCGCCCCCGACATGCGAGGCTATGGTCAGACCGACGGGCCATCAGGCGTCGATCAATACCGCATGAATGAACTCATCGCGGATCTCATCGGGCTGCTCGACGCATTCGAGCTGGAACGCGCTGTATTCGTCGGGCATGACTGGGGCGCTTTGATCCTGTGGCATATGGCGTTGGTAGCTCCAGACCGAATCGAAAAACTGATCACGCTCAATATCCCCTACATTCCTCGTTATCGGGTTGACCCGATCTCGCTGATGCGCGAGAAGTTGGGCGATGATTTCTATGTCGTCAATTTTCAAGATTCCGACGAAGCCGACAGGGTTCTTGCCGCCGACCCGGGGCACTTCATCGATGTGATGATGCGCAAGAATCATATACGCCGCGCACAGTTCGAGAAGCTACCGCCGCAAATGAAGGTGCTCAGTTTGCTGAAAGCCATGGAGCGAACGCAGTCTGCCGGCGATCCGCTGCTCACGGCAGCAGAGCGCGCTTACTATGTCGATGCTTTTTCCGAAAGCGGCTTCACGAATCCAATCAACTGGTATCGAAACTGGAGCAGCAACTGGGAGGCCCTGGAGGGCGTTGATCAGACCGTCACGATTCCGACATTATTCATCGGCGCGGTGGATGACGTCGTGATCGCGCCGGGGCAGATCGAGGCGATGCGCCCCTGGGTCACTGACCTGACCATTGAGATGCTCGAGCCCTGCGGCCACTGGACGCAGCAGGAGCGTCCGGACGACGTGAATCGA
>CAZMRZ010000024.1:6166-30616 GCA_964568835.1 uncultured Woeseiaceae bacterium | reverse complement strand
CAAAGCCGGTGCCCTGTTCGATTATCTCGTCACTTACGATCATGACCCGCAGCATCATCGAGACAGTCAGCGCTGACAAGGCCAGCAGTGATTCAGTACCGCTGATCAGTGTGGCCCACCGCGGATGCCATATCATCAGCGCCAGACACCCGAAACACACGGCGTAATAGGCAACACGCATCAGTGGATAAAGCTCGAGGAATGCGATTCGAAGATTAATGCCCAGACCGTAATCTATCAGGACGAACACGATCGTCGCCGCATAGTACAAAGTTATTGGACGATTCATGGAGTTAGCATTACCTCTGTTACAAAACGTTGCAATAAATGGTATTTGAATCGGGTCTAATAGGTAAGTGCCTATTCGGAGAAAGTGATTGTTTATCAAGAAGCCAACTGACATACGTCCGTCCGAGATTACGAGCGAACTCAACTACCTCAATCGCCGTGATTTTATTCGTGCAGGGGCAATTGCCGGCAGTTCGCTGATTACGCCGAGCGTGATGAGTGCGGTCATACCGGACACTCGATTGGGCCCGCTTTCGAACGTATCGAAGAGCGCTTTCAGTACAAACGAAGTCCCAAACAGTTTCGAGGACATCTCCACTTACAATAATTTTTACGAGTTCGGTCTCGGCAAGGGCGACCCGGTCGTTTACGCAGAAGACTTCAAGCCACGACCGTGGACGATTGAAGTATCAGGTCACGCCGAGAAGACCGGCACTTTCGACTTCGAAGATTTCATGAAGCCGTTTGATCTTGAAGAAAGAATCTACCGCATGCGTTGCGTGGAGGCCTGGTCGATGGTCATTCCCTGGGTTGGCATTTCGCTTGCCGAGGTTGTTAAGCATTTTCAGCCGACATCGAAAGCGCAGTACGTTGCTTTTGAAACGCTGAATGATCGCGAGCAAATGCCGGGGCTTAGAGGCCGCTCACTCGATTGGCCCTACCGGGAAGGTCTTACAATCGCGGAAGCGACGAACCCACTGCCTATTCTCGCTGTCGGTATTTATGGCAATGTCATTCCGAATCAAAACGGTGCGCCGATCCGGCTTGTTGTTCCCTGGAAGTACGGCTTCAAGGGCATTAAAAGCATTGTGAAAATCAAGTTTATGTCAACGCGGCCCAAGACCAGCTGGAACATGTCTATTCCCCGGGAGTACGGCTTCTACGCCAATGTAAACCCCGAGGTAAGTCACCCACGTTGGAGTCAGGCTCGCGAACGCCGCATCGGGGGCAGCATTTTTGCGAAAAAGCAGGACACGTTGATGTTTAACGGTTACGGCGAACAGGTCGCGCATCTCTACAAAGACCTCGATCTTCGGCGCAACTATTAAACGACCTTGAATACGCTGCGACAAATTCGGTTCATCTGGAAACCGATCGTATTTTTGGCATGTCTGGTTCCCGCTGCTCTGGTCGTTGGCGACGCGCTGCAAATAACGGGTAGTCTCGGCGCGAATCCGATAGAAGCCATACTCGATCGATTTGGCAACTGGGCATTGCGTTTCATCATGATCGCCCTGGCGGTAACGCCAATACGGCGCTTGACGGGTTGGAACTGGCTCTCTCGTTTTCGTCGCATGCTCGGACTATTCACGTTCTTCTATGCAGCCATGCATTTCACTACGTGGTTCGTCCTGGATCGGGAGATGCGGCTGGACGACATTCTCGAGGACCTGATCGAGAGGCCGTTCATTGCTCTGGGTTTCATCGCCGTCGTGTTACTGACCGCGCTTGCTGTCACATCATTTACAGCCATTCGACGCCGCATGGGCAGGCGCTGGCAGACCTTGCACAACGCCGCGTACGTCATCGCGATACTCGGCGTGTGGCATTACTGGTGGCAGGTCAAAAAGGATGTCACAGAGCCGCAAATCTATGCAGCAATTCTGTTCGTCCTTTTGGGCGCACGAATCATTCACCTTTGGCGTCATAAGAGAAGACGGCGTCGAACCTCTCATCAAGTGCCGCAGCGATCTTGAATGCCGCCTCAAGCGACGGCGAGTACTTTTCTTTTTCGATTGCCACGATGGTTTGACGAGTCACACCCACAATTTCTGCAAGCCGCTTCTGTGTCATTTCGTCCTTCGCAAATCGAAGCTTGCGAATATTGTTTCTGACTCGCGTCTTGGCCACTAGCTTTCCGTCCGATAGAACCAGATTTGCAACAGGCACTTGGACGCTTCCGACACTGTGAGCGCCAGGAACAGGTAGATCGACATCATGGTGCTTGACGGCGCAGCTGGCGCCCACGGCACTGCGTTTTCAATAAATGCAACGCCAGCGATCCAGACGACGCCGAATCCCAACACGTAACCGGATACAACTTCGGCCTTCAAGCCGATCATCAAATCTCGTTCGTCAGTTTCACGGTCTTTCGCCGATACGGCAGTGACTGAGTGATAAACGACTTCAATGGCGATAATCACACCGATGACGAATAACGCTCTGAAGATAAGATCGACGGGCTCGCCGCCGGCCGCTATGTGCCTAATGGCCATTGGAAAGAACAGCCAGGACGCAACAGCCAGTGCCAGCAATGATCCCCAGGCGCTTTTTTCTTCAAATGACATGTCCACTGCTCACTCCATTTCAATTTGTCGTTGAAATATAATGTATTGTTTTATTTACATCATGTCAAAGATTTTTGACATGTCTTGCAGGCACCTTAATCGCAGAATCTGGTCCAGAGACGCCATTCGGTGCCAGGCTAATCCCCCGCGAGTACAGCAGGCCGTTGAATTTAGACGGTCGATCGGTGCAAAAAAAACGGGGCGGCATTAGCCACCCCGTTTACCTCACACTGGCGCGTCGCTAGGCGACTTTAGTCGTGTGACGTTCAGCTACCTCGAGTTCTGGAAGCGTGACTTCCAGAATGCCGTCTTTGAGTTTGGCATGGATACTTTCCGCATCCACCTTGACGGGCAATGCGACAATGCGCATCAATTTCCCGTAACCAAGCTCGTGACGAAAATAGGCATCCTTCCTGTCTTCTTCGTCAAACTCTCTCTCAGCCTCAAGCATGAGTCGATCGCCCATGATCGTGACTTCGATGTCATCCTTCTCGACACCGGGTAGCTCACCGCGGACAACGAGCTCCTTTTTCCGGTCAATGACGTCCAGGCGAAAACTGCGCTCGTAGTCGACACCCATCGGCCATCGCCATCCAAATGGCTCAAACATCTCCATCCAGCGGCGTGCTGGGAAGTCCTCAGGGAACTCCGCCAGCAGGTCGTTTATAACCCTTCTGAGTCAACGAACAATTCGGGGATATTCTGATTGACAGGCAATCGCCTGATTGGGCGAATCCGGGAGTTCACGAGCGCGCCGTTGGAGACCCCTGACGATACAGGCCGGGCGCGAGCGTTGTGTAACAAATCCATGATCAGGTTGTGGCAGTATATGTGGTCTATCAAGTCCACAAAGAGCAACAAGAATGGATGTATCGGAAACGCTTGCCAAGCACCTCCTGGATGCTGCCCCCGACCCTCACGTCGTCATTGATGCGGATGGTTGTATCCAGTACGTAAACGGGCGCGTCAAAGACGTTTTCGGCTATGAACCCGACGAACTCATCGGCCAGCAAGTAGAGCTGTTGTTGCCGGAGCGCTTCCGGGATGCTCACCCAAATCATCGCAACGGGTACTTCAACAATCCGAGCCCGCGGCCTATGGGTTCGGGGTTGGAGCTATGCGCACAACGAAAGGACGGACAGGAGGTTCCGGTCGAGATCAGTCTGAGTCCGGTCACGACGGCGGAAGGTCGGTTGGTTTCGGCAACGGTTCGGGACGTGTCCGCACAAAGAGAAATGCAGCAACAACTGAGGGATGCCAGCCGAGCGAAGAGCCGCTTTCTGGCCGCTGCCAGTCATGATCTCAGGCAGCCTATCCAGGCACTGAATCTTCTGAACAGCGTTGCGAAGAAGCACGTTACGGAGCAGGCCCACCTGGGGATCATTGAGAAACAGCAGAAGTCATTGGACTCGATGGCGAAATTGCTGAACGCCCTGTTAGATATAAGCAAGCTGGAAGCAGGAATTGTGAAGCCCGATATTGCCGACTGCGCGGTGCAGGAAATATTTGACGACCTGCACGCGGAGTTTGAGGAACAGGCAAAGACGAAGGGCTTACAATTGGTCATCGAACCCTGTCGCGATGTAGCGCGAAGCGACGCCCGTTTGTTGACGCAAATTCTTGAGAACTTTATATCGAACGCTATCAGGTACACACGGGAAGGACTGGTACGTCTGCGTTGTCATCATCAAGAGATGTACATCCGACTGGAAGTCCTCGACACGGGGCTAGGCATTGCGCCCAGCGAAATAGACAGCATATTTGACGAATTTCATCAGGCAAATGCCGGTACTTCTCGACCCGAAGGACTCGGTTTAGGACTATCTATTGTCAAGCGAACCGCCGATTTGCTGGACTGCAGTCTGGAGGTCCAATCAAAGCCCGGTGAGGGTTCGGCCTTTTCTGTGGTCGTGCCCAAAGGAGAAATCAACATGATCCGGGAATCGGAATCCCAGCCCGAGACCGACTCTATGTTGACTACCGGACTCATTTTGATCGTTGATGATGAGCCTGCGGTTCTCGACGCGACCTCCATGCTGCTGACGATCGAAGGTTTCGAGGTAGTCACCGCGGCCTGCGAGACGGAGGCTCTGGCGTGTGTATCCGAGCGGACACCGGACCTTCTTATTACGGACTATCACCTTCGTGAAGGACGGACCGGTGTTGAGATAATCCGGGCGATAAGAGAGCAGGTATCGGCTGGCGTTCCGGTAATTCTGGTGTCGGGTGACACGTCCGATGCCGTCGTGATCAAAGATTTAGCGGACGTCAGGTTCCTTACCAAACCGGTAAATGCAGATGAATTGCTGCTTGAGGTCCATCAGCAAATCAGGGATTCAACATTCTGAACCGGTCAGGGCTTGCCGCTCAAGGCAAGTTATGGCAAAAGTAGTTTTTTTGCAACGTAGTTCGTTTCGGTGACCCAATCAATGAATTCAAATAGCAGCGCTCCTCTGATTTCGTTCGGCCCGCGCGTTCACAAGTCGCCTTTTTTTGACGCTACGCTGCGTTATGGCGCGAAGTCATTTACGATTTACAACCACACGTATATGCCGACCAGTTACTCGAGCCCGGTGGACGAATACTGGAGTCTGGTCAACGACGTCACGCTCTGGGACGTGACCTGTCAGCGCCAAATCGAAATCACCGGACCTGACGCTTTTCCGTTCATTCAGATCCTGACGCCACGCGACATGTCCCAATGCGCGGTCGGGCAGTGCCAGTACATGCTGCTGACGAATCAGGATGGGGGGATCATCAATGATGCGATCTTGCTACGAGTCGCGGAGGATCGCTTCTGGTTATCGCCGGGTGATGGCGATGTGCTGATGTGGGCGTCGGGCGCTGCCGTGAACAGCGGCATGGACGTAAGGGTTTTCGAACCGGATGTCTCACCGCTTCAGTTACAGGGACCGAAGTCTCCGCACGTTGCGCGCGACTTGTTTGGCGACTGGGTGCTGGATATGAAGTACTTCCGCCTGGCCCACACCGAGCTCGATGGCATTCCCCTTGTCATATCCCGGACCGGCTGGAGCGGAGAGCTTGGCTTCGAAATTTATCTCGAAGACCGACACTATGGCGATAAATTGTGGGAACGCATCATGGCGGCAGGCGAACCCTACCGCATCAAACCCACTGCGCCGAATACGATCCGAAGCATCGAAGGCGGATTGCTATCCTATATTTCGGATATTGGGCTTAGCGACAATCCGTTCGTGATCGGCATGGAAAAATTCATGAATCTGGATCAGGACGATGACTTCATCGGCAAAGATGCGCTGATCAAGATCGAAGCCGAGGGTGTGAAGAGACGCCTTATCGGAATCGAAATTTCCGGCGAACCGATCGAGGGCTCGAACGAAAATTTCTGGAGCATTCTCGTAGACGGCCAAAAAATCGGCCATGTCACACGTTGCGCCTATTCGCCGCGACTCGAAAAAAATATCGGCTGGGCGAATGTTTCTGTCGAGTATTCTGATGTCGGAAGCGAAATCGTCGTTGACGCTACAGATGGGCAACGCGCTGCCACGGTTTGTGAAGCACCCTGGATCAAACCAGAGATCAAGATTCCACCGCTGGACTAAGCGCTAGTTACGTAAGGGGCTGCCGTGGTTGAGCATATGTTCGACTCGGGCCCTGGTCTCAGCTGTTTTGGCCAGCGTTAGAAACGCCTTGCGCTCCAGACCGCAAATTTCCTCTTCGGTCATAGTCACGCCGGCGTCAACATCGCCGCCGCTTACAATCATCGCGATTTGCGATCCTGTTGTTACGTCGTGCGGCGTCAGGTGGCCCTTCGACTGCGCTTTCTTTAGCCATTCAACCATCTCGTTCCAGACATCGCGTCCAGGCATAGCGAGCGGCTGACGCCTTTCGGTCGAGTAGTTGTCGGACATTTCCTGCACCACACCAATGGCGGTATCGAGGAGGCGATCACGATTCATGACGTAACTGTCGACGCCGTTACGGAACATAGCCAGCGGCTCCGCCTCGAGCGGCGATCTCGCCGTCCTTCCGTAACCAACATTCATGAATGCCTGCCACGCACCCTTAACAACATCGCCTTCTCGCTCAGACCAGCGATATAACATTTCCTTCACACCGCCCCCGCCCGGCACGACGCCGACCAGCGACTCGACAAGACCGGTCACTGAGTTCGCGTGAAGAACGGCCTTGTCTGCGTGCAACACAACCTCAAACCCGCCACCCAGCGATAAGCCCGATGGCGCCGCGACGACCGGTATCGGCGAGTAGCGCATCGCCATTACGGTTTGCTGGAAGTGATTCAGAAACTGATCGAGCCCGGCCCAGTCAGCGTTTCGAATAAAAGTCAGAACGCCTTCCAGATTCACGCCACAGGAAAAGTGCTGCGCGTCATTGTGGATTATCAGGCCGCGAAAGTTCTCGCTCGCATGCGCGACGGCGTCCTGGAGCAATGCCATGGAGTTGCCGTCGAGTGTATTGGCTTTGCTGTGCCACTCGACAAGGCCAATTTGGTTGGGCAATTCGAAATAGCTGGCGACAGCGTTTTCTAAGATGGGCGCGATAGTGCGTCGGGTTTCGCTGAATCGAGTGACTCCATCGGCTCTTCGCAAGTCGGTATAGCTGCCGTCCGCGAGCAGGTACTGAAGCACCCCGCCATCAACTCGATAGAAACTCTTCCCTGCAGCTGTCTTAACGAATGCCGGGACGTCACGGCCTTCCAGCTCGAGTCGAGCGATGAAGTTATCCACGCCTATCGCATCAATCATTTCCATCGGACCCTGCAACCAGTTGTAACCGAGCTTCATTGCATCATCGACAGCGACGAGAGATTCGTTGACGTCGGGAACCAGGTTCGCCGCATAACAAAGTGTTCGCGATAGAATTTCCCAGGCGTACTGACCGTATTTATCGTCGTTAACCAGTAGTTTGGTGAAATCGCCAGCAAGCTCCGCTTCTATCGCAACTTGCGGCTTATTCTCATCGAAATCACGATAGCTGAAGCCAGCAAAGTCGAGCGTCTCGCGATTGTTGCTGCCATCGACGCTTCGATAGAAACCGCCTTTGGTGCCTTTGTTGCCCGTATGTCCTTCCCCGATCATTTTCACCATCACAGGGATTTCCGTGGAGACTTCGTGGAACACGTCGTCTCCCGGAAGAATGGACACCAGGCTCTTTGCGACGTCACTCATGAGATCGATGCCGATCAAATCATAGAGTCCGAAAACACCCGTTTTGGGAATGCCCATCGGCCTGCCGAAGATGGCATCCGCCTCTTCGGGCGACAAGCCCATTTCAAACGCGAGATGCAGTGCTGTCTGAATGGCGAACACACCGACTCGATTACCCAGGAACCCTGGCGTGTCGTTGCAAATAACGATGCCTTTGCCCATGCGCGCTTCGTTGAACGCTTCAAGGCATTCGATCACTTCGGCTTTGGTGTTTTCGCCGCGCACGATCTCCAGCAAACGCATGACACGAACCGGATTAAAAAAATGCGTAATCGCAAACTCGGAACGAAACTCAACGGGCATATCGTCGACCAGCAACGAGATCGGAATGGTCGAGGTATTTGAGGAAACGATTGAGCCGGCCTTGCGAACCGCGTCGATCTTCTTGTACAGCGTTTTCTTGACCTCAAGCCGTTCGACAATGGCTTCTGCAATCCAGTCCGCGTCCGCCAGTTTGTCGAGGTCATCTTCGACATTGCCGATCGTGATACGCGACAGATTGTCTTTGTGAGTCAGTCCGGGCTGGTTCTCGTCCAGCAAACGCTCAATCGCCCGTTCGGCGTGAGCATTTCTGTTGTCGCCATCGGCCGGTATGTCGAGCAGCAATACATCGACACCCGCGTTGGCGAGTTGGCCAGCGATGCCGAGCCCCATAGTGCCTGCGCCGATGACGGCGGCTTTCTTAATGTCGTACATGGCTTACCGTCTTTTTTTCAGACCGCCGGATTATTGGCAAAAATGAAGTTTCGCAACAACAACCTGCATTCGTCAGGGACTTCCAGCGGGATCATATGGCCGCTGTTCTTGATGAGGTGGAACTCCGGCGCTGCCAGATGTTCAACGAGCTTCATGCCCGCCTTACGGGGCGTCATGCGGTCTCCGCTCGCGAGAATGACCTGATGCGGGCAAGCGATTTTCGTAGCCGCCGATTCTCCGTTCTTGTAGGCATCGCAGGCCTTCAGGTCGGTCGCCAGACCGGTCGGGGCGTTGCGTTGCATGGTCTTCCATCCACCGGTGGCCATTGAGTTGCCCGGGATCGGTCCTTGATGAAGGTGACCGGCCTCGCCAAATCCCCAGGAGATCATCATATCGATCGCCGCACTCGGGTCGTTCTCCGCGGCGGCTATCAGCCCAGGGTTTACGGGCGTGGCGAGACCACTGCCGATAAATGAAACGGTTCTGACTTTGTCCGGAAAACGCGAAACATATTCGAGCGCAATGAGGCAGCCCTGTGAATGGCCAACCACTGAAATATTGTCTGCACCCACTGATTCGACGACGTCGTTGACCCAGCCACCCAGGTCCTCAATAGACGTCAATTCAGGACCTTCTGAATTTGTGTGCCCCGGAGTATCGAGTGCAAGTACCGAGTAGTCTCGAAATGCAAAGAATCTCGAGTGCAGCGCCCAAAAGGTATGGTCGAGCGCGCTGCCGCTCAAAAACAGAACGACAGGCTTGCTGTTGTCGAATTCCTTACCGCCCGTAGTCGCAAAAACCTGCTTGCCATTAACGTCGAAATACATTTCTAGGCGCCCGCGATCTTCTTCGCGGCGCGAAATCCGCTTTCAAAGTCGGCCATGATGTCTCTAACGTCCTCAAGACCAACGGACAGCCTGATCATATCCTCGGTAATGCCGGCAGCGACCAGTGCTTCGGCATCTATGCGTGAATGCGTTGTCGTCGCCGGATGAATAATCAGCGTCTTCGCGTCGCCGACATTCGCGAGATGTGATGCGAGGCTGACGTTTTCGATAAAGGCTTTTCCCGCATCGCGGCCGCCCTTGACGCCGAAACTGACGATCGAGCCCGCGCCTTTTGGCAGATATTTCTTCGCGAGTTCGTGGCTGGAATGATCAGGGAGGTCCGGATGGCTGACCCACGACACCTGATCGTGGTTGCGCAGGTACTCCAGTATTTCCTTGGTGTTGGATAGATGCTTATCCATGCGCAGTGACAATGTCTCGAGGCCTTGCAATAACAGGAATGCGTTCATCGGACTCATTGATGGTCCGATATCTCGCATAGCCTCGGCACGAATACGCGTCGCGAACGCCGTCGGCCCAAACTCTTCCCAAATCTTCAGCCCCGAGAATGGTGCGTAAGGCTCCGTGATCGTCGGGTATTTGTCGGTCGCACCCCAGTCGAAATTGCCGCCATCGACGACCACGCCGCCGATTGCGGCACCGTGCCCACCCATCCACTTTGTAACGGAGTGGATGGTGATGTTGACGCCATGGTCAAAACACTTGCAGAGATAGGGAGTATTGAACGTCGCGTCGACCATGAAAGGTAACTGGTACCTTTGGGCGATGGCGGCGATGGCTTCGAGATCCAGAATATCCAGACCCGGGTTGCCGATCAGCTCGCCATAAATCAACCGGGTGTTGTCCTGAATCGCAGCCCGGAACGCATCGCTATCGGTAGGATCAACAAACGTTGCCGTGATACCGAATCGCGGCAATGTGTTTTTCATCAAGCTGATATTGCCGCCGTACATTTGCGACGACGCGACGATGTGGTCCCCTTGCCCAAGGATGGCCGTTATCGCACAGAACGTCGCGGCCATTCCAGATGCGGTACACACCGCAGCCGAACCGCCTTCCAGCGCAGCGATTCGTTGCTCCAGCACAGCAACCGTCGGATTGCTTATGCGGCTGTAGGCATGCCCTCCGCGCTCCAGGTTAAAGATTGATGAGGCGGTATCTGTGTCCGGGAAGACATAGGACGTCGTCTGGTAGATAGGCGTCGCGCGGGCGCCGAACTCGTCATCGACCGTTTGTCCGGCGTGCAGTGAAAGCGTATCGAAATGCTTAAAATCCGACATTGTCTCAGACCTGTTCTAGTGCCTTGTCCAACGCTTCGATGAGGTCTTCGACATCTTCAAGTCCGACGGATACGCGAACCAAGCCGTCAATAATGCCAACCCGGATGCGTTCGGCCTCTTCGACTGCCGCATGGGTCATTGTGACAGGATGTGTGATCAGTGACTCGACCGAGCCAAGATTTTCGGCAAGGCTAAAGAGCTCGATATTGTCCATGAGCTTTTTGCCGGCAACGAGGCCACCTTTCACTTCAAACCACAGCATTGCCCCATAGCCCGTGGCCTGCTTACTGGCCAGTTCGTACTGCGCGAAAGTTTTGAGTCCCGGATAGCAAACCTGCTCGACTTTCGAGTGACCCTCAAGAAACTCCGCGATCGCCATCGCGTTAGCCGATTGAGCGTCCAACCGGAGTGCCATGGTCTTACACCCTTGCGACGTCAGCCAGGCGACCTGCGGCGACATGATGCTGCCGGTACTTCCCTGAATGAATCGCACTTCGTCGGCGTGTTCCTGGGATGCACAGACAACCGCACCACCCACGGTCGCGTTATGACCGTCCATGTATTTTGTGGTGCTGTAAATAGACATGTCGGCGTCCAGCTCCAACGGTCGCTGGTAATACGGCGTCAGGAACGTATTGTCGACCGCGTGCACGGCACCGGCCTTGCGGGCGATCTTCGACACGCCCGCAATATCCGTGCATTTCATCGTCGGATTAGCCGGCGTTTCAGTCACGAATAGTTTCGTGTTGTCGCGAACCGCCGCCGCGACGTCATCGAGATTCGAACCGTCCACAAACGTAAAATCAACACCAAATCGGCTCAGGATCTTTGTGCACAGCCTGTACGTTCCGCCGTAGGCGACGTCAGAAATAATCGCGTGATCACCGGCGTTGAGGAACGCGAGCATCACCCCCTGAACGGCCGCCATGCCAGTGCCAAAGCAAATGGTATCTGTAGCATCTTCCAGCTCAGTGAGTTTGAGCTCGAGCGCACGAACCGTCGGGTTGCCAGAGCGCGAGTAGGAATATCCCTTCGCCAGATACTCGTCAACCGAGTCTTGCACGTAGGTCGTTGTCTGATAGATCGGCGTCAGAATGGAGCCGGTTACGGGGTCTGGCGTAACGCCTGCATGAATCTGTTTGGTGCTGAAACCCATGGTCGTTGTTCCTTTTGGGTGGGGATCAGATAGTACACCGATTCTCGCGTCCCGTGCAGCCGTGAAATGGGGTAGGAGAAGGGCTTATTTAAGTCCCAGAGGATCGTCGGGATCGACACCTTTCATGAACTGACGGTGACGATCGAGATTGGTGAGCTGGTACACGAGACCCAACCAGTTATTGACGATTGCCTTTCCGGTATCGCCCCAGGTGTTATCAACAAATTTCTGTAGCTCGGCGTCCGGAAATTTTGGCAATGCATCACCGCCGGCTTTCGCCTTGAGAGCAGCGTGCAGAAATCCTTCAGCGATGGCAGTTGCCTCATCGCAAAAGTAATTGTCAGGGAATCGCGGTTTCGTATCGCGGATATCCTCAACGAAGCGTTGAATCTCTCGCTTGTATTCCTTTAGCAAACTGATTGCGTCGTATTCGGGATGACCCTGGAAATAGACAGAACGAAATTGATCGGGGCTGACGGCCAGATGGACGCCCGCGTCGTCACTGTCCACCAGCACGGTGAGGCCGGCCTCTTCCAGTTGATTCTTGCTCACATCGTTGTAACGAGAATGGGGTGCGTCGAATCGCGTGTTGATCTCCCAAGTGAGCGGATGCTCCGGCGCGCTGATTTTGTGGCTGTACACGCCCCACTGTTTTCTGGGTAATCGCTGTCGTTCAATACCGTGAATCGATTTGACCAAAGCGTGGGTTGCGAGACAAGAACACAGGACCGAGGCTACGTTGTTGCCCGCCCACTCGACAATCTCCATCAGAGGGTTCCAGAATGACTCGCTTTCAAGTTCCGGATTGGCCGGGTTTGCGCCAGTGATAATGAGGGCATCTAGGCCCTGCTTCTTGAGCTCGGCAAAATCGAAGTAGTGCTCCTTGATGTGCTGCAAAGCGTCAGGGCCCCGTTCCTGCTCGGGAATCGTGAACGGATAAACGTAGAACTGCGCTATCTGATTGCTCGAGCCAACCAGACGTATGAACTGATGTTCGGTCGCCGTGAGCGCGGCGTCCGGCATCATGTTCAATAGTCCAATATGCAGCTCTCGGATATCCTGATGGCGCGCGCGCTCTGCTGACAGCACTTCCTGACCGCGATCGCGCAGGCGGTTAAATGTGGGCAGATTATTGTGAGCGACAAGTGGCATTGACTGGATTATTCCTGCGGTGTCTTCAGATGCTTATTGAGGAATTCGGCATAGGCCTTTGAGGCGGCAATACGATTTTCCTTGTTACGAAATCCATGGCCCTCATTCGAGAATACAATGTACTCCACGGGTACTTCGTTTTTCTTTACCGCAGCGACAAGTTCATCACTTTCGACCTGCAATACTCGCGGATCGTTGGCACCCTGTATGACCAGCAGAGGCTTGACGATCTGGTCGGCATGGAACAATGGCGAAATCCTTTGATGCCTCTCGGCATCCGTTTCCGGGTCGCCCATTTCGTCGTAAAGCGCTTCTTTGAAAGATTCCCACCAGGGCGGAATGCTCTGAAGCGTACGCACCCAATTGGTCACGCCGAAGATATCAATTCCAGCGTCGAATACTTCTGGCTGGAATGCCAGCGCCGCGGCCACCATGTACCCGCCGTACGACCCACCAATGATCCCGATATTATCGTTATCCACCCAGTCCAGTGACTCGAGGTAGGTTCGCCCGTGGACAATGTCCAACAAGTCCTCTTCGCCATGACGCTTGTCATCCAGATGATAGAACGTCTTCCCGTAGCCTGAAGAGCCGCGGTTATTGGCACCCAGCACTGCGTATCCCTCATTGACCAGATGCTGAACCATCGCACGATAGCCGGTACGAGTCTGGCCGCCTGGACCACCGTGCACAAGCACCAGGGCGGGGACAGGGTTTTCGGCAGTTGCGCCGTGAGGCTTATACAGAATTGACGGAATTTCGAGTCCGTCGAAGCTCGGATATCGAATAACCTCGCTGACCACAAGATGCGCCGGGTCAATCTCCGGATTAAGTGCACTCGTAAGTTGCGTCGCCGTCGACGTCTCAATATCGATAGCATGGATATTGGACGGCGAATTATCTGCGTTGACAATCAGGGCCAACTTCGATTCATCCACGGAGAATCGAATGTTCCTGAGATCGCCTGGCGGCAAATCGGGCATCGTAATTGATTCACCCGTCTCGACGTCTGTAATTGTCACTTCAGTGCGCGCGTCGGCATTGACACCCACTACTCGAAAGCTGCCGGATGCTGAAAAACTAACGTAGCTGACATCCCATTCATCCGCGACCAACACACTCTTCTCACCGGTCTCCAGATCATGGCTCCAGGCCTGGCCGAATTCGCCATGTTCGTCGGTCGCATACACAAGCGTCCGGTTGTCGGGCGCAATATCGTAAACACCGTAGGCAATGTTGCCCTCATGCTCGGTGATGAGAACGGCTTCCTTGTCGTCGGAAGTCGTATCGACAAGATAGACGTCCGAGTCCGCGCTGGTGCGCGGTTTGACTAACGCCAACCATCGGCCGTCGCCGCTGATCGCGCCGAGCGCGAAACCCGGGTTTTCGTAGACCAGCTCACGCTCGTAGTCATCGGTAGCATAGCGATAGAGATCGAAACTCGCGGGGTCCCGCTCATTGGATGTCAAATAAAAGCTCTGCCAATCACTGCTCCAACCGGAGAAGCCGGACTTGATGTTTTCACCCGGCGTCAGGTCCTTGAGGCTGCCGTCGACCTCACGAACAACGACATGATTGAGCTCGTCACCGCCGTTATCGAACGTGAACAGAATGCGCTCGTCGTTGGGGAACCAGCTGACAGCAAACATCGCGTCTGAATCTGACTCGGTCAGCGCGACGGCATCTCCTCCGTCGACAGGCCGCGCATATACATTAAAGATCCCGGTCTTATCCGAGTGAATGAGGAGTCTTGAGTTGTCCGGCGAGTAAGCCAAGCCACCCGCCAGTCCGTAGCTGGTTGTCGCGAAGAAAGCCTCGGCGCTGTATTTCGGTGTCGGAGCATCCGCAACTTCAACAGCACTTGTTGCCGTACCCGCTTGCTGTCCGCAGCCCCCGATCAAAGCAATACCAAGCAACACCAGAAACGATCTAAACAGATGTGAAGTGTCCATGACGCTACCGCCTGTTCTTATTGTAATTTATGGACCGAGAAAGATAGCACGGAAGGGGTTTTCCTCCGCCAAAAAAAAGCCCGGCAAGAGCCGGGCTTTTTGGTACTTCTCTGGGAATGCAGGGTCGCGCGCAAGGCGCGCTCCTACAGGAGGCGGGGCTTACATCATGCCGCCCATGCCACCCATTCCGCCCATTCCGCCCATATCAGGCATCGCACCACCGCCGCCTGCATCGTCCTGCGGCGCATCAGCAACCATTGCTTCGGTTGTGAGCAGCAGACCGGATACAGAGGCAGCGTTTTGCAGTGCGTAACGCGTAACCTTTGTCGGATCCAGAATACCGGCTTCGATCATGTCGCCGTACTCGCCGGTTGCAGCGTTGTAGCCATAATTGCCCTTGCCTTCGGCAACAGCATTCAGTACTACGCTTGCGTCACCACCAGCATTACGAACAATCTGACGCAGCGGCTCTTCGACGGCACGTTTCAGAATTGCGATACCGACGTTTTGATCGTCGTTGTCGCCTTTGAGCTTCGCGATCCGGCTAACTGCACGAATAAATGCGACACCACCGCCCGGTACAACACCTTCTTCTACGGCTGCGCGGGTAGCGTGAAGTGCATCTTCAACGCGGGCTTTCTTTTCTTTCATCTCAATTTCGGTTGCAGCACCAACCTTGATGACGGCAACGCCGCCAGACAGCTTGGCAACGCGCTCCTGCAGCTTCTCTTTGTCGTAGTCCGACGAAGAGTCTTCGATCTCTGCGTTGATCTGCTCAACACGACCCTTGATGTCGTCAGCCTTGCCAGCACCGTCGATGATCGTTGTTGCTTCCTTCGTGATCTGAACCTTCTTGGCTTCGCCAAGATCTTCGATCGTTGTCTTCTCAAGTGACAGACCAACCTCTTCAGAGATCACCTGACCACCGGTCAGAACAGCGATGTCCTGCAACATGGCTTTACGGCGATCGCCGAAGCCAGGTGCCTTAACCGCTGCAACTTTCACGATGCCGCGAATGTTGTTGACAACCAGAGTTGCCAGCGCTTCGCCTTCAACGTCTTCGGAGATGATCAGTAAAGGACGACCTGCTTTAGCAACGCCTTCAAGAACCGGCAGGAGATCACGGATGTTAGAGATCTTCTTGTCGTACAACAGAATCAAAGGATTGTCATGCTCAACCTGCTGGCTGTTCGCGTCATTGATGAAGTAAGGCGACAGGTATCCGCGATCGAACTGCATGCCTTCAACGACATCGAGCTCATTGGCAAGACCGGAACCTTCTTCAACCGTGATAACGCCTTCCTTGCCAACTTTGTCCATGGCATTGGAAATGATGTCGCCGATCTCAGGATCTGAGTTAGCAGAAATACTGCCAACCTGCGAAATCGCATTCTCGTCTTCGCAAGGCTTGGACAGCTTTTGCAGCTCCGCAACCATGGCAGCAGACGCTTTATCGATACCGCGTTTGAGATCCATTGGGTTCATGCCGGCAGCGACTGATTTCAGGCCTTCGCGCAGGATAGCCTGTGCAAGAACCGTAGCAGTGGTTGTGCCGTCACCCGCGATGTCAGACGTCTGTGAAGCAACTTCCTTCACCATCTGTGCACCCATGTTTTCGAATTTGTCATCGAGCTCGATCTCTTTAGCAACCGAGACACCATCTTTCGTGACGGTCGGTGCGCCGAAGCTCTTGTCGAGGACAACGTTGCGGCCTTTAGGACCCAGGGTCACTTTTACCGCATTTGCGAGGACGTTTACGCCGGCAAACATTTTCTGCCGAGCGTCATCGCCAAATCGTACTTCTTTAGCAGCCATCTTTAATTCCTCATTAACCTTCGATTACCGCCATGATGTCGTCTTCCTTCATCACGAGCAGTTCTTCACCTTCGACCTTGACCTCTGTTCCGGCATATTTGCCGAACAGGACCTGGTCACCAACTTTGACGTCGAGAGCGCGAACATCGCCGTTCTCGAGGATCTTGCCGTTACCTGCAGCAACAACTTCACCCTTGATGGGCTTTTCAGCTGCAGCGTCAGGAATGACGATTCCGCCGGGGGATGTGCGCTCTTCTTCCATGCGCTTAACAATTACCCGGTCATGAAGCGGACGCATCTTCATGGTGCTTATCTCCTGTAAACTATTGATTTATAACCGACTTATGGCGGTTTTCCCGACCGACGATTATTAGCACTCGGTCGCAAGGAGTGCTAATCATAGTCACGGCGCGAAGGATTTCAAGTGCGATTGCTCTAACGAAGGATAAGAAACCGGAACTGGGTCGGTGACAAACACTCTATTAGGCGTGACAATCACCCTCCCTGACCGGTCCGGAACTGAACATGCTGCCCCCGAGAGCGTCTATGACATTGATTCAAAAACTGTTTATTGCCTTCGTCGCGATGTTGACGATGAACGTCAACGCCGCTGATGAGCGCCCTGCTCCGCCACAGGACGTCTTTCGCTACGTCATCCATGACGCTGGCGATGCCCTGGAGATCGACTGGGCCGTCGAAGACGGCGCCTACATGTACCGCGATGAGTTTGCGTTCTCGGTCAATGATGCGGCGATTACGCTCGGTGACGTTGAATTACCGGATGGCGAAGTCCACGACGACGAATTTTTTGGTGAACAGGTCGTCTATCGCGATAATTTCTTTGTTCGCATTCCCTACACCATTACGGGTGAAGCACCCCCATCCGTCGCGCTGAGCATGGACAGCCGCGGTTGCCTGGATTCCGGTTACTGCTACATGCCGCAAACCTGGATCGAGACGGTAAAACTCAAGCAGGCGTCATCGGACAAGAAGCTGAGCTTTGGCAGTCTGGGTGCTAACTCCATCGACGATGTATTACCGGCAGGCGAGGTCTTCAAGCCGGACGCTTTCGCTATCGACGGCAATACCATCGAGATCGGTATTCGGCTCTTGCCGAACTACTACCTTTACAAAAGCACGATTGCCGTTCGCTCACTGAGCGACAGTGCGAAGACCGGCCAACTGGATTTACCGAAAGGCAAAGAAAAAACCGACGAATGGCTCGGCGAGCAGGAAGTCTATTTCGACGAAGTCTTCGGCAAGGTGGCTATCGCGCGGGCAACACCCGAGGCGATGGAGCTGCAGATTGAGCTGGATTACCAGGGCTGCAAGGTGGATGGGATTTGTTACCTGCCGCAGACCAAAGTTCTAACCGTCAGTCTTCCGGAAGCGACCACGATCAGTGACTTGTCGAAACTGCCGAGCGCCAGCGCTCCTGTTTCGGAACAAGCACGCCTCGCGCAGATAATCACGGAGTCCAGCATCTGGGTTGCGGCAGGACTGTTTTTTCTCGCGGGTCTTGGGCTCGCATTCACGCCCTGCGTGTTGCCGATGGTCCCGATATTGTCCGGGATCATTGCGGGTGAAGGCGACGACGTCAGCCCGATGCGTGGATTCACGCTCGCACTGAGCTATGTCCTCGGTATGGCGATTGTCTACACGGGTGCTGGAATCGCGGCCGCGGCCCTTGGTTTGCAGCTGCAGGCCACGTTTAATCAACCGTGGATATTGATTCTGTTTGCCGGCTTGTTCGTAATCCTTGCGCTGGGCATGTTCGGCGCATACGAGCTGCAAATGCCCAGCGGTATCCAGAGCAAGTTGTCCGGCGTTAGCGGCAATCAAAAGAGCGGCACGATGATCGGTGCATTCATCATGGGCGCTCTATCGTCATTAATCGTCACCGCATGTGTGGCTCCGGCCCTGATCGCTGCATTAACCGTCATTGCGCAGACCGGCGACATGGTTCGCGGAGGCAGTGCGCTTTTCGCGATGAGTCTTGGCATGGGGGCACCACTGCTCGCAGTCGGTGCTGCTCAAGGAAAACTGCTACCGAAGGCTGGCGGCTGGATGGTTGCCGTGAGAAATGCCTTCGGCTTCATGATGCTCGGTCTGGCCATCTGGATGTTGTCGCGGATACTGCCCGGTACCGTAACCATGCTCTTGTGGGCGGTCCTGATTTTTATGGCGGGTGTCTTCCTGGGCGGATTGACGACACTCACGACGGATTCGACGGCTCCGCAGAAACTGGGCAAGGGCTTCGGATTCCTCGCCATTGTTTACGGCATCATTTTGTTGCTCGGCTCACTGACGGGTGGCAGCAATCCACTGCAGCCTCTGGCGAGCGTGAATCTGGGTGCCGGCACGGTTCAGGCGGAAGCGGAACACGAGCTCCCGTTTCAACGCATCAAAACGGTTGATGACCTCGATCGCGAAATCGCTGCGGCCTCAAGCAACGGCAAGACGGTTCTGCTCGACTTTTATGCCGACTGGTGTGTGTCATGCATGGAAATGGAGGCGTACACGTTTACCGATGGCGACGTGCAGGCCGCGCTTTCAAATACCATTTGGCTTCAGGCCGACGTTACCAAGAACGACGAGGCGGATCAGGTCCTGCTAAGCCGCTTTGGCGTTTTCGGACCGCCGACGATAATTTTCTTTGGTCCGGACGGCGAGCAACGCCATGGCTACGAGGTCGTCGGCTACATGAAAGCAGCGGCGTTCGCGAAACACGTGCGACAGGCCCTTTCCGTTTCAGATAGCATGTCGGCTCAGCTTAACGACTAACGGGTTTCTCACGTGTCACGTTCCTTTCTGATCTTAGTATCGGCGTTCGTCGCGCTGATGGCAGGCGCCCTGCTCTATTCGGCGCGATATGCCGTTCAGACTGCGCCGCCCGCCGCAGAAGCCGATGCCAAGCTTACTCTCGAGGCAGTTCAACAACCTACAGCGCTCGAAGTCGTCACGCATCCAGCATTTACCCTGCCCGACGTCACCGGAACCCCACACAATTTCGACGAATGGTCAGGCAAGAATCGTATCGTCAATTTCTGGGCGACCTGGTGCGCGCCGTGTCGCCGGGAAATACCCTTGTTGAAAGCATTTCAGGACGAGCAAGGTGGCAATGGTTTTCAGGTCATCGGAATTGCTGTGGATTTTCCCGAGCCCGTCGCCAACTACGCGGAAGCAGCGGAATTCAACTACCCGATCCTTGTGGGTGAACAGGACGCAATGGCGGTTGCAGAATCATCGGGCATTGAGTTCATTGGTCTGCCATTCACAATGTTCGTAGCATCCAACGGGGAACTCCTGGGTGCCTATATCGGCGAGGTGCATCAGTCGCATCTGGATACGATCGTGGACGTCATGACGAGTCACGATCGAAATGAGATCTCGGCCGAGGAAGCCAGCGCGCTGTTGAGTCGCCTGTAAATTGCCCGAAAGTTGTAGTAAATCCCACAAAAACGGTTAGAATTGCAGCCATCTTCGGCTATCTGGCTGCGAACCGCGCGAAATGTCCTCTTTTTTGCTCATCAATGGTCCCAATCTGAACCTGCTGGGTTCACGCGAACCCGACGTCTATGGCGCGGCGACGCTGGCCGATATCGAACAAACCAGTATTGAGGTTGCCGGGGCGCTTGGACACGAGCTGGAGTGCTTTCAAAGCAACGCCGAGCATGAACTCATCGATCGCGTGCAGCAGGCCCAGGTCGATGGCGTCGAATTTATCATCCTGAACCCGGGCGGCTTCACGCATACCAGCGTTGCGTTGCGAGATGCCTTTCTGGCGGTTCAGATTCCGTTTATCGAAATCCACTTGAGCAATACCTTTGCGCGAGAGGAATTTCGGCACAACAGTTATTTCAGTGACATCGCAAACAGCTGCCTGTTCGGTTTCGGAGCGTTCGGTTACGAACTCGCTCTGCAAGCTGCCAGCCAGCATGTCAGCACCAGCTGAGGAAAAGTAATGGACATAAGAAAAGTAAAAAAACTCATCGAATTGTTGGACGAATCGGGTATTGCCGAGATCGAAATTACCGAGGGAGAGGAATCGGTACGCATTAGTCGCTACTCGCCGAATGCGCCCGTTGCTGCACCTGTCGCTGCGGCCGCGCCGATAGCCGCAGCACCCGCCGCTGCTCCAAGCGTCGCTGCCGCGGCGCCCGTCGAGCCCGAGGAAGATGGCTTCGAATTAACCGCACCAATGGTCGGTACATTTTATGCGGCCTCATCACCCGGCGCGGCTCCGTATGTGCAAGTTGGCGATCGCGTCAACGAAGGCGACACGCTGTGCATTATCGAAGCGATGAAAATGATGAACCAGATCGAAACCGATGTTTCGGGCGTAGTGAAGTCCATCCGCCTGCAAAATGGCGAGCCGGTCGAGTTTGGACAAACGCTGATCGTTATTGATCAACGACAGAACGACTGAGCGGGCGATAAGAGATGCTCGAAAAAATCGTAATTGCCAATCGCGGCGAGATCGCACTCCGCGTCCTGCGCGCCTGTCGTGAGATGGGCATCAAAACCGTCGCTGTGCATTCAACGGCGGACAATAACCTCAAGCACGTATTGCTGGCGGACGAAACCGTTTGCATAGGGCCGCCACAGTCGATTGATAGCTACCTGAATATGCCGGCGATCATCAGCGCGGCCGAGGTCACTGACGCGACAGGCATACATCCGGGCTACGGTTTTCTTTCCGAGAATGCCGATTTTGCCGAGCGCGTCGAATCCAGCGGCTTCACGTTTATCGGACCGAAGTCCGACGCCATTCGATTAATGGGCGACAAAGTTTCAGCCATCGCCGCCATGAAGAAGGCGGGCGTCCCGTGTGTGCCTGGATCGGACGGTGCTCTGGGCGAAGATGCCGACGAGAACATGCGCATCGCCAGAGAAATTGGTTACCCGATCATCATCAAGGCATCGGGCGGCGGCGGCGGACGCGGCATGCGCGTGGTTCACGCCGAAGCGTCATTGATTGCCGCCATAACGGTCACCAAGGCCGAGGCACGCGCCGCATTCAATAATGACGTCGTGTACATGGAGAAATTCCTCGAGACACCACGACACGTCGAGTTTCAGGTCCTTGCTGACGCGCATGGCCATGCGATCCACCTGGGTGAGCGGGACTGCTCCATGCAGCGGCGGCATCAGAAAGTCATTGAAGAAGCGCCAGCCCCGGGAATCACTGAAGAACAAAGAAATCGCATCGGCGAACGTTGCGTCCAGGCCTGTAAGGACATTGGTTACTGCAGCGCCGGTACTTTTGAATTCCTGTATGAAAACGACGAGTTCTATTTCATCGAAATGAACACTCGACTTCAGGTTGAACACCCGGTGACCGAAATGATCACGGGCATCGATATTGTGCGTGAACAGCTGCGAATCGCGAGCGGTGAAGAACTCAGCTACACGCAAGACGACGTGAAGATCCAGGGCCACGCAATTGAGTGCCGCGTCAACGCCGAAGACCCGAAGAACTTCATGCCTTCGCCGGGACTGGTCACACTCTGGCACCCGCCGGGCGGACCCGGCATTCGCGTTGAAAGTCACATCTACAGTGGTTACAGGGTTCCGCCGTATTACGACTCGATGATCGGCAAGATCATCGCGCACGGCGAAACACGCGAGGCGGCCTTTGCGCGCATGAAGAACGCCTTGAGCGAAGTCGTTATCGAGGGCATCAAGACCAATATCCCGTTGCATCAGGAAATATTCCAGCACGCGGCATTCCAGGCCGGTGGGACAGACATTCACTATCTCGAGAAGCGTCTCGGTCTCACCTGAACTGGACCTCTAACGATGGCATGGCGTCAGTTTATTATGGACCTTGGCGTGCTGGACTCCGAGGCAGTCGAAACGGTGTTCGAGCGCTTCGGTGCGAGTTCGGTAACCCTGACTGATGCCGGCGACAATCCGGTACTTGAACCGGGCCCCGGTGAGACACCGTTGTGGGCAGACACCAAAATCACCGGCATGTTTTCGCCCGACATCGATCTGCAAGGCCTTCGGGATGGCCTTCTGACCGAATTTGGCCTGGCCGAGTTGCCCTCGCACCGCATAGAGACCCTCGAGGACCGCGCCTGGGAGCGCGAATGGCTCAAAGACTTCGGACCTATGCAATTCGGCGAACGTCTGTGGATCCACCCAAAGGGATCGAGGCCTTTTTCTGACGACGCGGTAGTCATCTACCTCGACCCGGGGCTCGCCTTCGGCACCGGAACGCACGCAACGACTGCGCTATGCCTTGAATGGCTGGACGGCGTGCCTATGGAAGGCAAGTCCGTCCTCGACTACGGTTGCGGATCGGGCGTTTTGGCCATCGCAGCACTCAAGCTCGGCTGCGACTCGGCCGTGGCTATGGATATCGATCCCCAGGCCGTGATCGCGACGCGTCAGAACGCCAGCGATAACGATGTGGCCGAAAATCTGCGGGTTTTGGGCCTGGCCAGCGAGATTGAGGGCGAATTTGACGTCGTTGTCGCCAATATCCTTGCAGGGCCACTTGTTCAGTTTGCCGAATCCATCACATTAACGCTCAGACGGGGCGGTATGCTTACGATGTCCGGCGTATTATGTGAACAAGCCGATGACGTAATGGCGGCCTATGAGGCCTGGATCGATTTTGATGATCCGGCATTCAGGGAGCAGGACGGCCAGATTTGGTCGAGATTGAACGGAATACGGAGAGCGGACTAGGCATGTATACGCAGTGCCCAGATTGCGAAATAGCATTTAGAGTGACAGCCGAGGTCTTGAAACAGGCGGCCGGCAAGGTCCGCTGTGGAAACTGCGGCAGCGCTTTTAATGCGCTCGCCTACTTGTCTGAGGAAATGCCGAAGCAGCCAGCGCCGCAGGAGGCCGACGCAGCGGTACCGGAGCTGACGCCTGAAATCATAGAAACCGATAGCGGCCTGCCGCACAGCATTTCGGCGGAACAAAGTGCCGCGCTGTTGAAGACGCTGGACGAGCTCGCGGGCTCTGACGTTCGCATCCAGGACACCGGTGTCGAGTGGCGAGTTCTGGACGAAGACGAAGCGGCGGCCCCGGCGGCCGACGACGACGATGCCGGCGTGATCGTCAATGCGACGAATGTGGATGAGTATCTCGACGATGCCCATACTCCCATCGATCAATTCCTGACCGCCACGCCCGAGGTTGTTGACTCGCCAGAAATTTTTGAAGACGTGGAAATCGCCGATGTCAGAACTTCCGTCGACGAATTACGCTTCGACGACAACACGCCACTGCCGGACGACTTCGATCTAAACGACGACTCACTGCGCGCGCCCGATATCGAATCAGAGCTGTTTACGTCTGACGAAGAAACGGATGAGCCCGCTGCGGTTGAAGAACCCGTGCCCGATTTCGCACTCAGCGAACCCGGCGAATGGACCGACATCCTGGGCGAATTCGAGGATCTCGTTGATGAGGTTGCTGTTTCGCCCGACGCGCTGGTCGAGGATGACGCGACCGACGAAGATGACGCTGTCGATGCGGAGCTGTTGGAAGAACCTGCCGAGATTTCAGACAAAAATGAACCCCTCGACATGGACACTCAGTTTGCGCTGCAAGCCGAAGCAATGGGCATCGACCTGAGTGGCATTAACGAAGTTGAGCCCGAAGACAACGAATTGGTCGACGAGCTTGAAGATCTGGTCGATGAACTCGAACAGGACCTCGACGATGACCTGGACGAAGCACCCGAGGCAGAGTTGGAGTTTGAACTCGAAGACGAACTTGAGGACGAACTTGAGGACGAACT
>CAZMRZ010000024.1:0-6066 GCA_964568835.1 uncultured Woeseiaceae bacterium | reverse complement strand
GACGAACTTGAGGACGAACTTGAGGACGAACTCGAACAGCTGGACCTGCTCGATGAACCGGCCGAACTCATTGAAGAACCTGTCGTCGAAGCGCACTCAATCGAAGCAGAGCTCGCTTCTGAGGCGGCTGCGTCCATCGATATTGAACCGGAAGAAGACGAAGAAGACTCCGACAAGTACTTTGTACCACCGATGACGGAAGAAGAGCACACCGTCAATATGCAAATCGATGAGGATCTCATGGCGCTCGCCATAAAGGACGATGACGGCTTTGCGTCGACCATCGTCATGCCTGACAAAGACGCCGAGAAGATGGCGCTGGAGGAGAGAGTCAGTGAGGTCGAAGACGGACTCGCGGATGACGACGGTGACGAACTTTACGAGACCATAATCATGGAGGGCGAAACCGTTCGCTCTGAACGCGACACCAAAAAGCTCGCGGCCGATGTCGCCGCGGCAGCAGAACTTGCTGAGATCGCCAGGGCAGCCGAAGCGGAACAAGCCCCGCAATCCGGTGGGCTACGCTACGGCATGATCGGCGGCATCGTATTACTCGTAATTGTTCTCGGACTCCAGGCAATGCACCAGTCCCGCGAAGCGCTCGCCACGATCCCGGCCTTCAGCAATACCGTCGGTCAGGTGTATCGGGCGATCGGTCAACCCGTGCAACCGGCGTGGGATATTACTGGCTGGAGAATCGAAGCCTCCAACGACACCATTCAGGTTGAGGAGGGCGAGGAGAGTCTCACCGTCTATTCTCGGATAGGTAATGACTCCGAGGGTCCTTTGCCTTATCCATTGGTGAGCATATCCTTGACGGATCGGTTCCTGGAAACACTGGGTAATCAGGTACTGGACCCTGCAGAATACTTACCGACCGACCTTGACCCCCGAAAACTCGTGGCACCCGGCAACACATTCAATGCCGTCATATCGATCAAGGCACCTCCCGTCGAGGCCTCGGGTTATAAAGTGGATGTGTGCTACCGAATGACCGACGGGCAACTGCGCTGCAAAGCAAGCGATTTCAAATAGCGACCGCTCGCACTGCATGATCAGTGTTGTACACGACTTCAAGTCGCCTCCTGCGATAAACTTCTTCGATGATCCTGCCACCACTCAAAATCGGCCCTTACACCATCGACAAGCCCTTCGTGCTCGCCCCCATGGCCGGCGTTACGGATGCGCCGTTTCGGCGCATCTGCAGGCGATTTGGTGCCGGAATGACGACATCGGAGATGACGACCGCGGATACGAGCCTCTGGCAAACGTCGAAATCGCGGTTTCGGCTCGATCTCGATCTCGATGCCGAGCCGGTGGTTGTGCAAATAGCCGGTTCCGAGCCCGAGCAGCTGGCTCAGGCCGCGATTGCCTGCGTCGATCGTGGCGCCCAAATCATTGACATCAATATGGGCTGTCCAGCCAAAAAGGTCTGCAAGAAGCTGGCTGGCTCCGCCTTGCTAAAAGACGAAAAACTGGTGGTGTCGATTTTGACTGCGGTCGTGAGCGCAGTCGACGTGCCGGTCACCCTGAAAATTCGAACGGGCTGGGACCCGGATCATCGAAATGCGGTGAATATCGCGCGAATTGCTGAGGACTGCGGCATCCAGTCGCTCGCCGTTCACGGTCGAACTCGCGCATGTCGCTACAAAGGCGAGGCTGAATTCGAAACCATCGCTCACGTAAAAGAGGCGATCGGCATTCCTGTCATCGCCAATGGGGATATCACCACTTCCGAGAAGTCGCTTGAAGTATTGCGTCTAACGAATTGCGACGGCTTGATGATCGGCCGCGGCGCGCAAGGTCGTCCGTGGATTTTTCGAGAGCTCTCGCATCTTTTTAGTGCGAGTAGGGAAAAGCCGCAGCTGGATAAATACGAATTGCGTGATATTATGCTCGACCACTTGGGCGAACTACACCGGTTCTATGGGGAACTCACCGGAGTTCGAGTGGCTCGCAAGCACCTGACCTGGTATTGCAACAGCCTGGCAAATGCCGACGAATTTCGTCATCAGGTGGTGCGTGTCGAAAGTGCTTCAGAACAAATCAGACTGACCAAGACCTACTTCGATCGAGAGGACGGAGGCGATTCTTTGGCGGCATGATTTTCCTGAAGCTTTGGGAGTAAAGCTCGGCCCGGAAGTGGGTCGACCGCGATTCAGGATTGAAGCAACGTGGCAAACATCAATAAGAACAGCTCATCGAAGCTGACAAACGGCAAAAAGCCGCTCTGTAAACACACTGAAGACGCTCTAAATCAATATTTCACCACATTAAACGGCGATCGCCCGGGGGATTTGTACGACCTCGTCATTGGTGAAGTAGAACGGCCGCTGTTCAAGGCGGTTATGGATTACACGCAAGGCAACCAAAGCCAGGCCGCCGGCATACTCGGTCTGAATCGCGGCACCTTACGCAAGAAACTCAGGACTTATTCTCTACTTAGATAACGGTCATTCCGGCAGCCCCCCTCTTTCCCTCCAGGTGATTTGATGTTCAACGTACGACGCGCGCTGGTCAGTGTTTCTGACAAGCGTGGTTTGATTCCTTTTGTTTCTGGCCTGGCCGAGCTCGGCGTAGAAATTCTTTCCACAGGCGGTACGTGTAAGGCACTGCGTGAAGCCGGACTCGAAGTGATCGAGGTTTCGGAAAAGACCGGTTTCCCGGAAATCATGGACGGCCGCGTGAAGACACTGCACCCGGTGATCCATGGCGGTCTGCTCGGACGTCGCGGCACCGATGAAGCCGTGATGACCGAACACGGAATCGAACCCATCGATTTATTGGTCGTTAATCTATACCCCTTCGAGCAGACCATCGCTCGGGAAGACGCGACGATCGATGAGGCGATTGAGAACATTGATATTGGCGGACCCGCAATGATTCGTGCGGCGTCCAAGAATCACGACGGTGTCGCCGTGATTGTTGAACCGGGTGACTACGAGTCAGTTCTCGAAGACCTCAAGAACGACAAGCTATCACTCGACAGTCGCCGACGCCTGGCAGCGAAAGCCTACGCACACACTGCGAGCTACGACACTGCTATCACCAAATACCTGTCAAATTCTCTTGGCGACGATGCACTTGGACAGCGTTTTCTATATGCAGGGAATTTGTCAGAGCGGATGCGGTACGGTGAGAATCCACACCAGAACGCTGCGTTTTACGTTGACCAGCAGACGCCGGCGGGATCATTGGCTGCCGCGAAGCAACTGCAAGGCAAAGCGCTTTCGTACAACAACATCGCCGACAGCGACGCGGCGCTTGAGTGCGTGAAACAGTTTGAGAATCCCGCTTGCGTCATCGTAAAGCACGCCAACCCCTGTGGCGTAGCCGTGGCCGACACCCTTATTGATGCCTATGACAAGGCGTTCAAAACAGATCCGACCTCAGCCTTTGGCGGCATCATCGCGTTTAATCGCCCGCTTGACGTAAAGACGGCCGAAGCTATCGTCGAACGACAGTTTGTAGAAGTGATTGTCGCACCGGCCTTTGACGCCAATGCCCTCGAAGTAGTCGCGGCAAAGAAAAACGTACGCGTTCTGGAGATCGGCGAATGGCCAGCAGCAGCGCAAGCCGGCTTCGATTTCAAAAAGGTTTCCGGTGGGCTGTTGGTTCAAAACTCCGATCTCGGCGTTATTTCCGAGAGCGATCTCAAGGTCGTTACTGACCTGGCACCGACGCCGCAGCAGATCCGGGATATGCTATTCGCCTGGACCGTTGTGAAGTACGTGAAGTCGAATGCCATTATTTTCTGCAAAGACAATAGGACGATTGGTGTTGGTGCGGGCCAGATGAGCCGCGTATACAGCACCAAGATCGCCGCGATTAAGGCTGCAGATGAAGATCTCGAGATTCAAGGCTCGGTTATGGCATCCGATGCTTTCTTCCCATTCCGCGACGGCATCGATGCGGCGGCGGCAACCGGCATCTCAGCTATTATTCAGCCGGGTGGGTCGATGCGGGATGACGAAGTTATTCAAGCCGCGAACGAACACGGTCTCGCGATGGTCTTTACGGGTATGCGCCACTTCCGACACTAGTAGGAGCGCGTCTCACGCGCGAAGCGAAGCGGGTCGCCGAAGGCGGCCAAAGAGTTGAGTTGATGAAAGTCCTGATTATTGGCAACGGCGGACGCGAGCATGCACTCGCCTGGAAGTGCGCTCACTCGGCAGACGTCGAGGAGGTCCTGGTCGCACCTGGGAACGCTGGAACGGATCGCGAGGAAAAGGTTCGCAATGTCGCCGTGTCGGCTGACGACATCGATGCGCTGGCGAAGCTCGCAGTGGACGAGAGCATAGATTTGACGATCGTCGGACCCGAGGCTCCGCTCGTCGCCGGCATCGTCGATCATTTCACTTCATTGAGCCTGCCTTGCTTTGGGCCCAGCGCGGCCGCGGCGCAACTCGAAGGCTCCAAGGCGTTTACCAAAGACTTTCTCGCACGACACAATATCCCTACAGCGGATTACCAGAATTTTACCGATCTCGAACCCGCAATTGCCTATATTCGAGAACGCGGAGCGCCCATCGTCATCAAGGCCGACGGGCTCGCTGCGGGCAAAGGCGTCATCGTCGCCATGACACTCGAAGACGCCGAAGCGGCCGCAACCGACATGCTCGACGGTGGCAGCTTTGGCGCCGCCGGCGCCCGAATTGTTGTCGAAGAGTTTCTCGACGGCGAGGAAGCCAGTTTCATCGTAGTCACGGATGGCACGACGGTCTTGCCACTGGCCACCTCGCAGGACCACAAGGCTCGAGACGAAGGCGATACAGGTCCGAACACTGGCGGCATGGGGGCTTATTCCCCGGCCCCGGTCGTCACGCCAGAGATCGAACAGCGCATCATGGACGAGGTAATCAATCCAACGCTCGAGGGCATGCGAGCCGACGGCTACCCGTATCTTGGCTTTCTGTACGCCGGCCTGATGATCATGGCTGACGGCACGCCGAAAGTGATCGAGTTCAATTGCCGCATGGGCGATCCTGAAACACAGCCCATCCTGTCTCGACTAAAATCCAGCCTTACCGATATCTGCAGCGCGACGCTCGATGGGACGCTGGCCAATTGTTCCGCCGAGTGGGACACGCGAGCGGCGTTAGGCGTCGTACTCGCGGCTGGCGGTTATCCGGGCATTTACGAGAAAGGCATGACTATTGCGGGACTCGATAATGCCGACAGCGATTATCAGAAAGTATTTCATGCCGGCACATCATCCAAGGGCGACGACGTGGTCACCAGTGGTGGGCGCGTATTGTGTGTCGTTGGCCTGGGTGAGTCCGTCGAAAAGGCGGCCGCTGCGGCCTACGAATCCGTCGACAAGATTCGCTGGCGAGACGTGTATTCCCGCCGGGACATTGGTCACCGGGCGATCGCCCGCGAGCGAAGCTAGAGAGCTGTGCTAACGACGGCTGAAGCGCTGCAAGCTGTGCTGGCTGAGACGCCGGCCTTCCCTGCCGAAATGCTTGCGACCGACGAGGCGACCGGGCGAGTACTTCAGCAGATCGTTCGCGCGGAACGCAGCCAGCCGCCTTTTGATCGAGTGATGATGGACGGCATTGCACTGGCCTGGTCGGACTACGACGGTGGACAGCGCAATTTCCCGATTCAGGCAATGCAGGCGGCAGGCGATGAGGTACTAACGCTCGATGCAGGGCACTGCATCGAAATTATGACCGGGGCAGCGCTGCCCACGAATGCGGACTGCATCGTGCCGGTCGAGCGAATTGCCGTGACCGACAACGCCGCCGAAATCGAAGCCATTTACGACGTAAAAAAGAATCGCTTCGTTCATCCGCACGGATCAGACTTCGCCAAAGGCGCACATCTTCTGACCCCGGGAAAACGGATTTCACCGCTCGATATTGCGGTTATCTCATCCTGCGGAGAAACAGAGGTCGCCGTCGCAAGAGACCCTGTTATTCGCGTGATATCGACCGGCAATGAACTGGTCGCCGCTGGCGAGCCCATTGGGCCGCACCAAATTCGCCTGTCGAATGGGCCCGCCATTTTGTCGCTGCTGAAAAGCCACGGCTACAAACAAGTCGAACACGACCATATCGTTGA
>CAZMRZ010000023.1:21257-35191 GCA_964568835.1 uncultured Woeseiaceae bacterium | reverse complement strand
ATGAAGAAGTTCGGTCAGTTCTGCCCATTGGCACAAGCCGCTCAATTGTTGTGTGAGCGCTGGACGCTATTGGTTGTTCGCGAACTCATCGCAGGCAGCACGCGATTCAATGATCTGCAACGGGGCGTACCTCTCATGTCGCCGACCTTGCTTTCGGCCAGGCTGAAGCAGCTGACGTCAGCAGGTGTTGTTGAACGGACCGGGGAAAAAGGCAAGTACAGTTATCAACTGACGAAGGCCGGCGAGGAGTTGACACCTATTGTGAAGTCGCTCGGGGCGTGGGGACATCGCTGGGTACAAACGAGTCTGGTGGTCGAAGATCTGGACGCCAGTTTGTTGATGTGGGATATGCGTCGCAGCGTCAATCCGGGCGCATTCCCAGAGCATCGCATTGTTCTGCAGTTCGAATACCCGGACGCGTCAAAAGGCGCGACGCACTGGTGGCTGGTTGCCGAAAATGGCGAAGTCGAACTGTGTTTGAATGAACCGGGCGGTGATGTCGATATCGTTGTCAGGGGTCCCCTTGCGAGAATGACGTCCGTTTGGACCTGCCAAAAGCACTTCACCGACGCTGTGGCGGACGGCGACCTGGAAGTATTCGGCGACGAAAAGCTGGTCGCCAGTTTGCCGGACTGGTTACAAGCGAGCGGCTTGTCGCTGCTTGGTGCGCAGTCGATGGAGGCTCAATCGTGAAAATCCGCTCTCTCCCCGAACCGTTGAGGACATCGAGAACACGATGACCAGGTAGTGCGACGCCCGCTACCAGTGGCCGATGCTCTCCATCGATGCCCAAGGCTCTGCAGGCGGCAATGATTCACCGGATTGAATTAGCTCGATCGAAATATTGTCCGGCGATCGGATGAATGCCATATGACCATCGCGCGGCGGCCGGTTGATTATTACACCGGCATCCATGAGTTTTTGGCAGAGCTCATAAATGTTGTCGACATGATAGGCGAGGTGGCCAAAGTTGCGGCCTTCGTCGTATTCCTCGGGGTCCCAGTTGTATGTGAGTTCTACTTGCGCCTCTTCATCGCCGGGCGCGGCAAGAAAAACCAGCGTAAATCGGCCCTGCTCGCTCTCGTGACGCCTGATCTCAGTCAGTCCAAGTTTGTCGCAGTAAAAATCGAGTGAGGCATCAATGTCAGTGACGCGCACCATGGTGTGCAGATATTTCATCGCAGGGCTCCGAGTTGGACTCGCATACAGTTTGAATTCACAATGGTTGACGATATTACGCACTGGCGGTCGCTGTGAACAACATTCGCACCATTACAATTGATCTTGACGATACGCTCTGGGCGATACATCCGGTGATCAAGCGTGCCGAGCAGCGATTGTACGAATGGCTCGGCGAGAATTATCCACGCATTACTGAAATGTACGAGCCATCGGACCTGCGAGATATTCGATCCGAGATCGTCGTGGAATTCGCAGATCGCGCGCATGACCTGACCTTTCTTCGTCATACGGTACTCAGTCGGATAGGCGCAGCCGCAGGATACAGGACGGACTTTACGGACGAAGCATTCACTGTCTTTGACGAAGTTCGTAATGACGTCGAGCTATTTCCCGAAGTTGTTCCAGCCCTTGAAGTGCTGGCAAGTCACTTTCAGGTTGTTGCGGTGACCAATGGCAATGCGAATCTCGAGACCATTGGGATTCGACATTTGTTTGATGACGTCGTGACCGCAGCGATGGCCGGGGCGGCAAAGCCAGCGCCGGCCGTTTTCGAAATGGCGGTGAATGTCGGCGGTTCGAGCAAAGCACAAACCTTGCACGTTGGAGATCATCCGCACTACGACGTTGATGGTGCGCGAGCGGTGGGACTTCGCACGGCCTGGGTCAATCGCACAGCCGAAGTCTGGCCCGACGAATTCGAGGCGCCCGACATAGAGGTCGTCCACGTGGGTGAATTGCCCAGTCTGCTCGGTGTCGCATAAGACATGGCTGGCCCGCTTATCATTTACATACCCGGTTTGTTGGCAAAGCCGGAACCCGAAAAACATCGCGACGCACTGTTGCGTTGTCTCCTGGCCGGCGTAGGTCGCGTTGATGCACCGGTGGCGGATGCGATTGCGGCAAGCCCGAGCAATTTCGACATCGTCTCGTGGACCTACGATTTCTACGGCGCGCATCGCGACATGGAAATTGACCGTGCGGCGATTGACGCCGTCATTGAACAGGCCGAGGCGAGCGAAAAAGATATCGCCGAAGCGACGGCCTGGTCACGGCGGCTAACACGATGGATCTATCATCTGGGTGATTTGCTGCCGTTTCTGATTCCGCATCTCGCTACAGAACGAATGGAAGTGCATCTACGCGACTTACGACGCTACGAGCGCAACCGCAAAGGCATTGCTGATCGCGTGCGGCAGATGCTCAAGGTTGTGTTGTTGGCGGCGTCGGGCGGGGAGCGTCCGATTCTGCTCATCGGTCACAGCATGGGATCAGTGATCGCCTACGATTCGCTATGGGAGCTTAGCCACGATCACGGCAACCCGGTCACTATCGACCGGTTTCTGACCATGGGCAGTCCGCTTGGACAGCGCTTCATGCAGCGAAAGATCAAAGGCCACGACAGGACGGGGAAGGATCGTTATCCTGGCAACATCCGTCGCTGGAAGAATCTCACTGCGGTCGGTGATCTCACGGCTATCGACCCATGGCTCGTGAATGATTTTGCCGAAATGCTGAAATTAGGCCTGGTCGATGAAATCGATGATGAGGAGGTCTTTAACTTCTTCCGGCTCGATGGCGAGCTCAATGTGCACGCCGAGTATGGTTATCTAGCCAATGAAAAAACCGCGCTCACCATTGCGAAATGGTGGCGCGGTCATGATTCTGGTTTGATGCGAAAAGACTAGGTTGGATCGATGTTTGGCTTGATGACGATATCGATGCGTCGATTGCGCGCGCGGCCGGCTTCAGTTTCGTTGCTGGAAACAGGTCGGGTTTCGCCATATCCGGTCGCGATGAGTCGATACGTTGGAATCCGCATCGCGTTAATCATGTACTGCTGCACTGACTCAGCACGTTCTTGCGATAGTTTTTGATTGGATTCATCGCCCCCGTACGCATCGGTGTGACCTTCGATCGTCAGCTCGCTACGTGGGAACACATCAATGGCCTTTTCGACTTTTCCAAGAAGTTCGAAATTCTCCGGCTTGATTTGTGCATCGCCACTGTCGAACGCCAGCCCAACCATTCGTAGAATAATGGTGTTACCTTCACGAAACACTCTGGCTTCGAAGGACGAGAACATTTTCTCAACCTGCTCGAACTGCTGTTTTACACGAGCCTGCGCTTCGAGACGCTGAATCAGCGCTGCGCGTTCTTCGGTCGCGCCGCCGAGGCGTTCGTCCAAAGTACGCATTTCCTCTTCCATGTCGGCAAGGCGCACTTCGTTTTCGGCTTTTTCCTGCTGCAAGGCCTGAAGTTCGTTCCCTTGTTGCTCGAAGTAGGCGACGAGTTCGGCCAACAACCGGTCAGGCCCCTCCTGCATATCCGGCACAACGTCCGCGACACCAGCGACAGCGCGCATGGGTTGCTCCCAATTGAGCACGAGCTGCTCGGCGGTCAGATCCTTGTCTCTAACCTGACGTACGATCTCGGAAAGATATAGAGCGTGTTTGGCTTCGTAATTTGCCTGAATCGCGAGGCTGCGTGGTCGGTCGGTATCGTAGCGGTTCTCGTTTAGCTCACGCTCAGCCTCGGCGAGCAATCGTTTGGCCTTGCCCAGTGTAATGGGTGCGTACCTGCCAACACGTGCTCGGTCGGCGTCCGCGAGCAGGCGGCGAGTCTCGCTGAGGTACTGTGCTTTGATCGCGACGAGTTCTGCTTCACGATACAAGTTGATCGATTCGTTCTCGCGGCGCTTTGCATTCTTAAGGTCGCCGCGCTCCATAAGCTGGATCGCTCTCAGGAATTTTTGCTGCGCGTCGCTCCAAAGTTCCGGCGCGAGTTTCGGCGCTAACGCGTTGGCACCGTCCTGGCGGCTTTTGATGGCCTGAGCGAGAGCGGTTTGTGCGAGCTCTGCCGCCTTAGCCGACGTTCTGAAATAGCGGACGGCGTCCGCTGCGTTTGAGCGCACGTACTCAATATTCCTGCCGCGCTTCAGATAGTCCTCGGCGCTACGATATTCCCGCATGCCGCTTGCATAGCTTTTTGGCGCATAGACTTCGGCATCTACAGCATCCGCCGCCACCTTGGCGGCGTCTGCATCTTTGAAGAAGGTCTTTCTGAGTTCGTCTTGTGCAAACCCATTGCCTGCAGCAAGCAGGGCAATGCCCACTATGAGGAATTTCACTATTCCGGTCTTGCCTAGTCCGTATTTCGCGACCATTGATTCAGTTCCCGTGATGTTTGGTCCAAAAGGTTTTACTCGGGCGCTGGCCCAATAGCTGACGATGTTACATATGCCGATCGCTCAATTCTGTGCACCGCGTCGCCTACGGTCAAATTTTACGCCAAAAACGGCAGGAATGTGACTTATGTCAAGTTTCTCCGAATTATCGCCACGTGACCCGCGAATTGTGCTCTGGCTCACAGTCAACGCCGGCGTTGAGAGGTAGATTAATTACATGTCCGCAAAGTACTACACGCAGTTCATATTGACCGACACACAGTATCGTGACGGCAATGAGTTCTGCGGGGTCGTCGAACTGAACTACCCGATGGAGCCAAGCTCCGATTCGCGTGACATCGAAGCCATTCTGGCCAGCAACTTTGACCTGCAGCAAAACGCTGTGAAATTGGTCAGCTGGTCGAGACTGCACTGATTTAACTGGCGTCTGTTAACGATTTCCCCCTGATTCTCCCGGCTTCGGCCGGGATTTTTTTGTCTGCCATATGTGCGACAATGCGTGCCCCTTGAATCATGGCTTCCCGGCCCAAGTTTCAGACTTCTGCATGAACAAAGACGACAAAACATTCCGCGGCATTCCGATTGTCCAAAATGATCCGGTCCACGATGATCAAGCCCAGGGCGACCCGGTCAGGAGCGGGCAGAAGTATCAGACTGATGCTGGCTTTTCGGCGGTCAAGAACGGCCAGAAGAATCGTCGCGACAGCGAACCGCTGGTACACGGCGACAAGCCGAAATGGCTGCGGGCAAAGATGCCATCGGGATCGGGGTATTCGGGTACTCGTAAGATTGTTCATGAACACCGCCTGAGCACCGTCTGTGAAGAATCGATGTGCCCGAATATCGGTGAATGCTGGAATGCCGGTACGGCGACGATCATGGTCATGGGTTCCGTTTGCACTCGCGCCTGTCGTTTCTGTGCCGTCGACACTGGTAATCCAAAGGGCTGGCTCGATCTTGAGGAACCTCTGAATTCGGCGAAAGCGGTTGAGCTTATGGGACTCGAGTATGTCGTTATCACATCGGTCGACCGGGATGACCTGCCCGATGGCGGTGCATCTCATTACGCCGCCTGCGTCCACGAAATCAAGAAGCTGAATCCGAACACCGCGGTCGAAGCGCTAACGCCAGACTTCAATGGCGTACGTGAGCATGTCGAGCTGGTCGTTGATTCCGGACTCGAGGTATTCGCACAGAACGTCGAAACGGTAAAGCGGCTTACACATCCGGTGCGTGATCCACGTGCAAGCTATGAACAAACGATTGAAGTGTTGCGTCACGCAAAAGCACATCGCCCCGACGTCCTGACCAAGACCAGCTTGATGCTGGGCCTTGGTGAACGTGACAACGAAATCATGCAGACGATGGTCGATCTTCGTGCGGCTAATGTGGATATTTTGACCCTGGGTCAGTACTTGCGGCCGACGCCGAATCACCTCGCGGTTGAACGTTATGTGACGCCAGCGGAATTTGAGGCGTATCGCGCCGAAGGCCTGGAAAAGGGCTTCGTCGAAGTAGTGGCCGGGCCGATGGTGCGCTCCAGCTACCGTGCAGAGCAGGTTTTACAGAAGAACAACGTTGGTATCGCAGTATGATCGAGTTTCTCGCCGATTACGGTTTATTCCTGCTCAAAGTCATTACTGTCGTTGTAGGCATTGTGGCCATCGTCGTCGTCGCGGCTTCCGCAGGACGCAAAGCGTCGCACGAGGGCCTCGAGGTCGAAAACCTCAACAAGAAACACGCGTCACTGGCTGAGTCATTACGAAGTGCTGTCTCGAGCAAAGACCAGCGGAAGAAGGCGGCGAAAGAAAAGAAGAAGAAAGATAAAGCGGAAGCCAAAGGAGAGTCCGCCAGGCCGCGCAGTTTTGTCATTGACTTCAAAGGTGATCTGAAAGCGAGCGAGGTACCGTCGTTGCGCGAAGAGGTCACCGCAATTCTCGATGTGGCGACAGAACACGACGAAGTCATCGTGCGGCTGGAAAACCACGGCGGCGTGGTTCATGAACATGGCTTGGCGGCATCGCAGCTTGCGCGTATTCGAGATCACAATATTCCATTGACCGTGTGCGTAGATAAGGTCGCCGCCAGCGGTGGATACCTGATGGCTTGCGTAGCGACGAAAATCTACGTTGCGCCGTTTGCGATTCTCGGTTCCATCGGCGTGATTGCTCAGATTCCGAACTTCAATCGTTTACTCGATAGTCACGGTGTCGATTTCGAACAAGTGACGGCAGGGAAGTACAAACGATCGGTGACGATGTTTGGTGAGAATACCGACGAAGACCGGGCGAAGCTAAAAGAAGAACTCGAAGATGTGCACGCCTTGTTCAAAGAAGCCGTCGCAAAGTATCGGCCAGACCTGGACCTCGAAAAGGTCGCTACGGGCGAGCACTGGTATGGCACTCGCGCGCTCGATCTTGGACTCGCCGATGAAATTCTGACCAGCGATGAGCTGCTGGGGGCTAGCGCCGAAACGCGAGATATTTACTCGGTGGTGTACAAGATCAAACAGCCGCTGCAAAAACGTTTGTTCGGCGGCATCGATACAGCCCTTGAAAAGGCCGATGAGGCCGGGTGGCGGCAGAAGTTCGAGTCTCGCCTGCCTCGCTAAAGCGGGGAACTGAGTCCCGCGTCGGCGGTCGAAACATTGGCGAGGTGAAAATCGCGCTGTAGCGCTATAATCCTTCGACAATTCGAGAAGGTTTCTGACGAGGGTCGTGACCATGCATCGTTCCAAATTATTGATTTCTATAATATTTCTTGCTCTTGTTGCGTCGTGCTCAACGTCGCCGACGGGTCGCGGGCAGCTCATTTTTAAATCGGACGCCGAGCTGGAGGCACAAGCCGCATCGACGTTTAATGCCTACCGCGCCACGCTTCCATTGGCGACCAATCGTGCCAAGATCGACTTTGTTGCTTGCGTCGCACAGGCGGTGGTCGCGGAGCTCGATCCTCCCTACAGCGACATCGAGTGGGAGCTGGCGATCTTTGAGCAGAACCAGGTGAATGCCTTCGCAATGCCCGGCGGAAAAATCGGCGTCTACACTGGAATTCTCGAGATCACGGAAAATGAACATCAGCTGGCCGCCGTTATCGGCCACGAAATCGCGCACGTCACGGCAAAACACGTTAACGAACGCGCATCACGAGGTGCTCTTACGGGCATCGGTATTGAGGCCCTGGCCGTCATTATGGGCGGTGGCTATACCGGCGGCGCGTATACCGCGAGCCAGGCGATGAGTGCTGGCGCCGCATTGGGCCTGCAATTGCCGATGAGCAGAGGGCAGGAGACGGAAGCGGACATCGTCGGCCTGGAATATATGGCCAAGGCCGGATTCGATCCACGCGCGGCCGTCGATCTTTGGCAAAACATGGCCGCTATGGGCGGCAAGAAGCCGGCAGAGCATCTCTCGACTCATCCCGCGAATGAAACGCGTATCGAGAACCTGATTTCGCAATGGCAAAAAACCCTGCCGCTCTACAATCAGGCGCTCGCAGACGGTAAAAAACCTAATTGCAAGAAAGGCTGGGAGTGACGGCCGAATTTAAGGATCATTTTTCTAAAGGCTCGGGCGGATACGCGCAATACCGGCCGACTTACCCAGACGAGCTTTTTCGTTTTCTTTCTTCGGTCACGGTAGGCGACACTTCCGCATGGGATTGTGCGACGGGTAATGGCCAGGCTGCTATAGCACTCACTAACTACTTCTCAAACGTCATAGCGAGTGACGCGAGCCAGTCGCAGATTGACGCCGCTATGGCCCACTCCGAAGTCGACTATCGGGTCGCCCCCGCTGAGGAATCAGGGCTCGAGGATCAGTCTCAGGACCTCGTCACGGTCGGCCAGGCGCTGCATTGGTTTGATGAGCAGGCATTCATGACTGAGGCGGGTCGAGTCCTAAAACCTGACGGCGTCCTGGCCGTCTGGTTTTACGAGATTTGCCATGTGAACGCAGAGTGCGACGTCATCGTTGATACGCTGTATCGAGATATTGTTGGCGATTACTGGCCACCGGAACGAGTGACGATCGAATCCGGCTACGTAGATGTTGAAATGCCGGGAGAACTGATTACGGTTCCGCCTTTTGAAATGAGCCTGGATTGGAGCGCCAGCGACATGCTCGGATTCTTGAGAACATGGTCGGCCTGCAAGCGCTACGAGTCCGACAGGGGCTCTGATCCCGTGGTGTTGATTGCTGCGCAGCTTGAGGCAGCGTGGGGGCCGAATTCGCGGCGGGTCGTCTGGCCCCTGCAGATCAAAGCCAGCCGAGTGAATACACTGCTAGAATAGGCGACTGGTCCTACGGAATAGTCGCTTGTTCAGATATCGCCAAACGCTTTCGCGCACCCTCGTTCTCCTTGCTCTGCTATCGATCTCCGGTTGCGAGACCTTTGACAGCTTTAATGCCGGAATCGGTAAGAGTGGTGGCCCGGAACTCATTCCTCTCGAGGATCGACCGCTTCAGGATCCGATCGATGGCAACACGTTCGTTCTGACGTCCGACGACCAAACCGTCATCGGTGAACCACAAATCGTATTTGCCGGTGCAGACGATACATTTTCGGATCTGGCGAGAACCTACGGTCTTGGCTTCGACGATATTGTCGACGCGAACCCGGGGATCGATCCCTGGTTGCCGGGCGAGGGTACGCCAGTATTGTTACCGACCCAATATGTGTTGCCGAATGCGCCAAAGCGCGGCGTGATTTTGAACATCGCGACCAAGCGTTTGTTCTATTTCCCGAAGCCAGAACAGGGTGAACAGCAACAGGTTCTTACTTATCCGATCGGCATCGGTCGAGTCGGTTGGGAGACCCCGCTGGGCGAAACGACGGTTATTGCCAAAGCAAAAAATCCTTCCTGGTGGGTGCCGGCATCTGTTCGCAAAGAGCATGCCGAGATGGGTGATCCGTTACCGTCTATTGTTCCTCCCGGCCCTGACAACCCGCTCGGGACGCGTGTACTCAAACTCAATATGCCCGGGTATTTGATTCACGGTACAAACCAGCCGTATGGCGTCGGCATGCGAGTGAGCCACGGCTGCGTTCGCTTGTATCCTGAGAACATCGAGTTTTTGTATACCCTGGTCGATATTGGTGAGGCTGTGACGATCATGAACGCGCCGTATCAGATCGGCAGTAGAGACGGCACCCTCTTTTTCGAAGCGCACACGCCGCTCGAGGACGATACGGTCCTCGCGGAAGATCGGCTCCAGGCGTTGCTGGATGGGCAGCTGGGTTCAGATGGCAAGGCACTTAACGATCATCTGCAACAACACATCGTCACGCTATCGAGTACGCCGAATGGAGTACCGGTCAGTATTGCTCAATACGACGCAGACGAAGTCTTTGCACGGGTTCGCGTCGTTCACAATATTGTCGAACCGGATCCGAACGAACCCACGCTCGCTGAAGTGCGCGAGATGATGGCGGAAATTGAGGAAGAGGTGAATGACGAGCGGTCTCAGTAGGGGGGGTTCGTGACAATCAAAAAGGAAATTCACTGGAGCTTCTGGGTGATCGGCACCATTGCGCTCATCTGGAACGGCCTGGGTGTTGCAAATTACCTGATGCAGATGATTGTTGACTCTTCCGATGCTTATCGCGACGTTGAGCGCGCGATTATTGGAGGCCGTCCCGCGTGGGCCACTGCAGCATTTGCGATCGCTGTTTTTGGCGGTACGTTGGGAAGCGCCTTGTTGCTACTCAAGAAATCGGTCGCGTTTCACCTGTTTATCGCATCATTAACAGGCGTGATAGTCACAATGATCCACGCGCTTGGCGTTGATGTCGACTTCGGCCCGGGTGAGATCATCGGCATCATCCTGATGCCGTTGGCGGTTGCCGTATTTCTGGTCTGGTATTCGAAATACGCAGAGAGCAAGAACTGGACTCGCTAACGTTCTGACTCTTGATAATAGCGTTGAAACTGCTCCGGCAAATTTTGCCGTGAGGGAGCTCGACTCCCGGTCAGTTCGACAGGATTCGAGTTATACGTATTCCAAAACAGATTGGCGTGGTCGGCATTCGGTTCCTCGAGATCGTGCAGCAATGCCGCCATTGCCTTGCCGGTGTAGGTGGTGTCGAGCTTTAAGTTCAGATTTTCTTTAGCGAAATCGACCGCGCTCGTTGTCGCATCGTCCGATGCTGCGTAACCGCCGGCAAAAAAATCATCTCGCCAGACAACATTGGTCCGGGCCGCGGCGTCAACGGCCATGGACGGGTCCAGGCGATTCATGAGCGCCGCCGTCTTCGAAATCAGTTTGTCCAATACATCAACTCTCGCAAATCGGTTGTTTGCCACTCGAACGGCGTGAATCTCGGTGGGCAAATTCGCCGATACGAGGCCTAACGCGAGTCCCGCGACGCTGCCCATTGTGCCGTTGGCGATGTAAATACGATCAGGCGTCTCGAGTTCGCCGGTCTCGATTTGGGCTGCGAGTTCGAGGCCCGCATTTACAAACCCAACGGCGCCCAACCAGCAAGAACCGCCTAACGGGACAACCCATGTTTTTCGCTTCTGCAGGTACTTGCGATAAAGCGCAAGCCGGTCAACTGAGCCGCCCCAACGGACAATTTCTGTACCGAGTTCGAGATGCTTATCCAGAGTCCTGGTGATGTTCGGCGTGTGAGGTTGATGCGCCAGGAAGCAGGTGCAGTCCAGCCCGAACTCCCTCGCGTGAATGGCAGTTGCCAACGCGTGATTCGATCCGACCGCACCGAATGTGGCCACGCGTTTCGCACCGCGGTCTTTCGCACGTTGAAAAATGTACTCCAGCTTGCGGATTTTGTTGCCGCCATAGATCGGGCTGGTCTGATCATCGTGTTTCACAGTGATTTGTCGCTTGCCCGCCGCGAGATCGATCGCGTGACAGGATACGGGCGTCGGCAGCGACGCAAACGAGCGCTTCCGAAGATGGATCGCCAGCGTCGGATACGCTTTTCCGAGGTAATCGGTCATGACAACACACATTAACCAAGTGCATAGGTGATCGCGAGTGTTTAGAATACACCCACGCTTATCTGACCCGGTTCGGAGACAAGTTTGTCAGAAGCAGTTGACCACGGTATTACGGTCACAGAAATCGCAGCGATGGATCAGCCCATCGATGTGTGCCCGGAAACCACGGCCGCTTTCGTTGGCCGTGCGCTTCGTGGACCCTTGAATTCACCGGTTCTGGTTTCGAATTTTGCAGAGTTTCGCCGTCGCTTCGGTGACGTCTGGAATCGTTCGAGCCTCGGGCCGGTCGCGCGTCAGTTTTTCGAGCATGGCGGCAAACGTCTTTACGTTGTTCGTGTTGCTAATAATGCTCGGGGCGCGATGTTGTGTTTGCCCGCCAGTGGGTCCGCGCTGGTCCTGCGTGCCGTCGAACCTGGGTCTACAGAAACCATACGCGCGGCCGTCGATTACGACGGCATTGATGATGACGACGAGGATCTGTTTAATCTCACCCTGCAACGAGTGAATCCCTCTTCAGGAACCATCATTGATCAGGAGTATTTCAAGGAGTTGTCGTGGCAGGAGGAGTCTGATCGCTTCGTTGTTGACGCGTTGCTAGCATCGGAAATGGCGCACGTTGAGCAGCCGCATCCAACGCATCGACCGGAAAGAACCACGGTCTCGGGTCGGTCCTATGAACCAGCGTACGTCGATCATGCGCAAGCCGGGACAGACGGATGTGAGCTTTCCGACTATGACCTGATCGGGTCCAGACGTGCAGAAAGCGGTTTGTTTGCGCTGGAACACATTGAAGGCTTCGATCTGCTGTACTTGCCGCCGCCCGGGAAGGGCAGGGACGTTGGGCCTGCGGCAATACTCGCCGCGGAGCTCTACAGTCGAGAGCGAGGTTCGGTTTTGATTGTTGATCCTCTGCCGCAATGGAAGACCGCTGAAGACGCTGTAAACGGTGTTCGCGACATGGGGTACGCGAGCCCGAATATGCTCGGCTATTTTCCGAGAGTTCGGGAGCGTGGCAGCGACGATGACGTATCGCGCCCTGTCGGTGGCGCTATGGCGGGATTGCTGTGCAAGCAGGATCGAATCTACGGAACCTGGGGGTCGCTCGATCAGCAGGGATTAGGTCTCCACAGACAACTCCGACCTGAGCACAAGCTGGCCGAAGGCGACCTCAATTTGCTGGTTCGTGCGGGATTGAATGCACTCGTCGATGGACCGGTCGGCAAGTCGCGAATCTCCGGGTCTGTAACGATGGGCCGTGGAAGCGAAGCATTAGCCAAGTATGCAGAACTGTCCGTTCGCCGTTTTTGTTTGCAAATTGTCAATACGATAATCAGGGCGACGCGCTGGGCGGTTTTCGAATCCGCAGACAGTGCGCTTGCGGAACGATTGAGCACACAGGTTCTGACCTATTTTTCTTCTCTTCATGATCTTGGTGCCTTCGCCGACGACGATTTCATCGTGCAGTGTGACGCGGGAGTCAGCAATCGTTCGGACAGCGAAGAACACGGCATCACCATTCTGTTGGTGTTTCATCCTGTCGGCTGCGACGAGCCCATCTCGTTGACGCTTCATCAAACTGCGTCCGGCTTTCGCGTCGGTAGCACCGCGTTCGGACTTACCATAAGACAGCCCGCGCCATAGATTCGCATCCAAAGCTTGTCATATGAACATCTACCTCATGCCACCAAGTAATCGGGAGGGGGCATGAGAGACAACGATGTTCTGGAAAACAACTCGCACATATCTCGATCGGCATTGGAAGCCATCCACGACCAGGTATTTGGTTGGGCCCTCTCCCGATGCGATTACGAACGCGCTGTAGCGGAGGATCTTGTGCAACAAGCATACGTTGAGTTACTGACTGGCAAAGCGAAATTCGAGGGACGATCGTCTCTCAAGACTTTCGTCTTTTCCGTCGTTCAGAATCTTGCACGAAGCCGCTATCGACGGGTCGCATCGCGGATGCGGCTTGTACAGGAAGTGAGGCACAATACGTTCGGCGACGCTGTTGTTGCAGAGGCAACATCCGAACACCCGCAGATTTGGCGGACAGTCCAGAAACTGCCGCAACGCCAGCGAGACGTTATCGAACTCGTATTCTGCCGAGACATGACCATCGCAGATGCGTCTCGCGTTATGGGCGTAACGACAGGTACCGGGCGAGTGCACTATGACCGGGCGAAGAAGGCATTACGAGCGCGTCTTGAGGACGGAGTTGAGAATGAATAGCGAAGATCAGGAATTACAGGTGTCACTACAAGCCTCGCAACGGCAGGTCGATGGCCAAGTGCCGGATTTCGAATCCGTTTTCGCGGCGGCGGAACGCCAGTCTCGCGATCGTCGCCGAATTCGTTTTGCGGGCCTCGCAGCGGTGGGTGCGCTCATCGCATTTGCTGTGGCGCTGCTGCCGATGCGGGAAGACGAGTTTATTTACGTGGATGTGGAGGAACTGACGGCGACGACGCAATGGTCGGCGCCCAGCGATTCTCTGCTACCGAAGCATCAATTTGACCTATATCGGGAATTACCTGAGATGTTTGAATCAACGGACATGTCAACCAATACCGATGAAGGAGCGTTGTTATGAAGAAGGGAATTTTTATTTCA
>CAZMRZ010000023.1:18200-21157 GCA_964568835.1 uncultured Woeseiaceae bacterium | reverse complement strand
TAAAGAACCTGCTCACGGCCGAGCAAGTCGCTTACCTTGAGTCCGTAGCAGCAAAACAATAAGGAAATCCGATTTTCCGAATTCGGGGTCCGAGGAACAGGAATATGAACACAAATCGACTGGTCTCATTAATGGCATCACTGGTGCTGGGCGTCTCCGGCTGTGGAGGTGGCAGTTCGCCAGATACTCCGCCACCGCCACCACCGCCAACGCCTGTGACAATCGTTGAGGCATTCCAGCTTCTCAACCAGTCGACCTTTGGCGCGACCGAATCCGAAGCGAACACCGTGATCGCGATGCGCCAGGAAGCCTGGATCGACGATCAGATGAGCAAACCTGCGTCTTTGCAATTGCCACATATGCAAATTGTTGGTCAGCAGCAGCCGAACATGGATTTTCAGCTTCAAAAAGACCGCGTCGATATCTGGTTCAGAAATTCGCTTAATGGCGAGGATCAACTTCGCCAACGAGTCGCATTCGCGCTGTCGGAGATCATGGTCGTATCGCAACTGGGTGCATTGAATAATTCGCCGTTCGCACTGGCTGACTATTACGACGTTCTGGCCCGTAATGCGTTCGGCAACTATCGAAATTTGATAGAGGAAGTCACTCTGCACCCGGCGATGGGCGTTTATCTCAGCATGCTGGGAAATGAGAAACCAGACGCCGCCCTGAATATTCGACCGGACGAAAATTACGCGCGCGAGTTGATGCAGCTGTTTTCCATTGGTCTTGTGGAGCTAAACAACGACGGTAGTCAGAAACTGGATCCGTCCGGGAATCCGATTTCGACATACACGCAGGAGATCATTGAGGGTTTCGCTCACATCTACACCGGCTGGACCTGGGCCGGGTCGCCGTCGTTTCGTCAGTCTCGTCAGACGCGCCTGAATCAGGTTGTCCCGATGGAGTTATGGGACGACTTCCATGATACCGGCTCCAAGATGCTGCTAGACGAGTTCGTCCAGCCCGCCGGCCAGGGCGGGGTCAGTGATTTATCAGCTGCGCTGGACAATGTCTTCAACCATCCGAACGTTGGTCCATTCATTGCTATTCGTCTTATCCAGCGTCTCGTGACGAGTAATCCGTCGCCTGCGTATGTTTCGCGGGTCGCGAGCGTTTTTAACAACAATGGTTCCGGCGTGCGTGGTGATCTCGGTGCTGTGGTCAAAGCGATTCTCATGGACGCCGAGGCGCGCCAGGCGGCTGCAACGGAGCAATCCGGAAAGATCAAGGAGCCGCTATTGCGCTTGACGCAGCTGTGGCGCGCCTACGGCGCGACGTCAAACAGCGGTCGCTTTCCGTTGGACTTTGTTTACTTCATTTTCGGACAGGGTCCGCTTCAGGCAACACACGTATTCAATTTCTTTAGCCCGTTTTACGCGCCGCCCGGAGAGATACAAGATAGTGGCAACGTGTCACCGGAGCTGCAGATTGCGACCGAGTATCTCAATACGTTCACCACAAACTATATGTTCGGACAGGTATTCGGGTTGAACTCGCTTAATGAAAATCTTGGAGAAGACGACGTCTATATCAACTTCGAATCCGAGTTGGTGCTTGCGACGAACATCGATCAGCTGATCGACTCAGTCGCAGGCAAGCTTCTCGGTGGCCAGATTTCAGACACGCTACGCAATGAAATTGCCGGCATGCTCGCACTGGTCCCCGAAACTGACGCAACCGTTCGTGTTGCAGAAACCATCTACTTTATCGTCACGTCACCCGAATACGCGTACCAGCGTTAAACGAGGCGGGAGAAACAAAATGAATAGAATTAGCCGACGGAAATTCTTGCTGCAAAGCAGCGCGGCAGCAGCCATCGCAAGCTCACCAGGACTCGCGTATTCGCAAATGGTCGGGTCAACAGCGGCGTTTGATGATTATCGCGCACTCGTCTGTATTTTTCTGCATGGCGGAAACGACTCGTTCAACATGCTGGTGCCCAACACGACGGCCGAATACAACGCGTATCAGGCTTCGCGACAGAATCTGGCCATTCTCCGCGACGACTTGTTGCCCATCAACCCAGTGTCATTGACGCCAGGCTCCGAGGCATTTGGTCTGCATCCGTCAATGGCTTCAATGCAGACCTTGTTCGAATCTGGCAACGCGGCGTTCGTGGCCAATCTTGGCCCTCTGGTTGAGCCGACGACGAAGTTCGAGTATCAAAACCAGTCTGTCATCTTGCCCTCCCAGCTGTTTTCGCATAACGACCAACAGTCGCAGTGGCACTCGCTCAAGGGTGCCAGCACGAGTAACACGGGATGGGCCGGTCGCATTGCGGATCTGATCAACGATGAAGTCGTGAATCAGAAAATGGCGACTAACGCGTCGACCGACGGAACCAGTCTGTTTCAGGCGGCGGACACGACGATCGCCTACGTAATGGGCCAGAACGGTCCTCTGCAATTTGACGGTTTTTCCGACGATCCTGCGAGTATTCTGTTCGACCAAAAACAGGCATTTCAGCAAATACTGGATGCGCAGTATGGCTCTATCTACGAGCGCGGGTTCGCGAGTATCCAGAGTCGCGCCGTGGCAGCGGCGGATGCGGTCTCATCCGCGATCGTGAATGCTGAAAAATCGGGTGTCATCACAACAGCATTTCCGAATTCGCCGCTCGGCAGGCAACTATCGACTGTCGCGAAGTTGATCGCCAGTCGCTCTGAACTTGAGATGCAACGGCAGATATTCTTCGTCGGTATTGGCGGGTTCGATTCTCATGACAACCAGAATCAGGATCAGCCCAACCTGTTGGGCGGAATCAGCGAGGCAATGGCTGCCTTCTATAACGCGACAATCGACATCGGCGTTGCTGACAGTGTTACCGCGTTTACGCAGTCGGATTTCGGCAGAACCTTGACGTCGAACGGCGACGGCACCGATCATGCCTGGGCTGGAAATCAGCTTGTCGTTGGCGGTGCGGTCAATGGACGGGATATCTATGGCGACTA
>CAZMRZ010000023.1:11274-18100 GCA_964568835.1 uncultured Woeseiaceae bacterium | reverse complement strand
AACGATCGCATGGCCAATTCCAACAGCCCCGAATACATCGCCGAAGCAGCGGCGATGGATGAGGAGTTTCTGGCGAGGCTTCTCGAAGTGGACCGGGAGCAGCTCGATTATCAGGATCAGCTAAGTTACGACTTGTTCAGGATCAAGCGCGAGCAATCGCTTGAGGGTAATCAGTTCCCGTTCCATTTGCAGCCGATCAATCAGTTCTACTCGATGACCAGTTTCTTTGTGCAGCTGGGTAGTGGCACGGGCGCGCATCCGTTCAAAACTGTCAAAGACTACGAAGACTTCCTGAGTCGTGCCGATCAGTTTTCTATCAACATTGATCAGATCATCACGAACATGCAGCAAGGTATGCGGCAGGGCGTTACGCAGCCGCGCATTCTCATGGAAAAACTGGTACCGCAAGTTGACGCACACGTCGTCGACGATGTGAAGGACAGTAACTTCTACAATCCGATCACGAACATGCCTGAGGAGTTTAGTGACGAAGACCGCAAACGACTGACCGCAGCGTATGAGGACAAGATCGGCAACACGATCATTCCAGCCTACCAACGCCTCAGTAACTTTCTGGGTGATGAGTACATCGGCGCTGCGCGCGAGACGGTCGGTCTGTACGCCCAGCCGAATGGCGATCAGTGGTACAAGTACATGGTGCGAGTTCGTACCACGACTGACATGTCTCCCGACGAGATTCATCAGATTGGTCTCGACGAAGTCGCACGCATTCAATCCGAAATGCACAAGGTAATGGCAGAGGTCGGTTTCGAAGGCGATCTGAAGGAGTTCTTCGAGTTCGTCAATACGGATGAGCAGTTTTTCTACGACGAGCCTGAAGAGATGATTCAGGGTTATCGCGACATGTCCGAGAAAGTGGCGGAATTGTCGAAGAGTCTCTTCGACCTCATGCCGAAATCGGAATTTGAGGTGCGACGGGTCGAAGCATTCCGTGAAGCGTCCGCATCCAAGGGTTCATACCAGTCCGGAACACCTGACGGATCGCGACCCGGCATTTTTTATGCAAACACCTATGACATCAAGGCACGCGGCAAATGGGCAATGGAGTCTCTGTTCCTGCACGAGGCGATTCCAGGGCATCATTTCCAAATCATGATCCAGCAGGAAAACGAAGCGCTACCGGGGTTCCGGCGCTTTGGTGGTTTCACAGCCTATTCCGAAGGATGGGGCCTCTACGCAGAGTCGCTCGGTAAAGAAATCGGCATGTATACCGACCCCTATCAGTATTTCGGTGGTCTGAACGCTGAGCTGTGGCGGTCCATCCGCCTCGTTGTGGATACCGGTATTCACGCGAAACGATGGTCGCGTCAGGAAGTCCTGGACTACATGTTCGCGAATTCGGCGGTCGCTGAAGTACGTGCGGTTTCAGAGGCGGAGCGATTCATGGCGATTCCGGGCCAGGCACTGGCCTATAAAGTCGGCCAGCTCAAGATCCGCGCGATTCGCGATAAGGCGGAAGCGGCTCTGGGTGAAAAGTTCAACGTTAAGGACTTCCACACACAAGTACTCAAAGACGGCGCGATGCCCCTGTCGATACTCGAAGCCAAGATCGATCGCTGGATAGAATCGCAGTAGCAGGAGCCAACGCAACCGCATCGATATACGGTGACAGTGACCCTATATGGCCATATAAGGTCACTGTCACCGTAATTGCGGTATCGTAATCGTCTTATGAAACTCGATCGCTTCATCCGGATCGCAATTGCGGTCCTTGTTGCACTGGTCTTCGTCGTCGCGACCGGGGCGCTGTTGTTCGTCACGGAATCAGCCCTTAACGTATGGGACCGCCTGCGAGAAGGTCCGGCAGTCATTCTTTATGGATACATCGGCGTCATGGTGGTTCTCGCCATAGCGGCTGTGTGGCTTGTGTGGCGACTGGTGGTTAAGAAAAAAATAGCGCCGCGTAAACCGACAAAATCGCTTTCGAAAAGCGATATCAAAGAACGACTTCAACAAGCTCAGGCGGCGGGAGTTGACACCGGTGACGCGCAGTCCGAATTGCAGAATCTCGCTGCACGCCAGGCCACCGGCGCGATGCACCTGTGCTTTTTCGGTGAAATCAGCGCCGGCAAGAGTTCGTTGATCAAGGCGTTGGTTCCGGAGGCTAACGTCGTGATCGATGTCGTCGGCGGTTCCACCGTCGACGTACGCAATTATCGCTGGCGTGATGAGACCGGAATAGAAATCCTGTTAACGGACGTTCCGGGTACTGGCGGTCACGAAGACGGTCTTGACGAAGTAGCGACTGAGGAGGCGAAGCGATCCCATCTGGTGCTGTTCGTTTGCGATAGTGACCTGACTCGCGCCGAACTGAATGCGATCAAACAGCTGCTTGCTTTTGAGAAACCAATTGTCCTGGTGCTGAACAAAGCGGATCGATACTCTTCGGATGAGCAGGCCGCATTGTTGCAGAAGTTGCTGGAACGCATCGAAGATCTTGGTGGCGAGTTTCAACGTGATCACGTCGTGGCGGTCAGCGCCGGCGGAGAGACGGAAGTCATCGAACGTCTCGAGGATGGCAGCGAAGGGACGGCGCGGCGAGAACGCCCGGCCGATATCGGTGTGCTGGTTGTCGCGATCAATCGACTTCTCGGTGACGAAACGCAAAAACTTGATGCGCGCCGGGAGCGGGCCGTATTTCAGATCGCCGCAGAAAAGCTGGCCGTCGCGGAGGGCGAGTACCGCTTGCAGCGCTCAGAACAAATCATTCGGAATGCAACACGGAAGGCGGTCATCGGTGCAATGGCCGCGGTGAGTCCTGGCACTGACATATTGGTGCAGGGTTATATCGGAACCACGATGACGCAGGAACTCTGCAAAATTTACGGCGCAGCACCGCGCGATCTGGACGTCGAGGAGTTTCTTTCGCTTGGCCAGGGCCGCGTTGGTCGTGCATTGCCTCTATCGATGGCGGTGGCAGGAAACGGGCTGAAAGCATTTCCCGGCTTGGGTACGGTTGTTGGCGGTCTCGTGCACGCGGTGGCCTATGGTTTGATTTTCGACGCGCTGGGTCGCAGCCTGGTTCTGACATTAACGCGTCACGGCGAGCTGGTTCCTGAAGCCGCGGCGAGAGAATTCGAGGAAGGTATCAGTGAGCATTTGGAAGCGGGCGTTCGCCGTATTGCCAAAATGGCGCTGGACGAAAAAACCGACTGAACAGGTCGGGGACGATGGTGCAGGGCACCTTGGTCTGGCGCGCGAGAGCTTGCGCGATCTCATCAATGACGCACGTCTTCCGGCGGGCGTTCGAGAATCCTTGTCCCATGATTACGATGCGGTTCAGGCGATGCTCGACAAGATCGATCACGGACATTTGCACCTGTCAGTATTCGGCCGCGTCAGCACCGGTAAATCCTCGCTATTGAATGCACTCATTGGCGAGGAAAAATTCTCCGTCAGTCCCGTACACGGAGAAACCCGGCACTCGTCAATGCAGGCATGGAGCGAAATCGATGCTGGCGGCGTATTCCTGATCGATACTCCCGGCCTCGACGAGGCGGGTGGCGAGGATAGAGAGTCTCTGGCACGCGAGGTTGCTGGTCGATCAGATCTGGTGATCTTCGTCATCGATGGAGACATCACCGATACGGAGCTCGACGCATTGAAAGCGGCGATCGCCGAGGGCAGGCCCATACTCGTAGCACTAAACAAATCCGATCTTTACACCGGTGATGAACGCGAAGCGTTGTTGAAATCGGTACGCGACAAGACAGACGGCGTTATTGACCCTGAGCACGTTATTTCGGTGGCTGCACAGCCGCGCCCACAAGTCGTTTTGGAGATAAGCGAAGACGGAAACGAACAGGAAACGCAGCGACACCGCGAGCCGGACATTGACGTTCTCAGACTGAAACTCTGGGAGATTCTCGAAGCCGAAGGCAAGACTTTGGCGGCCCTCAATGCCAGTTTATTCGCCGCGGATCTGTCGGATCAGGTTGGGCGGCGCATATTGGCCGCCAGACGAGAGGTCGGGGAAAGGTTGGTTCGAACCTACTGCGTCGCCAAGGGAATCGCGGTCGCCTTCAATCCGGTGCCCGTCGCCGACTTGTTCGCGGCTGCATTTATCGACGTCGGGATGGTGGTGCACCTCTCCAAAGTCTATGACCTGCCGTTAAATAAGAAGGAAGCCGGATCGATCGTCAAAGTCATCATGGCTGAGTCTGCCGCTTTGATGGGGACTGTCTGGGCACTGCACTTCGTGTCGAGTGCGTTAAAGGTCGGGACGATTGGACTGTCTACCATTCTGACGGCGGGGGCGCAGGGCTCGATTGCCTATTACAGCACCTACTTAGTCGGCGAGGCGGCCGCTGAATATCTGGCGAAGGGTAAGTCCTGGGGTGACGGCGGTCCGAAAGTGGTGGTCAAACAGATTCTGGATTCACTCGATCGCGATACGGTTTTAAGCGATGCAAAACGTGAGATCCAGACACGACTTGGTCTGAAGTAGGGTGAGCGCTCTCGACCGCGAAACGCGAATGCGACGAATCTGGGAGACGATTCAGGACATACCGAAAGGCAGCGTTGCGAACTACGGTCAGATAGCGGAGATTTCGGGCATTCCGCGTGGCGCACGTCAGGTTGGATATGCGCTGCGTCACACACCGAAGGGTCTGGAATTGCCTTGGCACCGGGTCATCACATCGTCGGGCAAAAGCGCGTTCGACCCGAACAGTCGGCATTTCAAAACGCAACGGGATCGTCTCGCCGAAGAGGGCGTTCCGCTGATCAACGGCAAGGTCGACATGAGGAAATATCGCTGGGAGCCGGGCCTCGATGAGATACTCTGGAAACCGAGCTCGATGTGGGACGAAGAATGACTCTCGAAAGAAGGATTCGCTCGCTGATACTCGGTATTGTCCTGAATCGCCGCGTGGCCGGCTTACGTCGCTGGTTATCCGAGAAACGCCGTCAGATCACCGGACAAGCTCATGTCGTATCGGTATTTCTGCAGCTTGACGACCCGTATTCCTACATCCTCTCGTACTATCTGCCCAGTCTGGCAGCGAACTTCGACGTCGAACTTCGTCTTTATCTCACGCAGGCGAAAGGTGACGATTATCAGCCTGCACCCGAAATGCTGGCCGAATACGCTGTTGCCGACTGCACACTTTTGGCGCGCGAACTTGGCATTCCGTTTCTCGACAAAGGCAGCTCGCCACCGACTGAATACCGTGTTGGATTAACAAACTCAATCGCAGCGCTGCAGGGTACAGACGCTTTCGGTAGTGAGCTGATTCAGGCGCTTGAGGTGTTTTGGCGGGGCGACAGCGCGGCTGCCGCGAGTATGAGCAGTGGCGCGACGGCTGAAGGCGTGGCCGCCACCGTCATCGGTGATTCGCAGAGACTTCTGGACAAACTCGGCCACTACAACACCGCGATGCTGCACTATGCCGGGGAGTGGTTTTGGGGTGTCGATCGTCTGCACTACCTGCTGGATCGCCTCAATGAATTGGGGGCGGCCTCAAGCGATACGCCGGATCCGTTATTGGCGTCGATCGAGCAAACGATGAAAATATCGTTACCGATCAAGCCCCCGTCAGCGGCAAAGGACCTGCCGCCGATAGAGTTTTTTTACTCTTTCCGCAGCCCGTATTCTTATGTCGCGCTGGAGCAGACATTTGCGATTGCCGATGCATTCGGTATCGAGTTGAAAGTGCGACCCGTATTGCCGATGGTTATGCGCGGTATGCGGGTACCGCGAGCGAAGCTGCTTTATGTCGTCAAGGACGCTTTTCGTGAAGCCATTCGTCGAAACGTTCCTTTCGGCGATTTTGCCGATCCAGTTGGGAGCGGTGTCGAGCGTTGTCTCGCGCTGTTTCGTTACGCTGAGTCCGAACATCGAGAGCGTGATTTTCTACTGAACGCGGGTCGCGCGATTTGGGCAGAGGGCATCGATGTTGCGACCGATCCCGGAATGCGAAAGGTGACCGGACGTTCAGGCCTGTTTTGGCCAGAGGCGATAGCGGCCATGCAGGGCGATGGTTGGCGGGAGGAAGTCGAGGGCAATCGCGAATCGATGATGGACTCCGGGTCGTGGGGCGTTCCGACGGCACGAATGGGAGACTTTGTTGTCTGGGGCCAGGATCGCGACTGGCTGCTGGTCAGACATATTGAAGAACTCTGCGACACAGGGGACGGGATACTCGTATGACAATGGTAATTTTTTCGCATGGGCAGGAAAGCGGCCCGTGGGGCACCAAGATTCGCGCAATGTCCGAAAAGGCTAAGGGATTAGGGTGCACGGTCGACAGTATCGACTACCAGGGTATAGCGGATCCGACCGACCGAGTTGAAAAACTGTTGCGGGAATGTGCGGAAATAAGTGATCCACTCATTCTGGTGGGCTCAAGTATGGGCGGGCATGTCGCGACAGCGGCAGCGGAGGCGTTGGGCGCTGCAGGCCTGTTCGTACTGGCTCCAGCGTATTTCATGGAGGGCTATGAGGACCTGACGCCGCCGCCGCCGACAATGCCAATTTGTATCGTGCACGGCTGGCATGATGATATCGTCCCGGTTGAAAACAGTATTAAGTTCGCGCGCAGCTGTTCTGCAACGTTACACTTGGTCGACGGGGATCATCGTTTGACGGATAATATCGGCGAGATCAACGAATACTTTGAACGATTCATCAAAACTACAACAAGCGCTCAAACCTTAGGGAGAAACAAATGAAAAACCTACTTATCTTACTCGCGAGTCTGGCCCTGTTCGCCTGCGGAGGCGACGATGCCAGCGATACGGCCGGAGACGTCATGGAATCGGCTGGAGAGATGGCCGAAGAAGCGGCAGACGCAGCGGCGGATGT
>CAZMRZ010000023.1:0-11174 GCA_964568835.1 uncultured Woeseiaceae bacterium | reverse complement strand
TTCGCCCGCTTTACTGGGCATCCGGGAAGGTGTTCTCGACCTGGGCACGGCCAGCGATACAGCCGAACGTGCCTGCCGATTACATTACCGACGACAAAGCAGCCGTTTGCTACGTTCTGGAAACAGGCGGGCTGGCCGATGTATTGGCGCTCGAGAAAGCCTGCGCCGAAAACGGTATGCCGTCACCGACCGAACCCTTCGAGTTTTGCGGTGTCCGGGAATCGAAGCGCTTTGTCGTCATGCGACGCCATAGCGGCTTTTGGGCACGTCGACCCAGCACGACGGGTTCCAAGCGTCTCAGGCGCCTCGTCGAAGGTGCAGACCATTGTGAGCAGGAACTGCTTCTGATTCCCGTCGCGATTTATTGGGGCCGATCACCCGAGAAAGAACATTCGTTCTTCAAGCTGATGTTGTCGGAAGACTGGGAAATCATCGGTCGAACCCGAAAGTTTTTCACCACCTTGTTACACGGTCGCGACACATTACTGCGTTTCAGTCACGCCTTACCCATCCGGTCGATATGCACAGGTGACATTGAAGCCAATATCGCGGTTCGAAAAGTGTCACGAATTCTCCGCGTGCATTTTCGTCAGCGCCGTACAGCGACAGTTGGCCCGGACCTCTCACATCGTCGAACGCTCGTAAAACAAGTCTTGCGGCAGCCGGAGGTTCGGCTGGCCATCGTCGCAGAGGCTGGCGACGATTATCGAAAGCAGGAGGTAGCCCGGCGCAAAGCCGAGAAATATGCCCTGGAAATAGCGGCGGATATTTCCTACCCCACGATCCGCATTCTCGTTCGCGTTTTGAGATGGCTGTGGAATCGAATTTACGATGGCGTTGAAGTCAATCACATGTCGCGCCTGCATGATGTCGCGACAGACAAGGAGATCATTTACGTTCCCTGTCACCGCAGTCACATTGATTACCTCTTGCTCGGCTATGTGACGTATGAGAACGGGCTGCACCTGCCGCATGTCGCCGCCGGCATCAATCTGAATATGCCCCTTGTTGGCGGGATTCTTCGCCGCGGCGGCGCGTTTTTTCTGCGCCGCAGCTTCAAAGGCAACCGCTTGTATGCCACGGTGTTCGACGCCTATATCAACCAGGTGCTCGTGAAAGGGCATTCGATGGAGTATTTCGTTGAAGGCGGGCGCAGTCGCACAGGTCGGTTGTTAGCGCCGAAGGGCGGCATGCTGGTGATGACGGTGAATTCCTATATCAACAGTCCACAACGTCCGATCGTCTTTGTCCCAGTCTATTTCGGTTACGAAAAATTGATTGAAGGTGATTCCTTTATCGGTGAAATGGGCGGCGCGCAGAAGAAGAAGGAAACGATCGGAGGGCTTATCAGTTCGATCAAGTCGCTCAAGGAACAGTTCGGCAAAGTCTACGTAAACATCGCGGAACCCATAGAGCTGGAATCGGTTCTGGATCGCTTGCATCCGGATTGGCGTGAACATGAGCCCGAAAACGGTGAGCGCCCACCCTGGCTGGCTGAGATTGTGGACGATCTTGGTACGGAAATTATGCAGGGTATTAATTCCGCAGCCGCTGTTACACCGATCAGTCTGCTGGCCTATGTACTCCTTGCGACGCCGAAACAGAAGATCGGGGTCGATGAGTTACGTCGGCAGCTCGATCTTAGTCTGAGAATCCTGCAGCGCTTCAGATATTCCGATTTGGTCACCCTGCCGGATATGAGTCCGGATCAGATTATCGAGCATGGCGAAAAACTCGAGGTCATTACCCGTTCCGCGCATCCGATGGGCGAAGTCATTCACATGACCGAGCAGACAGCCGTTTTGATGACCTATTTTCGCAATAACATCATTCATCTGCTGGCGGTGCCGGCCGCCGTCGCGTGCTGCTTCATCCAGGGCCAGAAGCTTGAGCACACGGAATTGCAACGCCTCGTCAAACTCATCTATCCCTTCATGAAAAAAGAGCTGTGCCTGAAATGGGATCAGAAAGACATCGACAAGGTGACCACTGAGGCGATTAAGTCACTGATCGATTTGGATATCCTTACTTATGGTAGCCGTAAGAAGACGCTGATTCGGCCGCCGGCCGGCTCCGAGAAAGCATTCCAACTGCTAATGCTGGGTCAGTCCATGGTGCCGATGTTGCAACGCTTCTATCTCGTCATTGCAATCCTGGTCCACAACGGTTCCGGCGTGTTGTCGCGAGGTCGTCTTGAGACCATGTGCCAGCAGAGCGCCGAGCGCCTGACGATGATTTACGGATTGCATTCGCCGGACTTCTTTAGCAAGACGCTGTTTCATGATTTCATACGCACTTTGCAGGATTTTGAGGTTCTGAGACGGAGTTCCGATGGCCTTATCGAATTCGACGACGACCTCACGAATATCGGCGCCGATGCGCGACTCGTGCTGGGTGAAGAAATTCGTCACAGCATTCTGTCACTCACGGTCACCGACGCTTAAGAAATCATGAAAGTCGTATCGCTTTACCGCTTCCTGGATCTAGAGGATCCGGAATCCTTCAGAGATGACCTAAAAGCCCTTTGCGATCAGGAATCGCTGCTTGGCACCATGCTCGTCGCGACCGAAGGCTTTAACGGTACGCTGGCCGGAAACGAGAGCTCTGTTCGCACGGTAATGGACTGGATTCGTGATCGCTTAGACATTGCAGAAGAACTGGATGCGCGTTGGACTGACGCTGAAGAAGCACCGTTCCGAAAGATGCGGGTCAAAGTCAAAAAAGAAATCGTGACGCTCGGACGCCCGGACATTTTGCCGCACAAAGGAACCGGGAAGTACGTGGATGCCGAGCGCTGGAACGACCTGATTTCAGATCCGGAAGTCCTTGTGATCGACACGCGAAATCACTATGAGGTCGAAGTGGGGACGTTTCCGGGCGCCATCGATCCCGGAAATGACAGCTTTCGGGAATTCCCGGAGTTTGCCAAAGAGCTCGCAGAGCAATCGACGGACCGGCCCTTGGCTATGTTTTGTACTGGCGGAATTCGCTGCGAAAAGGCAACGGCACTCATGCTCGAGCTGGGCTTCGACGAGGTCTATCACCTGCAGGGCGGAATTCTGAATTATCTGACTGAGGTCGACGACGAAGACAATAAATGGGACGGCGAGTGTTTCGTTTTTGACACTCGCGTGGCGGTCGATCGTGATCTCGCCGAAGGCGCCTATGTGCAATGCCACGCCTGTCGCCGCCCCTTGAGCACGGAGGACCTCGCGTCACCGGACTACCGGGAAGGTGTTTCGTGTCCCCAGTGCGTGAACGAAGCGGATGAGGACCGGCTCGCCCGTCTTGAAGAGCGCCGAAAGCAAGTCGCGCTGGCGGCGGAGCGCGGAGATATCCATATCGGGCCAAAAACCTGACCTGTTTCCTTGCGTCCGGCTGGCAGAAGGACTAAAAAGGTCCTTATGATTCAGCGATTTGCAAAATGCTTCAACGTAGTGCCTTCCCGCAGGGGAATCGCGATGCTGCTGGCGTTTTGGCTGAATCTGGCGCTGTTGCCCTGTGTGATGGCGTTAGAAGTGCCCGATGTAGGGCACGACTGCTGTCCACCGACGATCGAAATGCAGCAAGCAGATTGCTGCGATCTTGACGCTGTCACGCTGGACAAAGGTGATGGGGAGTTCGAGGGTTCAGATGATGTGCCGGTCACGACGACCGATTCCGCCTGGCCCTCTTTACCGTCTGTGGCTTCGAGCTGGCAGGCGAAGAAACCACCCGATCCCGGTAATCATTCCCCAGCGCTTCACAAACTCTTCTGCGTCTATCTGAAATAGAAGGCTTCTCGCTGTAAACCGTTCCACACCCGGTTAATAGAGCAGGAGCTTGACCCATGTTTTTCCAATTCGGGCAGATGCCCGGCAAAAAGTATTTTCATTCGACCGCAATTATTGCGATGTGTCTGTTGGTTTTTTCAGCGGCCAGCGCGGATCAGCGTGTGCCTTTGACGATTGCGGAGGCAGAGGATCTCGCCCTGCAAAACGAGCCGGGCTTCAGCGCTTTACAGGCAAGTGCCGATGCACTGAGATCGCAATCAATCGCAGCCGGTGCTTTACCCGACCCGACTTTGCGACTGGGGCTTTCGAATTTTCCGATTAGCAGTGGTGGCTTCAGCACGGAAGGAATGACACAAGCTCAGCTTGGGATTCGGCAGTCATTTCCGCGCAGCCGTCTTCGCTCTATGAACACGGCCCAATACCGTGCTCTGGCGAATGTGCAGTCGAGCAGCGCCGATGCTCGGAGTCGGAATGTGCTCGAGGCCGCTCGTTCTGCGTGGCTGGAGTCCTACTACTGGCAGCATGTGGAGCAGGTTCTGAATGAGTCGCACCCATTGTTCGCAGACCTGCTCGAGGTCACACAGTCGCTCTACGGCGTTGGCCGAAAATCGCAAAGTGATGTTATTCGGGCGGAACTCGAACTCCGACGCCTGGACGATCGCTTAATCGAGGCGAGACAATCGCGATCGAGCGCGCAAGGAATGTTGTCGGAGTGGTTGGGTACGGACGCGTATCGACCGGCAGCGAACAAGCTACCCAGTTGGGGGAGTTTGCCGCCGCGCGAAATGCTGCTGGAAAAGCTCGAATCCAATCCCGTGCTGCATGCTGCCAACGCAGAAATCGAAGTCCGGCAGGCGAAAGTCGGAATCGCGGAAGAAAGCAGCAAGCCCGGTTGGGCGCTTGATTTTGGATACGGTTACCGTGACGGCTATTTGCCAAATGGCGAGTCGCGATCTGACTTCGTCAGCGTCTCCGTCGTTGTTGATCTGCCGATATTCAAGAAGAACCGCCACGACCGGGATCTCTCGGCCGCTTTGAGTGCGCGCCGCGCAGCTGTATCCGACAAGGCGCAGGTTTCGGCGCACTTGCGAAGCCAGCTGAATATCGAATACACCCACTGGGTCGAACTCAACCGTCGTCTGCACTTGTACGAAACCGACATTCTCGAGTTGTCCGAAAGCCAGGCTGAGGCCGCTCTGTCGGCGTACCGAAGCGATGCCGGTGACTTTTCGGAGGTGATGGTCGGTCAGATCGATCACCTCAACACACGCCTTGAATACATCCGGATTCAGGTTGAGCGAGCCCAAAGCTACGCGACACTGGCCAGGCTCGGAGGATTACCCCGATGAATAAATCAACACTACTCGTCGCCGCGATGCTGATTGTCGCTGCGCTCGGTTTTATCGCCGGCAGATTCCAAACGCCTGAGGCTGACGTTTCACCCGCAAAAGCCGGAGACCGTGAGGTTCTTTACTGGGTCGCACCTATGGATCCCAATTTCAGGCGCGATGAACCTGGGAAATCGCCAATGGGAATGGACCTTGCGCCGGTCTACGCCGATCAGGTCGATACCCAACCGGGCGTCGTCAAAATCGATCCGACGGTTGTCAACAATATGGGTGTACGAACCGAGTTGGCAAAGCGCAGCGCACTATCTCGGAGAATTGAAACCGTTGGCTACATTGCCTACGACGAAGATACGGTGCATCACATTCACACTCGAGTGGATGGCTGGATCGAAGAGCTGGGGGCGAGGACAAGCGGCGAGGCGGTCCGAAAAGGTCAGCTACTCTTCGAGTTGTATTCCCCAACCCTTGTCAGTGCGCAGGAGGAGTATCTGTCCGTATTGCGTAGCGCTAACGTGGCGTTACGACAAGCGTCTGAGAATCGTCTGCTTGCTCTGGGCATAAGCGAGAGCGAAATCGACAGACTTAAGACGAAGCGAATCGTTCGACAACGCGTACCTTTCTATGCGCCTTCGGATGGTGTGATCGCACATCTGGGCGTTCGGCAAGGGATGTTCGTGACGCCCTCAACGGAAGTAATGGCGGTCGCAAAATTCGATAGCGTATGGGTACTGGCAGAAGTTCTCGAGCGCCAGGCGACCTGGGTTGAGGCCGGTCAGGCGGCCATCGTGACTCTGGACTATCTCCCGGGAACAACCCTGAACGGTACTGTGGACTACGTCTATCCGGAACTTGATCCGGTTACACGAACGCTAAAAGTGCGCCTGCGGTTTGAAAATGCCGACGAAGTACTGCGCCCCAATATGTTCACCAGTGTGTTGATTCACGGCAAGAGCACCGGCGATATCGTTAACGTTCCAGGGCGAGCGGTTATTCGTGGCGGTTCTGGTGACCGGGTTGTTGTCGATCTCGGTGAAGGGCGCTTTAAATCCAGGCCAGTGATCTTAGGCGTTGAGTCCGGCGACCGCGTCGCCATACGCAGCGGCCTTGAAGCCGGCGAACGCATCGTAACGTCCGCACAGTTCCTGATCGACTCAGAATCCAATATCGACTCTGCGCTCGATCGACTAAGCGCTGTCGACGCGGAGTCGGACGAATGATCAATCGGCTAATTCGCTGGTCCATCGAGAATCGGGTTCTGGTTCTTCTTATGGCTGTCTTCGTAACTGCCTGGGGTCTCTATTCTGTAAGCCAGACACCCGTTGATGCGTTGCCGGATCTCTCTGATGTACAAGTCATCATCAAGACGTCATTCCCGGGACAGGCGCCACAAGTTGTCGAAAATCAAGTGACGTATCCGCTCACGACGGCCATGCTCTCTGTGCCACAGGCCGTGACAGTTAGAGGCTATTCCTTCTTCGGTGATTCCTACGTCTACGTAATTTTTGAAGACGGGACGGATCTCTATTGGGCACGCTCCAGAGTGCTCGAGTATCTGAATCAGGTATCGGCCAGACTGCCGGCAAATGCAACGCCGGCGCTGGGGCCCGATGCGACCGGCGTCGGCTGGATATACGAGTACGCTCTGGTCGATCGCACCGGCAAACATGACCTCGCAGAGCTTCGCAGCCTGCAGGACTGGTTCCTGAAGTTCGAACTCCAGACCGTGCCAGGCGTTTCGGAAGTCGCCAGCATCGGCGGCATGGTTCGGCAATATCAGGTGGTCGTCGACCCCGATAAATTACGCGCCTTTAATCTGCCTTTATCGAAAATCAAGTCCGCTATTCGCTCGGGTAATCAGGAGAGCGGTGGCTCCGTTATCGAGATGGGCGAGGCCGAGTATATGGTCCGTGCTACGGGCTATTTGCAAGGGCTGGCAGATCTTGCTGCGATTCCGCTGGGCGTCAACGATCAGGGAACACCGCTGCTGCTGTCAGACGTCGCCGACCTGCAGGTGGGGCCGGAAATGCGTCGTGGTATTGCTGACCTCGATGGCGAGGGAGAAGTTGTCGGCGCGGTAGTCGTCATGCGTTGGGGTGAAAATGCTTCGAAAACGATCGCGGCCGTAAAAGACCGGCTGGCCGAACTGCAAAGCGGTCTGCCGGATGGTGTCGAAGTCGTAACAACCTACGATCGATCTGAATTAATTAACCGCTCCGTCGCGACGTTGGAAAGAAAACTGGTCGAGGAGTTTCTCGTCGTCGCACTGATATGCGCTGTGTTTCTTTTTCATTTGCGATCATCGGCCGTAATCATCCTGAGTTTGCCGCTCGGAATTCTCATCGCCGTCATCATAATGAGGATGCAGGGGATCAATGCCAACATCATGTCGCTCGGCGGAATCGCGATTGCAATTGGCGCGATGGTTGATTCCGCGATCGTGATGATCGAGAACGTCCACAAACACATCGAAAAGGAACCGCTGACCGACGAGAATCGCTGGCGAATTATCGGCGATGCGGCAACAGAGGTAGGCGCGCCACTGTTCGTATCACTTTTGATTATCACCCTGAGCTTCCTGCCGGTCTTTACGCTCGAAGCACAGGAGGGCCGATTATTTGCGCCGCTGGCTTTTACGAAGACATACGCGATGGCGGCTGCAGCTGGGCTATCGGTCACGTTGGTGCCAGTCTTGATGGGCTATTTCATTCGCGGCAAGGTCATCTCGGAGAAACGAAACCCGATTAATGTGGGGTTGATTCGTATCTACCGACCCATGATTGAGGTCGTAATCCGGCGCCCAAGAACGGTTTTGTTGCTTGCCGCTATTTTGCTGCCCATTGGTCTTTGGCCCGCGACTCGGCTCGGCTCGGAATTCATGCCGCCGCTCGATGAAGGCGACTTGATGTACATGCCGACGACATACCCGGGAATATCCGTGGACAAAGCCAGGGAAATACTGCAGCAGACGGATAAACTGATACTCACCGTGCCCGAGGTGAAACGTGTTTTTGGCAAAATTGGGCGCGCGGAGACAGCGACGGACCCGGCACCGCTGACGATGATCGAGACAGTCATTCAGCTGAAGCCGCGAGAGGAATGGCGCGCGGGGATGACGCCCGAATCAATACGAGACGAACTGGATCGCGTCGTCAATTACACGGGTTTGACCAACGCCTGGGTAATGCCGATCAAAACTCGCATCGATATGCTGGCGACTGGAATTAAGACACCTGTCGGGATTAAAATCGCAGGTCCTGATCTGAAAGTCATAGAGGGGATCGGGCAGCAACTGGAGAACGTCTTGCGAGGCGTTCGCGGTACAGCTTCGGTGTACTCCGAGCGAGTAGCAGGCGGACGATATATTGATGTCGACATCGATCGCGAGCGCGCGGCACGCTACGGCCTGAATATCGACGATATTCAGGATGTCGTGCAAACGGCCGTCGGTGGCATGACTGTCACCGAAACGGTTGAGGGGCTTGAGCGCTATTCAGTGAATGTCCGTTATCCCCAGCGTGTTCGTAATTCTGTGCAACAACTCCGCTTATTGCCGATCGTTACCCCGGCAGGCGCTCGTATCGCGCTAGCTGACGTTGCGACTGTCGACGTTGTCGACGGTCCGCCTGTTATCAAGAGCGAGAATGCGCGTCTCAATGGCTGGACCTATATTGACATCGCCGACCGTGATCTCGGCTCCTTCGTGGCGGATGCGCAGAAGATCGTCGCGGACTCCGTTGAATTGCCAGCTGGCTACTCGCTAGCCTGGTCGGGTCAGTACCAATACATGGTTCGTGCTCAGGAGCGCCTTACTGTCGTCGGTCCAGTGACGCTCGCGATTATCATGCTGCTTTTGTATATCAATTTTCGGCGCTTTACCGAGGTCGCGATGATAATGGGTACTCTGCCGCTCGCCTTGATAGGGGGGTTCTGGCTGTTGTATATGCTGGGCTATGAACTATCGGTGGCCGTTGGCGTTGGCTTCATCGCTCTCGCTGGCGTCGCTGTAGAGATTGGCGTTATTTTGCTTGTTTATCTCAATCGAGCGATTCAATCGCAAAAAGAGGCGGCAAAAGCCGCCGGTCGCGAGCTTGGTTTGGCGGATATTCAACAGGCGGTCATTGACGGTGCCGTAATGAGAGTGCGCCCTGTGATGATGACGGTGGCGGCGACGATCGGCGGACTATTGCCGATCATGTTCGGTAGCGGAACCGGGTCGGAGGTGATGCGTCGAATTGCGGCTCCGATGGTGGGCGGGCTGATCAGTGCCACTGTTTTGACGTTGTTGGTCATTCCAGCATTGTTCTTGCTGTTGCGGCAGCGTGAGGAGCTTGTCTGACGTCCGCTCTTACGCGTCAAGATCGGGAATCATCTCACTCTCAAGATTCATGATCATGTCTTTCAGGAGCAGTTTGCGTTTCTTGAGTCGCCGAATGCGAAGCTGGTCGATCATCGGGTCGTGCTGCAACCGATCGATAAGGTAATCAAGATCTCCGTGACTGGCGCGAAGCTCTCTGAGTCGGTCAAGCTCCTTAAACGATTCGGTATCGATCTTATCGGTCATTCTGCCATGCTACTCGCTTCCGGCAGCAGCGCCAACCAGTCACGGTCTGACGCGCCAATGACGAAAAAGAACGGATTTAATATGTCTGATTTCGTGTTATATTTCATCGGCTTACCGTCCAAAGTGACGACGCTTCCGCCCGCTTGTTCTACGACAGCCTGAGCGGCTGCAGTGTCCCACTCAGAGGTAAGACCGAGTCTTGGATAAAGGTCCGCTCCACCTTCCGCTATCACGCAGAATTTCAGGGAGCTGCCCATCGGGATCATGTCGCAGTCGCCAAGGCTTTCGAGGTAGGCGTCGAGGCTGGCACCCCGGTGCGAACGGCTGCCGACCACTCGCACCGGACTGGCGCTGCTTGCCGAAACCTGAATGGTCTCCACAGAGCCATCGGCGTTGCGTCGTTCGGCGCCATGGCCTTCACAACCGATGTAAGTCACGTCCGTGACGGGGACGTAGACAACACCGAAAACCGCTTTCTGCTGGTCAATCAAAGCGATGTTTACCGTGAATTCTCCATTGCGATTGACGAATTCCCTGGTGCCGTCCAGCGGATCAATGAGCCAGTAACGATCCCACTGACTGCGCTCCTCGAAGCCTGGCAGCCCTGATTCCTCCGAGATAATGGGCATGCCCGGTGTCAGCGCCTCAAGACCTGCAACAATGCAGTAATGTGAGGCGAGGTCGGCCTGTGTCAGAGGCGAATCGTCGTCTTTGCTTTGCACCTCAAAATCAGACGAGTAAACTTCGAGGATTGCCTGGCCAGCTTTTTGAGCCAGGGCAACGACGGGATCAATCAGGGATTTCATTCCGGTTCCTGCAAACATTCGGGGCGCGCAGTATAACAATGAAAAACCTTCCGCAATCGCCGTTAGAGAAGGTCGAGACCCTGATGCTCGACATGGACGGTACATTGCTCGATCTCGCCTACGACAACTACATGTGGCGGGAGCATATTCCGCGCCACTATGCGATCGATAACGACTTGCCACACGAGGATGCGAGGCAGCTATTGTCCGACAAGTTTGCGCTCGCGCAGGGGGATTTGCGCTGGTACTGCCTCGACCACTGGTCGGAGCACCTGGGAATCGATGTTGTGCAGCTGCATCACGATGTCAGTCATCGAATCGGTTTCTTGCCGGGCGCACTCGATTTTCTAAAAAAAGTCTGCGGCAAGACGATGCGAGTGCTGCTAGTGACCAACTCTCATCGGGAAACGCTGAATCTCAAGGATGCGGTGACGGGTCTTTGTGATCACTTCGATGGTGTCCACAGCTCCCACGATTACGGACACGCCAAGGAAAGTCAGCAATTCTGGAATGCCCTGCAGGACGATGTTGGCTTCGATCCGAAGACGACGCTTTTCGTCGACGATAGCTCTTACGTTCTGCGCAGCGCGCACGAATACGGCGTCGGCGCGTTACTCAAAGTTACGCAACCCGACACACGCTTGCCGGAAAAGAATTCGTCCGAGTTTGCCGGCGTACGAGGCGT
>CAZMRZ010000022.1:0-35241 GCA_964568835.1 uncultured Woeseiaceae bacterium | reverse complement strand
AGCGAGTTCGTCCCTCTCAAGCTCGCACCTGTCCAGCAACGACTCTACACTGCGATGGCAATGGCACATCTTTCGCACAACTGCACAGAAGCCTCGACATGAGTTCGACTCGTCGTTCTTCCGCCGTGATCGCGGTGGTTGCCGCGTTGTTGGTACTGACCGCTGTGCTTGGAATCCGTGAGCCGCAGATCGACACGGAACTCGCAGCCCCCGTTCCGACTACACAAGAAGTTCAGCCCGCCACGGCCTCGCCCGCACCGATAGACGAGCTTCCTGAAGAGGCAATACGCTCCGCATTGACTGGCATCTGCTCCGACGTCACTTCGGAAGCAGACGACAAAGAGTGGACGCTGGAAGAATTAGACGCACAGATCGGCGCACACAACGAGCTGGTGGTGAGCTTGTCAGAAGGCCTGTCGGTATCGTCGTCAGCCGAGCACTTACACCTGGCTGCTTTGCTGGACAAGGATCCGACATCGCGCATCGAATTACTTGATCGTGCGATCTCAGGTAGCCCCTCTGACCCGTTCCTCTTGTGGGACGCTGTGCAAATCTGCTTCGACTCCCGCGATTCTGCGAGCTGTCCACTGCAAGATTGGGAACAGCGCCTGATCGCCGTTGATAGCCAAAACAGCGAATCGTGGGTCCGTGTCGCCGCAAATCGATATTCGGCGGGCGAGTCCGATGCGGCACTCGAGGCGATGCGCCATGCGGCCACGGCCGCCGTGTCTCGCATTTACCGGACCGAGAGAATTGAAATGATCGAACGCGGGTTGGCTGCCGGAAGCAACTACGCGTTTTCGGAGCGTGCGATTATGGCATTCGATTTCGCGTTCGGAATGGAATTGATACTGCCTCGCTATCGCGACTACGTGACGATGTGCACGGAACAGTCCGCACAAAATGTTGACTGGGCCTACGCGTGTCTCGCCTACGGTGAGCTGGTAGAGAATCAGGGCAAGACCAAAATGGGCGCCTGGTTTGCTCGCTCAATTCAGAAGTCGGCGCTCGAGGCTCTGGGAGAATTAGAGAGTGCCGCCGCCGTGGAGCAACAACTTCAGGCGAGTAGTCAGGAAATGGTGGACTCAATTAGGGACTATAACCCGGCGATCGAAAGGCTGATTGTCTCGAATCCGACTTTTTTCTATTCGTACCTGGCCGCCGTTAGATCAAAAGGTGAGTTAGAGGCTCGCCTCTATCTTGCTGAGGAAGTCGAGCGGCTACTCGAACAACAGCCTGAGTTAGCCTGCGAACCTATATAACCGAGCGCCCGCCTCCCGAAACTCCAGAAATACTTCCTCTAACCGGGTTCGATAGCAGGTTTGTGGACAGTGCCCGCGAAGCGGTGACTCGCCGCAGGCGGGCCATCCATTCCCACCTAGGGGTTTTCTTCGCCGAGAATATCCTTCACTCGCCCTTCCAGACTGCTGAGCCCACCGTCTAACCCATAGGCCAGTGCCGTCTCGTCATCCGCACCCGCAAGACTCCTGCGCAACGCCAACAGCGCTCCCACCCGATTGGAGCTTCCGCAATGAACCAGAACCGGTCCTTCCGCATCCTTGATCAGGTCATCTAAGGTCTTCGCACTGTCAAAGGTGATCTCATCGCGGCCAATGGGTAGATGGACGTAGTCCATGCCCAAGGCCTCAATGACGGCCGGCTCGTCCATGCCGCGATCTTCGTCCGCCGTTCTTAAATCAATAACCGTCGTGTATCCCTGGTCCGCAAAAACTTTCAGCGCTGCCTCGTCCGGCTGCCCTGCCGCGGTGATACCGTCTACGGGTTCCACAGCGCCCGAGCTTACGACAGCATCGAGGTCCGCTTTCAAAGTCGTAAGCGTTTCTTGGGCACAGGCGGCACTGCAAAACAGTGCCATCATCGCAACAAGCAATAATCGTAATTTCATAGTCAGTCACTCAGTTTCATGAGTCCGCCGATCTCAACGCCACGCTCTGTGAATCGCATTTCGAAGGACATTCTTTCGTACATGCTACCTGACAAGGCCATGACGTCACGCATCGCTTCACGAATGGCCTCGGGCATCTTCTCGGCTTCATCACCCTGCGACTTCTCGGCCATCGAGTCACCGATCATCGAGTAATAACGCGCCGAATCCATACTCATACTCATGAACGGCGCCGATTTTGGACTGTCCGCTTTCAGCATTTCAGCCGATACTTCTTCCGCATTATCACCCAGCGATACCGTTAATGCGTTAGCCGACATTGCGGCAAACGCCTGATCCGCCATTTCCGCGAGTCGCGGCATATCGAGCTTGACCGGCTTGCCATCGGGCAACAGATTCAACGCAGCGATCTGAGGATCGAACATCGCAGCCATCATGACCAGAGCCTCCACGTTCTCCATCCCGATCAGGATTGAAGCTTCGATAGACTCCGGGGGCGTGCCGCCGGCCATATCCAAGCCTTGAATATCGGCAACATTGGCGACAAACCCTCGAAAGCTGTAGACCACCGGCGGCAGAGGCTGATTCAGTGCTTCTCTGCCTTTCGCTACGCCGGCCTGCAGTTCTGCAAATTTCTCACACTCATACGGGTCCGCCTCCATAGCGTCGAGACGTCCTTCGTAGAATTCGCGCAATGCCATCGGGTTCAAACCCAGTCCAAACGACATCAGCCCGCCAAAATCCGCGCCCAGACCAGGAACAGAAGCCGGGATCGTTGCCAATCCTTCGGCTATGTCGTCCCGTAATTCGAAAACCATCGAACTTCTAATCTGGTCGCTTGAAAGATCGGAATAGCCGAAAACAACTCTCGGAGCGATGCTGGCCATCTCCATGATTTCAGCTGAGCAAGTCTCGGATAATTCCGGTGCTTGTTCTCCGATTGCTGCAAAGAGCGCCTTGTCGGCTTCAGTCGCGTTGCCGGCGAAAACCGCTGCAATCCGTTGAAGGTCGACGTAGCCCAACAAGTGTTCTGAGTAATCGTATTCTTTCCGAATCGCCCGAAATACCTTGCTTTTTTTCAGACTATTGCGCGGCGTTTTCGCGCCAATTGCCAGAGCGATTTGTGACTCGTCGAATGCGGACGGTACGACTGTTATTACCGCCTGATCGTCCAGCGTCGCTACGATCAAACGCATTTTGTCCGCATCAAGGTACTTGTAAGACTCGCCGCCCGCGTCGCCAAGCAGCAAAGCGGTACCGCTTTTCTCCTCGATACGCTCAATCGCCGCATCAAAGAGGCTCGATTTGGACAACTCGAAACGCAGAACGGGTAGGAGGCCATTCCCGTACATCGCGAACGCGGACTCGCGCTCAATACCGACACCCCGAATACCGTCAAGGCTCATCAACCCGACGATCTCTTCAGCAACGCCGCGGAATCGTTCCGCCTCGTCTGCACCTTCTTCCGAAGATTCCATCTTGGCGAGCTGTTCATCCATCGTATAGCGGACGATGCTCTGGTAAGCCTGAAGAATCTCATCAACAGTCGGCTCAAGTTTATCCGCCAGCTTTTTAGGCATCGGTTCAGTTGATGCAAAAACGTAGGGCGTATCAGCCGGGATGTATTTCAACAGATCCACGGAATTTCCGGATGCAGCGTGCGCAGCGGAGATGGAAAGAAATATGACGGCGAAGGAAAGCAATGCGCGTTTGGCGTTGGTAATCATGTTTACTTGTCCCAAAAAAATATCACGAAATTTTACGCATGCGGCGGCGGCTAAGCGTGTTGCCGTTCACATACGAACGATTCCGCAACCCTGTTGGTTGCGGACATCATTTCAGTGTCGAAGACGAGTAAAGTAGCGATTGCTGACGGTCTGTTTGGGTGCGGATTAGATGAATCTACCGCTTGCCGTCTTGTCGATACCCTACCATAGCATTACGGTATGTCCATGCAGATTTCGAAAATTATGCAAAACGACTTCGACGAAGTGCTCGCACTGAATGAAACCTCCGTACCGCATGTAAACCTGATAGGACGTGATGAACTTGAGTGGTTTTGCGATAATGCCGCTTTTACCCAGCTCGCCAAAATCGACGACCGGCTCGCGGGATTCCTAATAGGATTACGTCCCGGCACCGCATATGCCAGTCCGAACTACCGTTGGTTTTGCGACAACTACGACGATTTCGCCTATGTTGATCGCGTCGCCGTTGCAGAATGGGCTCGGCGGCAAGGCATTGCAGAATCACTGTACGCGGCATTCGGTCAATCCCAGTCAGGGGCATCGCGGATGACATGTGAAGTGAACATCCGTCCGCCCAATGAAGGCTCAATGATTTTTCATGAGCGAATGGGGTTTCGTCGGATTGGGTCTCAGGAAACCGACGGCGGCAAGAAGGAAGTCGCTCTAATGGAGAAAATGTTTTGACCACAGATCAACCAGACAATCGCCCTTTCGACATCATCGTTCAGGGCGCTACCGGCTTCACCGGAACGCTCGTCGCAGAATACTTGTTGCGGCAATACGGCGCCGACGGTGATCTGCGTTGGGCACTCGCCGGTCGCAGCGAAAAAAAATTGCAGGAAGTTCGCGCAGGTCTCGGGTCTGAGGCAAGCGACCTGACATTAATTGTTGCCGACAGTTTCGACAAAGTCGCGTTGCAGAAACTTGCGTCGCAAACTCGCGTCGTCCTGACTACCGTCGGCCCTTACGCATTGTTTGGCTCAGATCTTGTTGAGGCCTGCGTCAACGCTGGAACGCATTATTGTGACCTGGCCGGCGAAGTTCAGTGGATTCGCAAGATGGTCGATACGCATCAGGAACGAGCGCAGCAGACCGGCGCAAAAATCGTGCACTGTTGTGGCTTCGACTCCGTTCCGATGGACATCGGCGTTTGGTTTCTGCAAGACGCCGCCAAGGAAAAATTCGGTGCTTACTGCACATCGATCAGCATGATGGTCAAAGCGACCAAAGGTACGGCGAGCGGTGGAACGCTTGCCAGCATGATGAATCTGATCAAGGAGAGCCGTAAGGATCGAGCAATCGCACGCGTTCTCATTCATCCCTACAGCCTGAACCCCGAGGGTGAACGCGAAGGTCCCGATGGACGCGACCAGCAAAAGGTCGTTTATCGGGAAGACGCTCAATGCTGGACAGCTCCATTTGTTATGGCCGGTGTCAATACCAAAGTGGTACGGCGTAGTCATGCGCTCGCGGACTATCCTTACGGCAAAGACTTTCGCTACGACGAATCGGTAATAGCCGGACGAGGTTTTACTGGCTGGTTCAAAGGTGCAGTCATGACTTTGGGAATCGGTGCATTGGTTTTCTTCGCATCATTCACGCCGACCAGGAACTTCCTGCAGCGATACGTTCTCGCGAAGCCCGGCGAAGGACCGGATCGCGAGTTACAGCGAACCGGTTTCTTCAATCTCATGCAAATTGGCGTCTTGCCGGACGGCAAAATAATTCGCGGCCGCATCACGGGCGATCAGGACCCGGGCTATGGCTCCACCAGCAAAATGTTGAGTGAATCCGCCGTCTGCCTCGCCAAAGACAAACTCGATGTCGGAGGCGGCGTTTGGACGCCGGCATCCGTGATGGCACGACCGCTCATCGAACGTCTGCGAAAAAACGCAGGGCTAACATTTGATCTGCGTGACTAGTGTTCCGCCGAGTAGTGAAGAGACTCGTCAAACTTCTCGCCGGCTTCGACGCGGATCTGCAAACGATTCCTCGGCGACGCAACAGGGCAAGTTGAAAAGTCATTGAACGCACACGGTGGGCTGTAGGATTTATTGAAATCCAGAACTGTCAGGCCATCTTCGCCGGGTGTCTCGGAGTACAAGAATCGTCCGGCGCCGTAGGTAATGTCCCGGTTGGTTTGATCGCCGAATACGTAGAACAGCAGGTCGCCAGACGTATAGGCCTCAAGCTCATACGATTGCCCATCTATTTCGAATTCCACCACACCGGGCGACTCAGGATGGTAGCCAAGGCCTTCGATGACCGTGCCGACGTTCGCTATTTTCGGTTCCGAATAACGCCTTAGTCGAGCCTCAACCCGCAAGGATGGTTCGATGTTGAAATACGGCAGAGGACCGAAGCTCGCAACAAAGGGATGTTCAAAATCGCGGAGACGCACGGCGTATCGCCCCACCCTCTCGACGACAGTCCAGGCAAGGGAGCCGTGTGAAATCATCGTCCCATTGTCTGTGGTATCGGCATTGATGACCGTTTCGTTGACAGGCTCACCATCACTCGTCACATCGACACCCTCGAGGACCTTCATCGAAACGCCATCGGCCGTAACCGTGAAGACGCCAATTTCCGGCGCCGCGTTTCCACCGAATACGAGATCGTTGTCCGCGGACGATCCGAAACTGTAGATACCCGGTTCGAGCCAATACAGAGCGATCTGATTCAGGTAACCCGTCGGCTTTTTGAGCTGCTCAATTCGCCACTCACGCCACTCAATAATTTCCTGCGTATGTGCAGAAGCGTCGAAAGTAGCGCCACTATCGCTGCAAGACACCACAACGGACATCATAAGAGAGGCTGAAAGCCATGTGGAGAGTCGTTTTTTCATCTATTTAAGGTCGCCATATCAATTCTCGTAAGGGGTCACTATAATCCGCCGCCTGCTTCCAGAGCCACACCCAAATGTCCGATATAACCAAACTCCGCAATATCGCGATCATCGCGCATGTCGACCACGGCAAAACCACCCTGGTGGACCAGATGCTGCAACAGTCCGGAACCCTCGGACCACGCGCTGCTGTGCCCGATCGTGTCATGGACTCGAGCGATCTGGAGCGTGAGCGTGGAATCACCATTCTGGCCAAGAATACCTCAGTCAAATGGAATGACTACCGTATCAATATTGTCGATACACCCGGCCATGCCGATTTCGGCGGCGAAGTTGAACGCGTCCTGTCGATGGTCGACAGTGTTCTGCTTTTGGTCGATGCCGTTGAAGGCCCGATGCCACAGACGCGCTTTGTAACAGAAAAGGCGTTCGCACAGGGACTGGTACCGGTCGTCGTCATCAACAAGATTGATCGAGATGGTGCCCGGCCCGACTGGGTCATCAATCAAACCTTCGATCTGTTTGATCGACTTGGCGCTACGGACGAACAACTCGACTTCCCCATTATTTACGCGTCGGCACTGGAAGGCTACGCGAGCGAAGATTCAGATGTTCGCGAGGGCAACATGAATCCTCTGTTCGAGACAATCATCAAACACGTTCCTCATCCTGACGTTGATCCGGACGGCCCACTGCAACTGCAGGTATCGAGTCTCGACTATGACACCTACACCGGCTTACTTGGCATCGGCCGCATCAGTCGCGGCACCATCAAGGCGAACGCACCTGTAAGCGTTGTTTCACCCGACTCCACGTCAAAACGCGCACGCGTTCTCGAGCTGTTCGGATTTGACGGACTGAAGCGAACACGCGTCGACTCGGCGAATGCTGGCGACATTGTCGTATTCAGCGGAATCGACAATCTGGGTATCTCCGATACTCTGTGCGACCGCGAGCATGAAGAAGCACTTCCAGCCCTGAGCGTCGATGAACCGACAGTTAACATGACGTTTCAGGTTAACAAGTCTCCGTTCGCCGGCCAGGACGGTAAGTATCTAACGAGCCGTCAGATTCGTGAGCGCCTGGAGCAGGAGCTCAAGCACAACGTGGCGCTCAGAGTCGATAACACCAGTGATCCGGACAAGTTCCGCGTTTCGGGTCGCGGTGAGCTGCACCTTTCAGTGCTAGTGGAGACAATGCGCCGCGAGGGTTTCGAACTGGCGGTCTCTCGGCCCGAAGTCATCATGCACGACGTCGACGGCGCTCAGCATGAGCCCTGGGAGCAATTGACCGTTGATTTCGATGAGGCATACCAGGGCGCAGTAATGACGCGACTGGCTGATCGAAAAGGTGAGTTACAGAACATGATGCCGGACGGCAAAGGCCGTATGCGTCTCGACTACAAGATTCCAACGCGAGGTCTGATCGGTTTCCGCACCGAGTATTTGACCGCGACGTCCGGTACCGGATTGATTTATCACGTTCTTGACGGGTATGCGCCGCGCGTAGCCGGCCACATCGCACAAAGAAGTAACGGCACGCTGGTATCGATGGTACATGGCAAGGCTTTAGCCTATGCCCTGTTCAATCTGCAGGAACGCGGCAAGCTGTTTCTGGGGCACGGCGCGCCGGTGTATGAAGGCATGGTCATTGGTATACACAAGCGTCAAAACGACCTTGTGGTGAATCCGACGAAAGCCAAACAACTCAACAATATTCGTGCCGCCGGTACGGACGAGAACCTGATACTGACACCGCCGCTTCGATACTCGCTCGAGCAGTCACTCGAATTCCTCGATGACGACGAGCTTCTGGAAGTGACGCCGGATAATCTGCGTATTCGAAAGAAACTGCTGACCGAAGTGGATCGCAAACGAGAGTCTCGCCAGAAGGCATCGTGACCGGCGATGACGCCACACTGGCGTTCGCCGACCTGCAGCCCGAGGACATCGTTTCAACGCTTGCAGATATTGGATTCGACTGTGATGGACGATTCCTGGCTCTAAACAGCTACGAGAACCGCGTCTATCAGATTGGCATTGAGGACGACCGTCCGGTCGTCGCGAAGTTCTATCGTCCCGGGCGCTGGTCCGACGAATCGATCGTGGAAGAACATGAATTCTCGATCGCGCTGGCAAATCAGGATATCCCCGTCGTACCGCCGATCGCGGTAGATGGCGACACCTTGAAGTTTGCAGGGCCTTACCGTCTGGCCGTCTACCCTTGTCGCGGTGGTCGTTCGCCGGATCTCGACAATTACGACCTACAGACACAAGTGGGCCGGCTGATCGCAAGAATTCATCTCGAGGGTGAAGTCACGTCCTTCAAACATCGCCCGCGAATCGATATAGAAAGTTACGGTGTCGAATCGCTGGACTTCCTGCTCGACAATGATTTCATTCCCGAACAAAACTGCGAGGCGTACGAAAGCGTTGCGGAACTGGTCCTTGATGGCATAGAGGCTTGTTACGAACGCGCGGGAACGACGAGAGAAATTCGACTCCACGGAGACTTCCATACGGGCAACGTGCTCGTCAATGAGGATCGCCTGCACATCGTAGATCTGGATGACTGCCGTCACGGCCCTGCCATCCAGGATCTTTGGATGTTCCTGTCCGGTGATCGCATCGAACAAACACCGCAACTCGAAGCCCTACTCGAGGGGTATCGGTCATTTCGACGATTCGATGCGCGCGAATTGCATCTGCTCGAAGCGCTGCGAAGTTTGCGCATCATGCATTACACGGCGTGGATTGCCCGTCGCTGGGAGGACCCGGCGTTCAAGGTCGCCTTTCCCTGGTTCGACAGCCCGCGCTATTGGGACGATCATATTTTGTCGTTAAAGGAGCAAGTCGCGTTGATGCAGGAAGAACCGCTTCAGTTGCGCGATTACTGACGCCTCTGGGTTCTTATCTGGAAGGCAGTCGTCGTCTGCGCGGGCCCATCTCGAAACGATCGATCCAGCGCGAAAATGTATCCTTGCTCAGCTTCTCCAACTCGCTGACCCACTCCGTGCTCTGCTCTCGAATGAGATTCGGATCGATGCGCCCTGCTTCATCCATCAGCATTTCTTGATTCGCGGGAACCGTCAGCCAACGTTCGATCAGCGACTCGTCGACTTCCAGGTGAAACTGAAAACCGTAGACATGCTCGCCATGACGAAAGGCCTGCACGCTGCTTGCGGCGGATGCGGCCAGATGAACCACTCCCGGAGGCAGCTCAATACCGTCCTCATGCCATTGAAAAACCCGCTGCCGGGAGTCGAAACCGGACAAGACCGAATCCGCGGCTCCGTCTGAGGTCAAATCGACGTCGTACCACCCAATTTCGCGCGTTTCATTCCTGCCGACCGACCCACCCAGGGCTTTGGCGAGCAGTTGCGCCCCGAGACAAATCCCCAACACCGATATATCGCGTTCAACAGCTTCTCGAATTATCTCAACTTCCGTAATCAGATTCGGGTAGGAGTCGATCTGATCGCTATTCATCGGGCCGCCCAATATTATCAACGCCTCGTAGCCTTCAAGACTCGGGCGGGAAGCCGGTTCGCGACCGAAATTGACGTACCGAATCCGAAATCCGGCCTCTTTCAGGAGCGGGTCGAGCGTTCCCAGAGGTTCGTAGGGAACATGTTGAAAGACTAGGATTTTGGGTCTTGCCATCGCCGAGAACCGGAATCACGAATTGATGGGCCTTTATACCGACACTCGCAGAAATCTTGAACAGGATTTTGATTTGCACTCGCCCTATGGCCGAACTAAAGTGGCGAAGACCTGTATTTGGCGTAAATCGGCGGAACTATGCAACGCGGACGTGCTCAGATATAGCAGCCATCCCTCTTCATCTGCGCGGATCTCGACCACTTGATAGCGACCAAACACCTAGCAAGCTGCATTGTTTTAGCCTCTCTGCTTGCCGTCGGATGCGCTTCAAACGTTACCGTCGAAAACCCGACGATTCCCGCACCGAACGTCGAAAAACTGCCGCTCAATGTCGCTGTTCGAATTCCGGCCGAATTCGACCACTTCGTTCATGAAGAAAACGTACTTGGACGAGACACGTGGACGATCGATCTTGGCTCGTCCAATGCGACGTTTTTCACGCAGCTTTTCGGCTACATGTTCGATAGCGTCATCGTTCTGGGCCCTGACGATAATGCGATGGACTACACCTTCGACGCATTGGTCGAACCGAAAATCGAGGGCTTTGAATTTTCGATCCCCAATCAAAGCAAGACGAACGCTTTCGCCGTCTGGATTCGCTACCGCATGCAGGTATTCGATAGCGTTGGCAACAGCGCGTCGACATGGACCGTCAGCGCCTACGGGAAGAGTCAAAAACAAGGATTGGGAGGCTCAAAATCTTTGCAACGAGCGGCCGTCCTCGCAATGCGCGACGCCGCCGCTCAAATACTGATGCAGATGGACAAGGCGACCAAAATTAGCGCTTTGGCCGACGGGCCGATCGATATCAGCCAACTGGAGGCTTCGTCCGCCGACGGAGGCTCGGACGATGAAGATACCGGCCCTGTCGGGATTTTCGCGATAGGAGGCATAGACTGATGACAGTGAGTAAACACCTGATGCTTGTACTGGTCCCACTGATGGGATTCGGATTGAGCGGCTGCATAACAGCCAGCATCGAAAATGCCAGAGAGGAAACGACCGGCCTTCTCGCCGGTGAAACGGTCGTGGTAATGGCCAAGAGCTATCACCAGGGCAATGAGACAGAAGCGGACTACATCAGCTGCGTCGAAAAAGCGCTGGGGCGCGGATCGGGTGGCCTGAATGTCATCCCGAATCAGGTTTTCGTAGACAAGCTGTTCCCCTGGTTCGAACCGAGAACAGCGCCCGCCGATACGAAAGGTCTGGTGCATCTTATGGCGAGACCGGGTGTTCCTGAGGCAGTAAAAGGAATGGGCGTGCGGTATATCGTCTGGCTTGACGGTGGCACCGAGCGCGTGACACAAGGCGGCAGTCTTTCCTGTGCGGCCGGCCCTGGTGGCGGCGGATGTTTCGGGTTCGCGTGGTGGCAGGATGACGCAGACTATGAAGCTTCAATCTGGGATCTGGAAGATTCCGAATCGGCAGGTACGGTCACCGCTGACTACAGTGGCACGTCATTCTTGCCGGCGCTTGTCATACCCATACCGCTTATCGCGCGGACGCAATCGAAAGCCTGCGGCGGTCTTGCAAAACAGCTAAAGAACTTTCTCTCCAGCGACGAAAAAGTATAGCGGGCAAATTTTCTACCGTGGCCGACCACCGCGTATTAAGGCGGACGCGTAAAACGGGGAATCGAGCGTCGCCACACTCACCGTTCGTCCTGACGATGGAGCGTGTACAAATTGTTGCCGGCCGACATACATCCCGACGTGCGACATTTTACCTTCAATACTGAAAAACAGCAGATCCCCGACTCGCAAGTTCTTGCGATGAACCTCAGATGTCGCGGACCACAGCTGACCGGTCGTACGCGGCATAGGTTTTCCCGCTTTGCCGTAGGAAAACTGCACCAGACCACTGCAATCAAAACCGTTGGTATTAGCGCCGCCGTAACGATATGGCACCCCGACCTGCCGCAGTGCAACAGCCGCCGCCTTTTCGCCCACACTTTGTGTGCGAACAATCGTTCGTTGAACCGGCCGGCGATCCGCGCGTTCGACAGGCTCCACCGCCTGAGTCGAGCACCCGGATACAGAAGCCACTATCGCCAACATCGCCAACTTGGCCAACTTGGTGATAGTTAAGGCAAAAATAGGAATTTTACGGGCTGTCTGCGTTATCATCTAATTCACTCTGACCGGCACTCCCGGAAACCATACGCGACAAGGCCTTAACACAGTATGAACTGCATCTCAGGATCGATACTACTGACCTGCCTGTTCTGTTGCGCTGCATGCGGCGTCCCGGCCTCCGAAACCGAAGCCGGCGACGATGCGGCCAGTTACGCCGTTCATTATCAAATAGTCCCGGAGCCCGGCGATGGCAGTGTTGCGATCGAGATGTCGGTCAAGCAATCGAACCGGCAATTACGGGAGCTGTCTTTCGATCTTACGGATCAGCTGACCTACGACATTGAATCGGACGCGGGATTGACCGTCACAAAGAACAAAGCGCGTTGGCAACCGGAAGCTCAAGGCGGCACTCTGCGCTGGCGTCGCAAGGTCTCTCACCAACGTGGCAATAGCGGCTACGACGCATGGCTGGATGAAAGCTGGGGTATCTTCCGGGCCGAGGATATTATTCCCAGAGCACGAACACGTACCTTGAAAGGCAGCCGCAGCAAAACGAGTATGGCCTTCAGCTTGCCCACGAACTGGTCCGCCGTTTCAGAGTATTCAACACTTCGCAGCCGAATCGATGTCGACATTCCGGATCGCCGCTTTGACCAACCCAGCGGCTGGATTGCCATGGGAAGCCTCGGCATACGGCGGGAAACCATTGCTGGCACTCGAATCGCCGTCGTGGCCCCCGAAGGTCAATCCACACGCCGTATGGATATGCTCGCGCTGCTGAACTGGATCTTGCCGGAACTCAATGCTGTTTTGCCCGACTCTATTCCGTCGCTGACCATCGTCAGCGCCGGCGACCCAATGTGGCGCGGCGGTCTGTCAGCACCCGGTTCGATATTCATTCATGCGGACCGACCATTGATCAGTGAAAACGCGACCAGCACTTTGGCGCATGAGGTCTTTCACGTCGCGCTCGGTGCGAGAGCAGAGCACGGTTATGACTGGATCGTCGAAGGCCTCGCCGAATACTACAGTCTTGAACTCTTGCTGCGCGGCGGCGCGATCACGGCGCGACGTTACCAGCGAGCTATTGAGAAACAAGTCGCGTGGGCGGCTGACGCAAAAGAACTCTGTGGTAAGCACTCGAGTGGGGCGACGACTGCCCTCGCCGTCGTTGCCTTTCGCAGCCTGGACAGTGAGATACGAAAAAAGTCGGCGGGCAAATCGAGCCTTGATAGCGTCGTAACCGAAATTGCGAATAGTCAGTCCCGAATATCTCTGCCGACTCTTCAACAAATCGTAATAAATATTTTGCAGGAACCCGCTGATGCACTAGCAAACAGCAACTTGCCGGGCTGCCCGCAATCCCAACTGTCACCAGAGAGCTGAGCGTATCTATGGACGGAAATCATGACCTGGAGTTGATTCTGCGATCGCGCACGCCGATCGTCATCATTGAATCTCAGGATGAAGCTCGAATGCTTGAGATGCTGCAAGGCATCACCATGCGCCGATCATCAACAAGTTACATACCGCTATTTCGCTGGACGATCACCGACGGGTTGCAGCGACTCGATATTTCTCTGGAGCCGCAGTCGCTCAACTCCGAGCCGACGGACGTGCTCAAACATATTCGAGCCGTTTCGAAACCGGGATTGTATGTGCTACTCGACTTTCATCCGTTCCTCGAAGACCCGGTACACGTGCGCTTGTTAAAGGACATATGCATTCGTTTTCGCGATGTTGAGCGTCAAATTATTCTGATGAGTCATAAGGTGAAAGTTCCTACTGAGCTCGAGGGATTCTGTGCCCGTTTCAGCATGGCGCTCCCGAGCGAACAGGAGCGCGTCCGCATCGTGAAGAAAGTCGCTGACGAATACTCGAACGACAATCCCGGTTCTCCGGTCAAGATTGACCCGAAGGCGCACAAGCTGTTGATCAAGAACCTGGCAGGACTTTCATACGCGGATACGGCGCGGCTCGCCCGAAATGCGATCTATGTCGACGGTGCGGTCAGCCACAGTGATCTGCCCAACGTGATGCAAGCCAAATATGAACTACTGAATAGCGGCGGCGCCCTGCAATTCGAATACGACAAGGCCACCTTTGGCGAAGTCGGTGGCCTGGCTCGACTCAAAACATGGTTATCACAACGACGGCCGGCCTTTCGTGGCGACAAAAGCGCATCTCATCTTGACACTCCGAAAGGGATTTTGCTGCTCGGTATACAGGGCTGCGGTAAGAGTTTGGCGGCAAAGGCGACCGCCGCAATCTTTGGCGTTCCGCTGTTGCGGCTCGATTTCGGCGCCATCTACGACAAATACCATGGCGAAACTGAACGAAAGCTGCGCGAATCGTTGAATACGGCCGATGTCATGTCTCCGTGTGTCTTGTGGATCGACGAAATTGAAAAAGGAATTGCAGGGCGCGGCGGCGAAACGGGTACTGCGCAGAGAGTGTTGGGCACTTTCCTCACCTGGATGGCTGAAAGGAAGAGTCAGGTCTTTGTTGTTGCCACCGCAAATGACATCAGCACACTGCCGCCCGAGCTCGTTAGAAAGGGACGCTTCGATGAAATTTTCTTTGTCGATTTACCGACCCCTGAGATTCGCGCATCGATCCTGGCTATTCACCTTTCCAATCGCGAGCAGCCTCTGGGGAATTTCGATATAGATGCACTGGCCGGCGCGATGGACGGGTTCTCAGGTGCCGAAATCGAACAGGCGGTCGTTGCTGCCTTTTACTCCGCCCACGCACACAACAAGCCATTGAACACGCGATTTATTCAGGCCGAAATCGAACAAACAAAGCCATTATCCGTAGTCCTCCACGAGAGGATTTCCGCAATGCGCGACTGGGCTGACGGCCGAACGGTGGCCTGCGACTGACAACGATTTAACCTAACGCTTGAAAAACCCGCCCGGGGCCGCAGCGTCCGGCTATTCGCGTGATAGACTAATGTAATGGCTAATGACAACAATAATATCAATGAGTTAGTCGCCGATGACGATGATCCAACCGTTGAACTAGAGACCTCAGCTTTCTCAGACGACGGCAGCAAACCGTTGGAAGTCGACGCAATAACATTTGATGCTCAGAACCATGTCGGCAAAAAATCGTCGTCAGGCGTAACCGTGTCGGCACTAACATCCGATCTGGAGTCGCGCGACGAAGTGATACGCCGCCTTCAGTACGACATCGAACGTTTGCGCGCCAAGTCGCTCGGACTTGAGACCGAAATCGGTGCTCGCGACGATCAAACCAAGGGACTCCACGACGAGCTTGCGTCGGCGCGCGACGGATTCGTGCGAAAAGAAAAACTCCTCAAGAAGCGGGACAGCAAAATAAAGGCGCTGAAGTCCGAGATACGGCAGCGCGACAACGAATTCCGCCAATTGACATCGCGTTATGACGACGTGGAGCGCTTGAATGCCAGTGAAATAACCGCGCCGGATTCTCAAAGCACAAACGTTGAGGCCGCAGTCGATGAATTCACCGCAAGCGATCTACAGCGCCGCCTGAGTCACTCAGAGGAGTATGCCGATTCGATACGCCAACAATCGCAGGACCTGATCGAATCAAACTCGCGATACGAACGTGAGAATGAAAATCTGACGCAAGCCCTGTCTGAATCTCGCTACATGAGTGCAAACTTGAATAGCGAACTGGCGAAAACGGTCGCATCACTCGCCGAACTACAAGCGACGATCGATAACGTTCAAGAGCGGCACGAACAAGAGCTCCGTAATTTGCGCTTTGAACTCGGTGAAGCTCAGGACACGGTCGTAGAGACCGGTGAGGTCAACTATCAACTCACGTCAGATTTAGTCGATGCTCGCGGATTCAAAGACGAGCTCGAGACAATGCTCGGAGAGGCCGAAGAACAGTCGTCGGAGCGCGTAGAAAGTCTGCAGAAAGAAATTAAGAAACTGAACCGAAAGACGGAGAGTCTCGAGCAGAAGCTGTCGACCAAGAGCGAGGCGATTTCAATATTGCTGGCGGAACTCGCAAAGAAGCCGGGTTCAATCGAGTCAATCGACGAGATTGGAGACGTCGCGCCCGACATCGAAGAGCGCGCATTGGAAGGCGGTCTCAGCGACAATGAAGGCGCCGCTCAGTCGTCCCCAGACAGGACGACACGACTTCTGATTGGTTCGGTCGATGGCCAGGTATTGCGGTTTCCACTCTTTAAGGATCGCCTCACGATCGGGCGAACCAAGGACAACGACATTCAGTTGAAGGCCGCCTACGTCAGCCGCCGGCACGCGGTCATTCAGACGGACGGCGAGCAAACACGGATTATTGACTGGGGTAGCAAGAACGGCATTCAGGTCAATTCTGCGAGAGTCTCTGAACATTTCCTTCAGCATGGCGACACCGTTCTGATCGGCAATGCGCGATTTCGATACGAAGAGCGCAGGATGCGCGGTTCCTGACCCGAAACGGTAATTTGTGAGGGCCTTCACGGTCTAATATCTCAACCTGGCATATGCTTGAATTCTTCACATGGAAAGTGAATTCAGCCAATGATGAGCACCACAGCAGGGAAGCCAATAGCGCTGTCGGAAACACGACGCGTTTCCCGTAAAGCCGGAAATTTTGTCACCCGCAAAATATGGCTACCGAAACTCCTGTACAACACACTTCCCTATTTCTATCTGATATCGGGATTCGCGGCATTTGCCGCTACTTTGTACATCAATGAGTGGTTTTGGGTCGTCCCGCATTACTGCTTGTTCTCTGTCGCCTGTATTCATATGGGAATTCTGATCCACCGCCGTCGCCGCGCTCAGTCTTCCAACGAATCGAGTTCCGAACTATCTTGACGTCCAACCTGCGGTAAGCAACGATAGCGGGCCCTGTACCCGCTAACCCGGATCGTAGACCTCATTGGACAAACCAAAACAAGCTTCTGTCTTCAGGCAGCTCGCCACTAAAGAAGTGGCCCTACTCACAGGCCTTCTGTTTATCGGCCTGGCCGTCATGCCTGTTGTTGTCTATTTCGTCGGACAAACCGTATTCGGCACCTATGGCGGCCATGGCTACGGCGATTTCTTCGGCAGGCTGAGCACGAAATTCAGAAATGGGGACTACGTCGCCTGGTTTTTGGCGCTGGCGCCGTATTTAGGCTGGCAAATTCTGCGCTTGTTGGCCTTGGCTTGGCGGCGAACGGGCCGGAGCCAAGCAGCGCCTTAGTTCCTCAGCCGAGGATTTTACCGATATTACAATATGTGACCTGCATCACATTTATCAAAAGATAATCCATTTAGTGGCGCTACACTTTGTAAAATAGTCGCTCGGTGGCCTAAGTGCCCGTTGACTCAAGAAACTGACCTGTTCACATCAGCAGCATCATGTGGCATCAAACAATGATCGAAAAAATCAAAAATTGGCTGAAAGAGCGATTCTCGGAACGTGAAATCGCCCCAAAAAAACCGTTGCGAAAGACAGTGGTACAGGCGGCGATGCGCCCCAAAAAGCCAGCCGTGCAAGATCAGCCGGTAGAACCGACCGAGTTCGTAACGAACGGCCCGACGAAGATCGAGGATGCGGGTCCTGGCAAGAATGTGCTCATACGGAACAAGTATGTTCGCGAAGATACGGGAACCCACGAGACGCTGAAGATTTTAGACGACTCTTTGGTTGACTCTGGCGAAGAAACTGGCATCGATCCGTACAACACCGGCGGCTTCGACCGATCGAAGAACTGGCGCAATCGCTCCGGAAAGTAAACCGCTCGTAAATTCCTTCCGAAAACCCTTCGTGATAATCTGCGTTGCCCAATCTCACGGAGCCATAGTTTGTCATTGCGCATTTCCTTTGAACTAGACGAAAACGATCTGAAGCACTTTCGGCTGATTATGCAGGAAGCACGGCGGACCGCTTCTCAGTTACCGCCGGAAGACATCGTAGCGGCCGCAGAGGCATTGTTGGCGAACGTTGAGGAGTCGACAGCGCCCGGGTTTATCGTCGATCGCCTGCGCAATCTGAAGCAGATGATCCAAATGTTGTCAGATATCGAATGGCGCCTGCCGCACCAAGAGGCCGTTCGCGTTCTGAATGCTCTGGCGTACTTCGCAGAGCCTGAGGATTTGATCCCCGATGATATTCCGGGCCTTGGCTTCCTCGACGACGCGATCATGATTGAACTTGTCCTTCGAGAGCTGAAGCACGAAATAGAGGCCTACGCTGACTTTTGCGACTACCGTGAACGATTGCTTAAAGAACAGGGACATGCGGCCAAAATCAGTCGTGAAAATTGGCTTGATGAACGTCGCAAGGAGCTCCAGGGGCGAATGCGACGGCGGCGCAAACGCACACTAAAATCGCCATTTTCCGCATAATTTCAGTCAGCATCACGGCCAGTAATAGGCGCCTGTCAGGACCAATCCGAGCCACATCGCCGCTTGCGCCCAATAGCGCGCCGCATGGTTCTTTAGAAGCGAATAGAAACTCATCGTCGATATTGCGGTCATACCCAGGAAGAGAACGAAACTGTTTCGAAGGGCGACAAACTCGTGTTGCAGGCGCGGATATTCATCGCCGAGCACCAAAACGACGACAATGACGGCAGCGAGACTCACCGTAATAGCAAAACAGGAGCCAAGGATTATTAACGTAAAGGCGGACAGGGGGCGCATCAATTTTTCCGGAACGGTCAACAATTACCGTAAAGTAGCTGAGATTATGACGAATACGCCCTTGATCACAGAGCGAGAGACAACTAGCCTAGCCGAGTTGAACCGATTGCAACACCGTCTATGACTGCCATGGAGAAAACTTTGACGATTCTTGAACAACGCCGAACCCGCGGACTGGCGATCGCCCTGTTGGCGCTCTTGTCATTGCCTGCCCTCAGCAACTCTGAAGGTGGGGCTTCCGCTATCGACGAGAATCAGTTTCTCTATCCAGAACAGCGGCATGAAAACATCGGCGAACTGGTCGCCCAGTTCATTCAAAAATCGCATTACAAGCAGATCGCGGTTGACGATGCCTTGTCGTCAAAAGTCCTCGACTTCTACGTTGAGAACCTTGACAGAAACCGCATGTACCTGCTTGCCAGCGACATCGAATACTTCGAACGATATCGCTACCAACTTGACGACATCGTCAAGAGCAAACCTCTGGACCCGGTTTACGAAATATTCGAGGTCTACCAGACTCGAGTCCGCGAACGACTCAATTTCGCGCTGGCCCAACTGGAATCGGAACCCGACTTCCTCTCGGAAGACGAGTATCGCTTCGATCGAACGGAACAACCCTGGGCTGCCGATTCAATGGAGCTGGACGACATATGGCGCCAACGAGTTATCAACGATGCGCTTTCCCTCGCCCTTGAAGATGAGCCATGGGAAAAAGTTCACGATGTTCTCTCGAAGCGCTATAACGGTTTCATAAAACGCCTTGATCAAGTTAACAACGACGACGTCTTCGAGCGATTCATGAATATGTTCGCCCATGCCGTCGACCCACATTCGAGCTACCTATCGCCCCGTAATGCCGATGAATACCGCATCGCGATGAGTTTGTCGTATGTCGGCATCGGAGCAACTCTGCAAACCGAAGACGACTTCGTGCGGATCGTAAATATCATTCGTGGCGGTCCGGCGGACTTCGACGGCACGCTAAAGCGGGATGATCGAATAACAGCCGTCGCACAAGGACCGGAAGGCGACTTTGTTGATGTCATCGGTTGGCGTCTGGACGATGTTGTCGACTTGATTCGTGGCCCCAAACAATCAGTCGTCCGGCTGCAGATCATTCCGGCAAACGCCATACCGGGCAATCCAAAGGAAGTCATTGAGCTAACTCGCGGTGCCGTCAAGCTTGAAGAACAGGCAGCGAAAAGCGATGTCATCAAGATCCCCAGAGAAGGTCGCGAATGGTCAATAGGCGTTATCGAGGTTCCCGGCTTTTACCGTGACTACAGCGCGCTGAACCGCGGTGACACGAACTTCACCAGCGTTACCAAAGACGTCAAGAGACTCATCGGCGAACTCGAAGAGAAAGGCATTGATGGATTAGTCATCGACATGCGCGGCAACGGTGGTGGTCATCTCACCGAGGCAACGGCCCTGTCAGGCTTGTTCATCGACAATGGCCCGATCGTTCAACTCCGAAATTCCGAAGACGTCAAACGCAGCCCACCGCAGAGGCTTGATGATCCAGACCCCGTTGCTCGCGTTGCATACAACGGTCCATTGGCTGTGCTCGTCGATAGATTTAGTGCTTCAGCATCCGAAATTTTTGCCGGCGCGATTCAGGACTATTCGCGCGGCGTCATTATCGGCCAACAGACATTTGGCAAAGGTACCGTGCAAAATCTGTACTCTTTGGACCAGTACTTCCGCAGTGAGGACGAAAAAGGCTTCGGACAATTGACGCTGACCATTGGCAAGTACTATCGAGTGACCGGAGCCAGCACACAACACCGCGGTGTTCATCCGGACATTCCACTGCCTTCTACCATCGATACCAAGATTATTGGTGAAAGCGCGCGCGAGAACGCCCTGCCCTGGGACACTGTAAAAACGACGCGCTTTAGTGCGGGGAGTCCGTTGGACTCGACGATCGAGTCGCTCATTGCTAATCATGATGAGCGTTCGAAGGACGATCCGAATTTCCAGTATCAAGTAGATCGAATTCAGGCTGGCAAACGTATTCGCGAACAGAAAACCGTATCGCTAAACATCGATGCCCGCCGTGCGACCAGGGAGCGTGAATTGGCAGATGCGCTGCAACGTGAAAACGATCGGCGTATCGCTTTGCACCTCGAACCGCTCGAAAGTCTGGATGATATCGACGCCGAAGAACTGCCAGACGTACAGCTTGACCAAGCGGCGAAAATCGTCACGGACATGGCAACGATGCGGGAAATTAACGCGACGCCGGCGCAAACCGCTCGGATATCGCCCCTTTGAGGGACGCTTGCACGTCTATTTCGAGGTGTTATACTCGACTATAACACCCAAGGGAGGCGTCAATGGCACATCGGCACACGCCGAAGCAACACAAGACCTTCGCTGCCAGCGCAGCGGTCCTTGTGGCGGCTGCGATTCTAGGCGCTCCGTCATTAGCAGCAACCAGCCATTCCATCCCTTGCAGTGAAATCTCGGAAGCTACCCTCGAAGTATCTGCTAACGCACTGATCGCGGAGACCGTCAGTCACGAGCTTCCGACGCTGCCAGCCAACAGCGAGACGCCTGTCGATGACATTGAGTCAATATCGTCGGCCAGCCTGCTGGTGCCACGAGCCGAAGCGGCAATTCGTGACGCGTTTAAGGAAAGTGAGCGCAGCAAAGAAACCTTGAGTCAAACGGTTCCTGTCAGTGACATGAACACGAAACTTCCTGGAGTATCGGACGCCGCGTCATCGCGTTACAAGAAACAGATGTTTCGACGCGATATCTAGAGCAGCCCTACCGGCTCAAGATCTTGGCAATCCCGAAGTAGTTATCGCCTAACAGGTTCGCGTCTCTCTGTTTTACGACGCCGTTTGCATCAATTGCGAAAACGGTTGCGACTGATCCAGGCGCCGGCACGACATCATCATCACTTCGAAACATGGCATGCTCGGCAATTAAGTTCGCTCGTTTCTGCATGACATCGGCGAAGTCCGTAACGCTTTCCATTGAGTCCCATCGTTTCTCAATTAGCTCAACGATCTCGTCACACTCGTACTTCGTTCCGTAGTTGATCGCACCAACGCTCTTCTCATTGGCCTCTTTCGCCATCGCGGCGAGATTGTCCTCTTCAAAATGCAAGTACAAATGCTGCGAGAACGCCAGAATCATAAAGTTGATGGAACGCTTGGTCTTCCTATCAAGACCTTCATTATCGGGTGGAACCAGATTGTGAATGCCATCCAAAGTATTAAGGAACTCGCGTTCCTCCTCCTGACCGACCTCTATGCGCATGACGACATCCGCAATCTCCGCCTCCAGCTTATTGCTCTGAAATAGCTTCGCAACACCGCTCATTGTCGCAAGCTTGTGCCGTAGAGCCTGCAATTGATCTTCGAGGAGCTGCGTCTGCAATCGATGCTCTCCGATTTGCCGTTCTATACCCGCTTCTTTTTCCTCGCGTTGCACCTTCCACGCATCGTTAGCCTTGCCGTGAATGCGCTGCTCCCTCTGTTGCTTGAGCTGCTCGGCGAATCGTCCAAGCTTCACATTACAATGTGCCGCTAAACGTCGAAGCTGATAGAAGGCGACGACGTTGTGGACCCATTCACGGTCCAATAGCAGGTTTTCAAGGTGATCCATCTTTTGCTGGACTCTAGCCGTAGCGCCCTCGTGCTGCTTGATGCGGTCCTGCAGTTGATACTTTTCATTGCGCAGTGCGGCGAACTCCTTTTTGAGCTCGGCACGGTTGCGGAACAGGTCGACCAACTTGTCGTTGTCCTGTACTTCTTCCGGTGCAGCTTTGAAAATTCCCGTCAGGCTTGCCACATTCGACTCGCTTTACATAATCCAGTTGCTCCGAACATAAGCTCGGGGCTATATCAGCACCAATAGTGGCAATTGATCACTTGGGAAACACGGACCGAATCGACAGTTTTGACAACTGCCTGGCTAGACGGAAAAACGGGATGCAGGCGCCGTGCTGGCGATCCGGACCTATCGATCCAGAATAAGGTGTCCCTGGTCAGACAGGTATTCCAACCATTTGTTGAGGATGATATTGCAGCGCCAACGTCGATCGAGTTGCTCGCGCTGCTCAAACACCAGGCGCCTTAACGCCGCATGTCGTTGCGCCTCGCCTATCGCCAGCACTTCCGCTTGTTGGCCGTCCAGGTAAACCCGAACCATCATATCCGGGTCAACGAGCAAACCATCGTCAGTGGCCAATTGGTAGGTCAAAGAAAGCGTAACGGTATAGCGGGAGGTCTCGATAATCTCCACATAAAGATCGCAATCGCCCGCTACGCGCGACCGAAAGCAACCGTCCAGTCGATCAACGTCGGGAAGAATCCGCAGCAGACGTAGAAAGTTGCTTTCGTAGAGCGCCATCAAACCGACAAAGCTTTTCGGTCTGACTATCGTCTCTGGAACCAATTGGGAATCGAGTAGCATGCTGTCAATATAGCAGCACAAAGAGCGAAATATCAGGGTCGAACTCGGCGCTCAACACCTGTACTATCTAGTATCCTGCTCGAAATCTCTTCGATCGAAAACTTCGTCGTATCAACGTATGGAATCCCATAACGACGAAAAATCTTCTCTGTTTCCCGCAGCTCAAAACGCACCTGCTGCATCGACGCATACTTACCCATCGCACGGCGTTCCTTCCGGATTTGGCCCAGGCGATCTGCCTCAATGGAAAGCCCGAAGAGCTTCTCTTTTTGCTTGATCAGAAAATCGGGTAATTTCCCCGTCTCAAATTCTTCGTCGGTCAAAGGATAGTTGGCCGCATAGACGCCGTATTGCAATGCGAGATAAAGACAGGTCGGCGTTTTTCCGGATCGCGACACGCCGACCAGAATGACATCAGCAACATCGTAATTTCGGCTCATTCCACCGTCATCATTTGCGAGCGCGAAATTTGTCGCCTCAATACGTTTCATGTAGGCGTCAATATCGCTCATCCCGTGAGCGCGCCCCGGCTCGTAGCTCGGCTCTTCACCCAATTCCGCCGACAACGGACCGAGAAATACGTCGAAAATATCCAGATGCAACCCGTTCGCTTCCTTGAGAATTGCCCGATACTCGCCTTGAACCAGGGTAGAAAACACAATCGGTTTTGGCGCACCGGTGTCGTTTACCGCGTTTATGGTACGAACGGCCTCCCGTGCCTTGTCTTCAGTATCTATAAATGGCAAAGTCATCTGCCGAAATTTCTTCGCTGAAAACTGCGTAAGCAGGCTGTGTCCCAGCGTTTCGGCAGTGACACCAGTCTGGTCGGAGAGAAAGAATACAGTACGGTCTACCATCCTTTCGATTGTGCCTTTCCTGACAAGGAAAACAAGGGAGTAAATCTTGCAGCCTTACGTTATCAAGCTCGACGAGCTTGGCATGAACGATGTAGAAACGGTCGGGGGAAAGAACGCATCTCTCGGGGAAATGATCAGCAATTTGAGCAACTTGGGCGTCACCGTACCGGGCGGCTTCGCAACGACCGCCGAAGCCTACCGCGAGTTCTTGAAAGCCGACGATCTTGACCAACAGATCAACGCCCTCCTCGACAATCTCGATGTTGACGATTTGGATGCACTGACGTCCGCGGGATCACAGATTCGACAGTGGATTCTTGAAGCGGCACTGCCGCAGCGATTGATGGACGAGATCGAAGCCGCCTGGGACGAAATGAGTGGCGGCAAAGACATCACGGTTGCCGTTCGTTCATCAGCGACAGCTGAAGATCTTCCCGACGCCTCATTCGCCGGTCAGCAGGAAACTTTCCTCAATATTCGCGGCCTCGATAATGTCATCGAGGCAATGCATCAGGTCTTCGCTTCTCTGTTCAACGATCGGGCCATCGCGTATCGCGTTCATCAGGGTTTTGATCATAGTCTGGTAGCGCTGTCGGCAGGCATTCAGACGATGGTTCGAAGCGATCTCGGATCGGCAGGCGTCATGTTCACGCTGGATACTGAATCGGGATTCCGAGATGCGGTGTTCGTAACCGCCTCCTACGGCCTTGGCGAAACCGTCGTACAAGGCGCCGTGAATCCGGACGAATTCTATGTCTACAAGCCGGCGCTTGCGGCAGGCAACCGGGCGATTCTGCGTAAGAACCTCGGTGGCAAAGCGCTCAAGATGGTCTACAGCGACAACCCGAAACCGGGCAAGACGGTAGATACGGTCGACGTTGACGAGAAAGACAGTATGAGATTCTCGCTAACGGATGACGATGTCCTCGAACTGTCGAAGATGGCCGTAACGATTGAGAAACACTATCAGCGTCCTATGGACATTGAATGGGGCAAAGACGGTAACGACGGCAAACTGTACATTCTTCAGGCCCGCCCCGAGACCGTGCAAAGTCGCAGTGGCCGAACGATTCAGCGCTACACGCTCAAGTCCCACTCGAATGTTGTCACGACCGGCCGCAGCATTGGGCAGAAGATTGGTGCAGGTACGGCGAAGGTCATTCGCAATGTCTCCGAAATGGGCCGAGTCCAGGCCGGCGACGTTCTTGTCTCTGACATGACGGATCCCGACTGGGAGCCGGTCATGAAACGCGCGTCAGCGATCGTTACCAATCGAGGCGGACGAACCTGTCACGCGGCGATTATCGCCCGGGAGCTCGGCATACCCGCCGTCGTCGGTTGCGGTGATGCGACGGAAAAAATCGCGGACGGCGTTGAGGTAACCGTCAGTTGTGCAGAAGGCGATGAAGGCTTCGTCTATGAAGGCAATCTCGAATTCGAACAGACACAGATTGAACTCGATTCGCTGCCCGATATCCCGGTAAAGATCATGATGAACGTTGGCAATCCGGACAGAGCATTTGATTTCGCCAACATCCCCAATCACGGCGTCGGCCTCGCCCGACTCGAGTTTATTATCAATCGAATGATCGGCGTGCATCCGCAGGCGTTGCTTGACTACGACTCACTTGACGAGGGCACCCGCGCCGCGGTCAATGATCAGATGGCCGGCTATGACGATCCGGTAAGCTTTTTTGTCGACAAACTCGCGGAGGGCATAGCGACCATCGCGGCTGCTTTCGCACCCGAACCCGTCATCGTTCGAACGTCAGACTTTAAATCGAACGAGTATGCCAACTTGATTGGTGGTCGCGCCTACGAGCCGGATGAAGAAAACCCGATGCTCGGTTTTCGCGGCGCAGCTCGTTACGTCTCGGAGAGCTTTCGGCCGTGCTTCGATCTTGAATGTGAAGCGCTAAAGCGGGTCAGAAACGAGATGGGGCTGACCAATGTCCAGATCATGATTCCGTTTGTCCGTACGGTTCAACAAGCGAAAGACGTTATCGACGTGATGGCAGAAAACGGTCTGGAACGCGGCAAGAACGATCTCAAAGTCATCATGATGTCCGAATTACCCACGAACGCCTTGCTGGCCGACCAGTACCTCGAGCATTTTGACGGCATGTCTATCGGGTCGAACGATATGACTCAGCTGACTTTGGGACTTGATCGGGACTCAGCGTTGATTGCCGACACCTTCGACGAGCGCGACGACGCCGTGAAGGCATTACTGTCGATGACGATCAAGGCCTGTAAGGCACAAAATAAGTACGTCGGCATCTGCGGCCAGGGACCATCGGATTATCCGGACCTTGCGCGCTGGCTACTGGACCAGGGCATAGAAAGCATGTCGCTGAATCCGGATACTGTGGTTGAAACGTGGATGTTTCTGGCAGGCGAAAAAGTCTGACGCCGCTACGTCTGAATTAAACTAGAACCGGTCGTAGCGTGATCGACGTTGCCAGCGAACGCGCGGCAGCCAGATTCCGAGAATTATTCCAACGAGAAGCACCAACGCTCCCGACATGAACCAGTATCGAGTTGTCCGGCCGGAAAGCTGACGATTCTCCTGCTCCAGAGTATCGGCACGAATCTGGGCCGTTGCGAGCTGGTCCATCAACGATTTGTTTTGCTCGTTGATACTCAAAACGTTCGCCGCCGTTCGCCGTATGTCCGCCAGTTCTTTCTCGGCAGCCGATTTATCGCGCTCCAGTGTTTCGATGCGACGATTCGCGGCATCGTATTCACCCTTGATCCCGGTCAACTGCGAACCCAGCGACGTGCCTCGCGAATTTGCGTTCGTCAGATCGCTGGACAATATCTCCAGCTGTTCACGGGCACTGCGTTCGTTCATAAGGTAACGCGTTAGTACCCAGCCCTCGGTGCCACCGGGCGTCTGTACTCTCGAGTAGCCGGACTCTCGGTCGCGCTCAAGGACCTCCAGTTGCATGCCACTGCCGATCATTAGCTGAATCGCGTTGCTGGTCGTCGGGCCCGAGCGAAGCATGACTTCAAATTTGTCGCTCACCCAGGCGGGCTCGCCGTGAGCTACTGGGGCCAACAAACACAGGAATAACAATATCGAAACAGGCGTCGTCTTTTTCATTTCGCAACTATAAGACAAGGTCGCCGCGCCCGCCAGTCAAAGATTAAATAAATCAGTCGCTTAAGGGCGACAGTTCCGCGACATTCTGTTCCCAGTTTCGGCCGTCAAAGGGGGTCTCCTGAATCGACTCGATCGAAGCGGGTCGCAGGCAATTGACGTTGATGCTCAACCCGTCAGGATGCGACCGGGGTACGTAGAAGGATTTGACGCCGCAGTGCCTGCAGAAGTGATGCTTTGCGACGCCCGTATTGAACGTGTAAGTCGTAAGCTCGTCCTCGCCTTTCAACAGGCGAAAACTCTTACGCGTAACGAAAAGGTGCAGAAACCCACACATATCGCAAATACTGCAGTTACATCGTGCAGCCTCAATAGCCGCCGGCGCGTCGATTTCAAATTGCACTTTGCCGCAGTGGCAACCCCCTCGATGCGTAGTCATGCCGTTTCCTTTTTCCAGACAGCGATATGATTATTCGCCGGCATCGCGTAGAGCCTGACCCTCTCCAGGTCATGCATCTGAGCAAGCTCGTCCAAAAACTCAAGATGACGGATGCCCATTGCCGAATCTCGCGAACGTAATGACTCGTGAAAAGCCGCGTTACTGGTCGTATTGAATTCGCCGCCCTGACGAAACGGACCGTATAAACAGAAGACACCGCAGCTCATGAGCGCTTGCCCAACCAGCGCGAACATCCGTTCCACTGCCTGAATACTCATGATGTGTGCGGTATTTGACGAGAACACTGCGTCATACGACGCCTCTGAAACGTCAGCCGTTAAGACATCAAACGATACCGGCGGTAACAAATTCGCCGCGGCAGCATGCTCAACCCATGCATTGATACCATCGTGATTCTCATCGCGATCGCTGGTCTGCCACTGCAGATGTGTTAGCGCCTGCGCAAACTGCACCGCGTGCTGCCCGGTGCCTGATCCTATTTCCAGCACTTTTTCACAGGTCGAAAACTCATCCCGCAACACGTCCAGTATCGGGCCGCCGTTTCGCTCTGCGTATCCAGCGAACGGCCTGTCAGTCATTTCCGTATTCAGCGCTGAGTGCCGCAGCGTCGAGGAAGTTTTCGCGATACCAGCTGAGCTCCTCGATCGAATCGCGAATATCAGCCAGGGCCAGGTGCTCCGAATCCTTTTTAAAACCCTTAGCAACGTCTGGCGCCCACAGCGACGCGAGAATCTTCAGGGTGCTGACGTCCAGGTTTCGGTAATGAAAGTAGCGCTCAAGCGCGGGCATCTCGCGGGCCATGAATCGCCGATCCTGGCAAATACTGTTGCCACACATCGGCGAGGCGCCCTCGTCTACCCAATCCCGCAGGAATTCAATCGTCGCGCGCTCTGCATCTGCAGCGCTACTGCCGCTCTCCATAACTCTGGCCGTCAGCCCCGACTTGCCGTGCTGGCGAGTATTCCATTCGTCCATGCCGCCCATCGTCGCCGCCGATTGCTCAATAGCCAGCACTGGACCTACCGCGAGCTCGGATAAATACTTGTCAGTAACGATGGTTGCAATTTCAATGACGGAGTCGGTTTGCGTGCACAAACCGGTCATTTCCAAATCGATCCAGATCAGGTTGGTCGTCCGGTCCGGCGCTGTATCGGGCATAGCTCAAAACCTCAATAGAAGAACTTCCGTAGTTTACATGGCCGGAGAGTGCAAGGCTGCCTGCTTGGCGTCATACTCCTCCCATGAGTCATGAATCCGCAACCGTCATTGCCACCTACAGCCGCCGAATGGGGCTCCGCCTTTCCAATGGCGAAGTGGTCGATGCGCGCATCAAGGGCAAGCGCATCAAAGCCGTTTGTGGCGATTCCGTTGTCGCCGAGAAAATCGAAAACGAATCAGACTGGCTCATCACAAAGATCAACGATCGACGCAACGAACTGACGCGACCTAACATGCGCGGTCAGGTCGAAGTACTCGCGGCCAACATTGACACCTTGGTCGTGGTTGCATCAGTGTCGCCGCTGCCCGACTGGTACATCGTCGATCGATACATCTGCGCCGCCGAAATAATGGGCGTCAACGTGCTGGTGGTCTTCAACAAGACGGACCTTCTGGAAGGACACGACATTGAGATTCCTGAACTCGGTGAGTACCGGGATATTGGCCTGGCCGTTCTTGAGTGCAGCGCGGAAACCGGTAAGGGCACCGATGAAATTCGGAACGCATTAGCTGGCCAATGTGCGATCGTGGTTGGTCAGTCCGGTGTCGGAAAATCGAGCCTGATCAATCAAATGATCAGCGACTCGCAGCAACGTACCGCGGACATTTCCAGTAAGACCGGTGAAGGTCGTCATACGACGGTCAATTCGGTCATGATTCCATTACAAGGTGGCGGTTCAGTGATCGATTCACCTGGCGTTCGCGACTATGCGCCAGCGTTGGCAACATCGACCGACGCAGCTCTGGGATTCCGGGAAATTGCGGCGGCGGCACAATCGTGTCGATTTGCGAACTGCCGGCATTTGCGTGAGCCTGGTTGCGCCGTAAAAAATGCGGTCGATGAAGACACCATTAGTTATCGCCGCTACGAGAGCTTCAAGCGCGTTGTGAACCTGACCGAAAAACTTGCAGAAGGTAAATACTGACCGGGCTAACCCGGCGGCCAATGCAAATCTCGGCCACCCAGCAAGTGTAGGTGAATATGAAAAACCGTTTGGCCGGCAGCCTCATTGCAATTCATCACTGCTCGATAACCCTCGTCCGCCATTCCCTCGGCGGTCGCGATTTCGCGCGCGGCAGAAAACAAACTGCCGACGATTGACTGATCGTCTTCACCAATATCATTGATTCTGGCGATATGTTTTCGAGGGATAATCAAAACATGCGTCGGCGCCTGTGGATTGATATCTCGAAAAGCGATTGCGGTTTCAGATTCGTAAACGATGTCCGCCGGGATTTCACCCGCCAGAATCTTGCAAAACAGACAACTGGATTCAGACATTGAGGCCCCTAGTCGACGGCTCGCCGGCCGTAAAATGCATGCGACAACGTACCGCCGTCGACGTATTCAAGTTCACCACCCAAGGGAACACCATGCGCTATGCGGCTTGCCATGACGTTGTTTCGCGATGCAAGATCCGCCAGATAATGTGCGGTCGCGTCACCTTCCACGGTTGGGTTTGTGGCGATGATCAACTCTTTGACCTCGCCGTCAGCCAGCCAGTCCCGTAACTGTTCCAGACCGAGCTCGTCCGGACCAATGCCATCCAATGGCGACAAGTGGCCCATCAGAACAAAGTAGAGCCCCCGAAATCCCGTTGCATCTTCAAGCGCCATTACATCGGCCGGTGATTCGACCACACAAAGCTGTGTGCTATCACGGCCAGCGGTCGAACAAATCGAACACAACTCATGCTCGGTAAACATGCGACAGCGACTGCAATGACCAATTCCGGTAACAGCATCCGCCAAAGCCGACGAAAGGCCAGCTGCCCCATCGCGGTCTCTTTCCAATAGATGAAAAGCAATTCTCTGCGCCGACTTCTGTCCGACGCCCGGCATACAGCGCAGACCGTCAATAAGCCGAATCAATAGTGGTGAATATGACATTGTCTAGAACGGAAGTTTCATGCCCGGCGGCAAATTCAATCCTGAGGCCATACCCGAGAACCTCTCCTCCACGGTCTTTTCAACTTTGCGAATCGAGTCGTTAAAGGCCGCGACAATCAGGTCCTCAAGCATATCTTTGTCATCCGCGAACAAAGTGTCGTCAATCTCGACGGCTTTGACCTGATGCTTACAAGTCATCGTGATGCGAACCATTCCCGCGCCCGACTCACCAGTGACATCTATCGACGCCATTTCGTCCTGAGCCTTCTGCATGTTGGCCTGCATTTCCTGCGCCTGCTTCATCAATTGGCCAATGCCACCCTTCATCCCTTGTCTCCTGAAATAATTTCGATTGTGTCTGTTTTCAGTTCGGCACCGAACATGTTTTTCAAAGTTTGCACATTTGGATCGGCCTCGAGTGATTGCCGAGCTTCTTCAAGGCGCTCGTCGGCCATTCGCGATTCCTGTTGAATCGGCGTTTCTTTGGCGGCCTCACCCATCGTGATATCGACCGTCAATTGCTCACCAAAGTAATCTGACAGGCGCTCACCGATGGCATCCTTTCTTTGCTTTGTGAACATCGACTCGGAGCGAGGATCCAACCCGAGGTAGACCGTGTTCTCTTCACGCTTCAGATACGCGCAATTGCTTGCGAGCAAGCGCAGTGCGCCGGTCAGACCGAGATCAGTCACCAGTTCGCTCCAGTTCGGATCGGACCACGCGTGTGTGTCATGGTTGGCTTGAGGAACGGCTGTTTTGGTTGCCTTAGCCCGACCAACTTTCGATGCCGGAGCATCAGGCTTGCCCGCGGCTTTCGCGACGCTCGGACCGCCACCGGCCGATCCCGTTGTCTCTGCCGCAGCGGGTCTAAACGCCAACATTCGTAACAACGTCATCTCAGCGCCGCTGCGCGGGTCCGGTGCCAAATGTAGATCTCGTCGCCCCATTATGGCGATTTGATAAAAAAGCTGGACGTCAGCGATTGGCATAATCTCAGCCAACTCGGCGATTTCTTTTTCAGACAAATCGTCTTCGCTGTCGCAGGTTCCAACGACCTGGTAAACCGCCACACGTTGCAGGTCACGCGCAACATCGTCCAGAAGTCTCGAGTAGTCCGGAAACTGTTCGTCGATTTCCCGAATGGTCTCGATGATTCCCTGGGCATCGCTATTGGCCAGAAGTTTCATCAAACGCATGACATGGTCGCGATCTATCGTTCCCAGCATCGTCGCTGTAGATGCTTCCTCAATTTTGCCACCGCAGTACGCGATTGCCTGATCCAGCAAACTCAATGCGTCTCGCATACTGCCATCGGCGGCACGTGCGATGAGTGACAAGGCCGCGAGCTCGAACTCGATCTTTTCTTCGCCGCAGATATGCGCCAGGCGATCCAGAATCAAACGCGGCGTCATTCGCTTTAGATTGAATTGCAGACAACGCGACAAGACCGTGGCGGGCAGTTTCTGCGGATCGGTTGTCGCCAGCAGGAACTTGACGTGCTCAGGCGGTTCTTCGAGCGTCTTCAACAGCGCGTTGAATGAACTCTTGGACAACATGTGGACCTCGTCAATGAGGTACACCTTGTAACGTCCGCGGGCCGCCGCGTATGGCACGTTATCGAGCAAGTCACGCGTATCGTCGACTTTGGTTTTGGAGGCAGCATCGACTTCGATCAGATCGACAAATCGACCTTCATCGATTTCCCGGCACGCGCTGCATTCGCCGCAGGGATGCGCTGTTACGCCAGTCTCGCAGTTCAATGCCTTGGCGAGAATTCTCGCGATCGTTGTCTTGCCGACACCGCGTGTACCGGTAAAAAGGTAGGCGTGATGCAGTCGACCCGTTTCCAGCGCATTCATCAGCGCCTGTAGGACATGTTCCTGACCGACGGTGTCAGAAAAATCTTTTGGCCGCCATTTTCGGGCCAGAACAAGATAGCTCATTGATGCGGGCTCTTAGATCAGAACGTGGTTCAAGAATCGATCAGTGTAACGTAAGTGGCCCGCGCCAGCTGCTCCCCGGCACCCGGTGTCACCGCTACCGTTGCTCCCTTCCGGGCCTGGCGGAGTTCACGGTTGACCGTCGCGGGGAAGCCGACGCGGACCGGGCGGAATTATCGCCGCTTATCTAGCTCGATACAACGAGAGTTTGATCTATCCCCAAAGGTGGGTGTCTTTCTCGATGACCTGGGATGAAGGGCCCACAATTAGCGGGTCCGGCCCATGGACGACTTGCGTATTTTTCTCTGGGTAATCAAGGCCCGCGAGGAAGTGCTGCATGCAATTCAACCGCGCGCGCTTCTTGTCATCCGACTTTACGACCGTCCAGCGGGCATCCGCCGTATCGGTGTAAAAGAACATCGCCTCTTTCGCTTCCGTGTATTCCTTCCACTTGCCGCGCGACTCCTGATCGATTGGACTTAACTTCCAATGTTTGAGCGGCGACTGAGAACGAGCGGCGAATCGCCGTTCCTGCTCTGACTCCGTGACCGAAAACCAGTATTTGAACAATCGGATGCCGGATCGGGTCAACATTCGCTCAAGGTCCGGTACCTGCCGCATGAACTCCAGGTATTCCAGGGAATCGCAAAATCCCATGACGCGTTCCACACCGGCGCGGTTGTACCAGGAGCGGTCAAAAAACACCATTTCACCTTCCGCGGGCAACTGGCTTATGTAGCGCTGAAAATACCACTGGCCTCTCTCACGATCTGTTGGCTTCTCCAGAGCGACCACTCGCGCAGCACGCGGGTTCAAGTGCTCCATGAAACGCTTGATAGTGCCACCCTTGCCCGCCGCATCCCGACCTTCGCAAATAACAACGATACGTTGACCGGTTTGTCTGACCCAGCTCTGTACCTTCAGAAGCTCGACTTGCAGCTCTTTCTTGTGCGCTTCATACGCCGCTTTCTTGATGCGGGTCTTGTAGGGATACTTGCCGTTGCGGAACAAGTCCCTGATCTGGTCCGGATCATGGCGCATTTCGCTCAATACGGATGTCGCCGACCGAGGACCTTGTGGCGTGGTCGGCTCATCGCCGTCGGTAATCGTAACGATGTTCTCTTTATTCGCTTTAGAATCAGTCACTTAATCGGCACCGTGAGTCAAAAGAATTTACCTTATTTTCGACGTATTTACGGCAAAAATGAATACGGATTAGTGCGTAGAATCACGCGGCGTCACAGCCCTCCCCCGCGAAGGGAATGGCATGCTCCGCCGCCTGTTTCGAAGCCCTAGGTGTTGGAAGCCGCCGCAATACTTGCGATGGAGGCATCCAGCGTCGCATTGAACTCGTCTTCGGACTGCTGAGCACTCAGTCCTTCCGACAACGCTCTTGAGAAACTCGCGACCATGCCATTCTGACGTGACAGACGATCGTTGGCTTCTTCGCGCGAGTAGCCACCCGAGAGCGCAACAACGCGTGCAACATTGGGATGAGCAACGCAATCAGCGTACAGGCCGTCTTTCTCTGGCAGCGTCAGCTTCAGCATGACCAGTTCGTCGGCGTTCAGGCTATTCAGATGCCGCATGATGGCCGCCTTAAGAAGATCCTCAATCGCCGCTTTGTCCGCGCTATTGATGTCGACTTCCGGTTCGATGATCGGAACCAGCCCAGCCGCAACGATCTGTCGTCCGATCTCAAATTGCTGATCAACGACGGCATTAACACCGGCTTCGTTGGCTTCTTTGATCACAGAACGCATCTTGGTTCCAAATATGCCAGCGGCCTTTGCTTTCCCGAGAAGTGCGTCGAGGTCCGGCATTGGGTTCATGACTTGAGCGCCATCGACAACGTCGGCGAGACCTTTATCAACCTTGAGGAAAGGAACTACATTCTTCACTTCCCAGAGATACGACGCTGTTGACTGCCCTTCTACCTGACGGTCCATCGTATTTTCGAACAGGATCGCGCCGAGAATGCGGTCACCACCAAATGATGGACTCGTCATGATGCGTGATCGCATTGCATGCACAACGCCGAACATCTCTTCGTCGTTGGACCAGGCGTCGGGGGTCACTCCGTACAAGCCGAGCGCTTTAGGCGTACTACCGCCACTCTGGTCAAGTGCGGCGATGAATCCGGGTGCTGTTTTGATCTTCTGTAATTGGTCTGCGTTGCTCACGATAGTCTCTACTCATACGATTGTGGGAATGGGTGAACGCGGAATTCTACAGGAATAGTTGGCAATTGGGGATGGGCGTGAGGCGGGATGGGCGCAGCGCACCGCGGAAGGTGGCTGCGCCACTGCTCGGTGCGAAATCCCAAGCCCTCTCCGCCAGGATATGTATACGAACCACAGCATGACCCATCCGCGCCCGTCTCTCTGAGATACCTACTGCGCGGTGAATCCGCCGTCTACTGCCAAACTTGTACCCGTCACAAAAGATGCCTTGTCGGAGCAAAG
>CAZMRZ010000021.1:34114-35359 GCA_964568835.1 uncultured Woeseiaceae bacterium | reverse complement strand
CCTCTGCTCCCAAAGCAGATGCGCTACCAGGCTGCGCCATGCCCCGATGCCAGATTTTCCGCCACGCAACCCCAGCCAGAGCCGGACCTTGCGCGGGGTGCGATCATACGGCCCAAGTGAACGGCAATCAAGCTATTATCATTCGCATTTGGCCGCTATTTCAATAGCGTAGCCGCCTTCGGTGGGCTCAGGTATATTGCCAAATCCCGCTTGAGCGTTTGATACGGATTTTTGATGAAAAAGACTTTGTTCATAATATTCCTCACCCTGTCCTGCACTGTGGCTTTTTCGAGCGCTCGTGCCGCCGACAAGGTGCCCGCACATCCTCACATTGATGTCGTCACGACGGAAGGCACCTTCAAGCTGGAGTTGGACGGCAAGGCAGCGCCGCTGACCGTTAGCAATTTTCTGAAACTGGTCGACTCCGGCTTCTACGATGGAACGGTTTTCCATCGAATCATTCCCGGGTTTATGGCCCAGGGCGGCGGCTACACGCCCGGATTCAAGCTCAAGGAAACCGACGCCAACGTCCCCAATGAATCCGGCAACGGCCTCAGCAACTTGCGGAACACGATCGCCATGGCGAGAACCGGCGACCCGCACTCCGCGAACTCGCAGTTCTTTATCAATGTCGCCAACAATGTTGGCCAGGACGCCAACTCCCCGAATCTCGACCCCGTCAAGGATACGGTCCGCGGCCGTTGGGGCTATACGGTGTTCGGCTATGTCATCGAAGGCATGGACGTTGTAGACGCAATTGTGAATGCGGAGTCTGCGCCCAATGGTCCAGGCGGTGCGCCGGCGCCCGTCATCCCGATTGTCATCAAGAAGATGTCGCGCGTGACCTACGACTAATATGACGACGCTGTTTATTTCCGACCTGCATCTCGAGGCCAGCCAGCCCGAGATCGGTGAGCAGTTCCTCAGCTTTCTGAAAGCGGAAGCCCGTGGTTCTAAAGCACTCTACATTCTGGGTGATCTTTTTGAGGTTTGGTTGGGTGACGACGATCCCAATCCCTACTACGCCACGATGAAGACCGCTTTGCGCGAACTCGCCGACGCTGGCGTACCGATGTACTTCATGCACGGCAACAGAGACTTCACGATAGGCAAAGACTTCGCGGCAGAGACCGGCGTCGAAATCCTGGACGACCCGACAATCGTGGATCTGTATGGCGAGTCCGTGCTTTTGTGCCACGGCGATTCACTTTGCACCGATGACGTCGAGTATCAGCAAGTGCGTGC
>CAZMRZ010000021.1:32780-34014 GCA_964568835.1 uncultured Woeseiaceae bacterium | reverse complement strand
TCTTGGCGATCGAAGCGCAAAACGCATCGTCCTCGGCGACTGGTACGAGCAAGGCAGCATTGTTCGCTGGGATACGAACGGCCCGCGACTTGAGGCCATGCCGCGGTAGAACGTTCTGATATAGGGTGACAGTGACCTTAATTGCCGATATAGGGTCACTGTCACCTTATATCGGTAGGACGTCCGGAGTGAAAGCGGAAGTCCGGGTCCGGATCCGCGATTAGCGCCGCTTCAATCTTCTTTAGTTCTTTCAGGCGCGCGTCGATTTCATCGTCGCCGATGTCGCACTCTGATTTCGCGAACGCGATGTAGTGTTCGAAATGTCGTGCTTCCGACGCCAACAGTCCGCCGTAGAACTTCCCCAGCTTCTCTGGCAAGCGCGGCGCTATTTTGGCGAACCGTTCGCAAGATCGCGCTTCGATGATCGCGCCAATCAGCAACAGATCGAGGAGCTTATGCGGTTCAGACTTCCGCGCCGCGTCTCGCAAGTGGCCGGCATACCGTGACGCGGTCAGCCTTTCGAACGGAATATCCATTTCGTCCATTATCGAGCGCACCTGCTCGAAGTGCCGTAACTCCTCACGAGCCAGGCGAGACATACGTTGCGCGAGCGCCGTACGATCCGGATAGCGGTACAGGAAGCCAAGCGCCGTCGATGCTGCCTTTAACTCACAGTTCGCATGGTCCAATAACATTTCCGGCAAGCGCGACGCAGCCTCATTCAGCCACTCATCCGGCGTCTCGGTCTCCAGAAATGCGCTGATGTTGTCGGGCACCTGAACGTTTACAGCCACTCTCCGATCTCCGCCGCTGATTGCAACCGGTCTTCCGGCAATTTGGCCAGCATCATATTGATCAACGACTGATACTTCGCCAGATGGGGTGGCAATAGCGGCACAGGTGCCTGCGCGTGCTTATAGATGATGCCCATCGCCGAACCGCCCTTGAAGGGTTTCTCGCCGGTTAGCAGTTCGAAGAAGATGATGCCGAGGCTATAGATGTCGCTCCGTTCGTCGACTTTCGATCCGTGGCCCTGTTCCGGGCTCATATAATACGGTGTACCGAAAATCTCGCCCTTGTCCGTTATCGCAGATTCCAGTCGTGCGCGTTTCGCCAGGCCGAAATCGATGAGCGCGATGGAACCGTTTTTTCGCAGCATGATGTTTCCGGGCTTGAGATCGCGGTGCAGCACTTTCTTGGCATGCACGGCTGACAAAGCGCTGGCGATTTGCCG
>CAZMRZ010000021.1:17166-32680 GCA_964568835.1 uncultured Woeseiaceae bacterium | reverse complement strand
CAGTACGTCACTAATCCCAACAATCAGGGAGTCGTGACTTAAATGGTCACGCATGAAATGCGCGTTCGGGTGCAAGGCGGCGGCGGCCCCTTCGTCATCGGTGGAGCCGAAGTAGATCACTGGCGGGAAATTCTTTCGCTGTACGAATCGAGCGAGCACTTCAACACCGTCCCGATCCTCACCGTGCATACTGCCCAAGAGAATGACGTCGTTTCCGGCGCCGCTGAACTCGTCAGGTAAATGTCCCGCTACCACCGGGTCGTAGGCAGAGATGATGGCATCGGGCCAGTGCGTGGTGACGTGATGCATGAGCAGGCTGCGGAAGTCCGCCTGCTGGTCGATGATCATGATTTTGATGCTCAACTCAGATTCGCGCGCAGGGCGCGCTCCTACAGCGCGATAACGTTGGACTCGTTATCGTGTTGGGTCTCACGTTCTTGCTTGGCAGCATCATTGCGACGCGCTTCAAGTTCATGCAAGTACTCGTCTGTAACATCTCCAGTGACATATTCACCCGAGAAGCACGAGGTATCAAACTCTGTGATGTCCGAATTGCCGTGGCGCACGGACCGAATCAGTCCATGCAAATCCTGATAGATCAACCGATCGGCACCAATGATTTCCTGAATCTCTTCGATTGTATGACCGTTGGCGATCAATTCGGCCGCCGCGGGCATGTCGATGCCATACACGTTTGGATAACGAACCGGCGGTGCCGCAGACGCAAAATAGACTTTTCTGGCGCCGGCTTCACGGGCCAGTTTGATAATTTGTTTCGATGTTGTGCCACGAACGATCGAATCATCGACGAGCAAGACATTCTTGTTACGAAATTCAAGGTCGATCGCATTGAGTTTTCGACGCACCGATTTCCGCCGCTCTTCCTGCCCCGGCATGATGAATGTTCGACCGATATATCGGTTCTTGATGAAGCCTTCGCGATACTTGACGCCAAGATGATAGGCGACCTGTAGTGCCGACGTTCGGCTGGTGTCAGGAATAGGGATAACAACATCGATATCGTGATCCGGGAAATCGCGAACGATCTTGCCTGCAAGCTCCTCACCCATACGAAGTCGAGCTTTATAGACCGACAGGTTGTCCAATATCGAATCGGGTCGCGCGAAATAGACGTACTCAAAGATGCACGGCGTATGTGCGGCTTCAATTGCGGAGTCGCGACAATGCAATACACCGTCATTCTCAATGATGATGCATTCTCCCGGGTTGACGTCGCGAACTCGTTTGAACTGCGATACATCAAGCGCCACGCTTTCGGACGCCACCATGTAGTCCTTGCGACCCAGATTTTCCTGTTCACCCAACACTAACGGGCGTATGCCATTTGGATCGCGAAATGCCACGATTCCGAAGCCAATGATGAGGGCAACCACTGCATATCCACCTTTGCAGCGCCGGTGCAATGCTTCGACCGCATCGAAAACATTTTCTGCGGTCAGATGGTCGTTAACTCGAACCTGCAACTCGTGCGCCAGCACATTCAACAGTACTTCCGAATCCGAGTTCGTGCTCAGGTGGCGTCGATCTTTCTGAATCAGGAGGTCTGCGAGCTCATCGTGGTTCGTCAGATTGCCGTTGTGTGCGAGGCAGATGCCGTAGGGCGAATTCACGTAAAACGGTTGGGCCTCAGCGGACTTGGCGCCGCCGGCGGTCGGATACCGCACGTGGCCGACACCAACATTACCTTCGAGACGCATCATATGTCGGCTGCGAAATACATCGCGAACCAGGCCATTGCTCTTGCGACTCTTCAAGCCGTGCTCATCGCTCCACGTCACAATACCCGCCGCGTCCTGGCCCCGGTGTTGCATTACCGTAAGGGCATCATACAAAGCCTGACTGACTGGCCCCGCGCTGACAATTCCGACCACGCCACACATACGCTTCTCTACAGTTCCACCGGCAGAACCGCGGGCAACTCGTCCGCTACCTGATCCGGTATGATTATTTCATAGCCCACGGGCGCCATCTCTTTGATCCAGTCGGCGACCACTTCAAAATGTGGTAACAGTCGGGATTTCAGCCACCACTCATCATTATCAAACCCCGAAAACTGCCCGCCGATGACGAACAAGGCAACCAATAAAACGCCGCGCAAGACACCGAATAGCGACCCGAGCAATCGATCCACTCCGCTCAAGATAGACAGGCGAACAAGTTTGGAAATCCCCCAGCCCAACAAGCCGCCGACCGCCAGAATAACGCCGAAAATAATGAGACGTCCGAACCAGGTTTGCAGCTCTTGCGAGCTCAACCAGCTTTCGGATAAATTTCCGACAGCCGGTCCGAAATACAGGGAAGCCCAAATCGCTATGACGAGTGTCGCGATCGAAATCGATTCTTTAACGAAGCCGCGTACGAATCCAACGATGATGGACGCGACCAGCGCTACGCTAATAATTATGTCGATGACCGGCATCTACGATGTCGTCTCAGTTCGGCACGGGTGAGGATGGATCAGGATTCTAGCAGATCATCAGGGATGCGGTAGCACTTGTCCTTTGTGACCGACTTTCAGGAGCTTCGCCGCCATGGCGTCAGCGCTTTCGCGGTCTTTTTGCGGTCCGATTCGCACGCGATGAAGCTGTCCTGAACTCGTTTTTAGCTGGCTCAGAAATGCTGCATAACCTTGTTTTCTAAGGTCTGCAGCGAGTTTCTCGGCATTTTCCTTATTGGAAAAACTGCCCAGCTGCACCGCCCACATTCCACTGGAAGAAGCGGCCGCTTGCACCTCAGGTACTTGAGGTTCCGGCGCAGGTTTCGGCTCGACGCGCGCAGGCTGTTTCTGTTCGACGGTCTTCGGCTCCGGCTTTTGAGGTTCGGGCTCAGGTTCAAGCTCTTTCTCAACAGCGACATCCTCCGTTTTGTTGGCGACTGGCAGCGGCTCCGTGCGTTCTCGGTCGAGCACCACGGTCTTGATGTTCTGATCTTCCTGCCCGGGCAGCAAGACCCGCTCCGAGACGATTTCGCCCTCCTGCGGCGGACCATCGAGAAATATGGGCACCACAAGTACCACGAAAACAACCAATACGATCGCGCCGATAATGCGTTCTTTCAAAGCTCTTTCCATCATGATTTTGGTCGTGAAATTGTCTTTAGTCGATTCAAGACGGGGCCCACCGTAAAAAATGAACCTGTGACGAGTATTCTGTCATTTTCTGAGGCACGGCGTCGGGCAAATTCGACCGCGGCCTCGGCCGATTCTGCGATCAAGCACGCGGTATCCGTCAGATTCGAAATTTGCCGGGCTAAATCACTGGCAGGAATTGCGCGCGGGCTGTCAGCGCTCATCGCTATCCATCGGTCGACGCATTTCGACAGCGGCCCAATTATGCCGTCCAGATCCTTGTCTTCCAAAACACCCACTATCGCGATGGTTTCGCCCGACGTGGCGGTCGTTGCCAGCGCGCCGGCGAGCACTTCTGCGGCAGCCGGATTGTGCGCGACATCAATCAACCAGTCCGTTGCGTCGATTCGTAGATTCTGCATTCGACCCACGAGCGACACATCCGGGAGTACGTCGTTGACCCGACGAGAATCGATCCGCCCCATCAAACCCGAAACGTCGAGAAGCGTGAGGACCGCGGCCGCATTAGCGATTTGAAACGCCCCCTTGAATCCCGGCGGCTCGAGTCCCTCGAACTCCTTCGTTGGTCCGCGCCATGACCACCTGCCATCACTATCGATGCTGTGATCGAAATCCCGGCTCGCCTGCAGCAGCACTGCGCCGCAATTGTCGGCGTGATCTTCGATGGCCGCGGGCATAGTCGAATTACCAAAGACGGTCGGTCGACCGTCCCGCATTACACCGGCCTTTTCGACGGCAATCGAAGCAACGTCGTTACCCAGCCAGTCGCAATGATCCAGCGAGACATTAGTAATAAGAGACGCGGTCGGATCAATAGCATTGCATGCGTCCAGACGGCCACCGAGACCGACTTCCAGAATCCAGACATCGAGGTTCTGCGCGGCGAAGATTGCAAGCGCCGCTAATGTGCCGAACTCGAAGTACGTGAGCTCCGTTTCATCCCTCGCCGCTTCAACCTGCTCAAAAGCCGCGATGATTTCGTCGTCACTGGCTGATTGGCCGTCGACAACGATGCGTTCGTTGTAGTCGAAGATATGAGGAGACGTGTACGCCCCGGTACGATGGCCGGATGCGCGTAACAACGCATCGGTCATAGCGACACTGGAACCCTTGCCATTGGTGCCGGCAATCAGAAGGACGTGTGGTGGTCGCGGCAAGTCAAGCCTGACGAGCACATCCTGGACGCGCTCAAGGCCAAGCTTGATTTCATTGGGGGATAGCGTTTCTAGCCAGGCCAGCCAATCGGACAGCGGCGCAGCTTTGGAAAACATGGCGGGTCTTAGGTTGCTGCAGAAGGGCTCGGACGACCCTCGAACTTGGCGAGCAAATCGCCAATTGCGTCGCGCATATTGCGACGGTCAATAATCATGTCAATCGCACCGTGATCGAGCAAGAATTCGCTGCGCTGAAATCCCTCGGGCAGACGTTCGCGAACCGTTTGTTCGATCACTCGGGGCCCCGCAAAGCCAATCAAAGCATTGGGCTCGGCGATATTGACGTCGCCCAGCATTGCCAGACTCGCGGAAACTCCACCGGTCGTTGGGTCTGTCAAGACCGACACGTAGGGAATCCCTTTGCTGCCCAGGTTGGCCAGTGCCGCTGACGTCTTGGCCATTTGCAGCAACGAAAACAGAGCCTCCTGCATGCGCGCCCCGCCGCTCGCGGCAAACGAAATCATGGGCATGTTGTTTTCGGCCGCGTGGTTTGCAGCGCGGGCAAATCGTTCTCCGACGACCGAGCCCATTGAACCACCCATAAATGAAAACTCGAAGGCACAAGCGACGACGGGTCGACCGAGCAATGTACCGCTTACGCTGACAAGCGCGTCTTTTTCGCCGGTCTTCTTCTGTGCCGCGACGAGACGATCCCGATAGCGTTTGCTGTCCTTGAACTTCAACGGGTCCTCGGGCTCGAGTTGTCCGGATAGTTCGGTTTGCGAGTCCGGATCGAGAAAAACCTCGAGACGCTTACGTGCGCCGATACGCATATGGTAATCGCATTTCGGACACACCTGCAGATTGCGCTCCAGCTCATTGCGATACAGTTGCGCATCACAGCGTGCGCATTTGATCCAGACCCCTTCGGGAACGGACCTCGACCGACTCTCGGTACTGATGCGCGACGGCATTAATTTTTCGAACCAGCTCATGTCGACATGATATCCATATAGTTTCGATTCAGCCAGTCGGCGGCTTCGGAATACAAGCGGCGGCCGGGTAATCGACCGACACCAGGGTCAGTCCGTGCGGTGGCGCGGCGATGCCACCTTTCTTTCGGTCGCGACTTTCGAGCACCTCCGCAATCCACTCGACAGGCTGCTCACCCTCGCCAACCGCAGCCAGTGATCCCATGATGTTCCGGACCATATGCTGCAGGAACGCGTTTGCCGATACCTCAAGCGTGATCCAGTCGCCGTCGCGAACGACAGAGAGCTTCGTAATATTGCGATTCGGTGTATTGGCGCGACATCCCGCCGCACGAAAGGCCGAGAAATCGTGTTCGCCCAGGAGGTGCTGTGCAGCTTCGTGCATGCGTTCTGCGTCCAGCGGCGCGTAAACCCACCAGGCCCGATGTCGGTGTAGCGCCGAGCGCTCGAGTCGATTCAATATGCGGTAGCGATAGTTTCTGCCGGTCGCAGCGAATCTTGCGTGAAACTCATCATCAACCTGCTGGGCCCATATAACGCTGATGTCGTCCGGAAGATTGCTGTTTGCACCGAGTAGCCAGCCGCGATCATCGCGTGCACTCGGCGTGTCGAAATGCACAACTTGCCCCGAAGCATGTACGCCGGTGTCCGTTCGACCAGCGCAGGTGACTTCAACCGCATGATCTGCGACTTTCTCCAGTGCTTCTTCGAGGCGTTGCTGAACACCGAGGCCCGTCTTCTGCCGTTGCCAGCCGTTATACGCGGTGCCGTCGTACTCTATGCCGAGCGCGATACGCATGTGATTGCCTGCGCCGTGTACTAGCTGGGCAGTGAATCCAGCAATTGCTGCGCTTGCTGCTTCTGACCATCGTCACCCTCATCGAGAACTTCCTCGAGGATGCTGCGCGCGCCGGCAGGGTCTCCCATATCGACGTAGGCACGTGCCAGATCGAGTTTGGTACCGACTTCCGTCATGGTGCGGGCTTCGTGCAGATCGCCGCTCATGTCTTCCGGCGCAAGTGCCATTGTCGGCACTTCGGCCGTTGCGTCATCCATCGTCGGACGCGGTTGTTCAACCGTCACGTCATCCCGCGTCTGCTCAATCGTGTCGCCGATCTCACTGACCTTTAACGCTGCGGTCAGATCATCGAGGTCAAGATCGACATCCGTTCCTGCAATCGCCGCAGTTTCAGCCGTCGAATCGAGGTCCATGTTGCTTGTAAACGCTTCCGGCGGCAGAGCTTCTGTCTTGGCGAAGTCAAAGTCATTGTCTTCGTCATTGTCGAGCGGTGCGACCAGAGTCGCTGCATCTTCGGACAGCGCTTCGGTCGCCTCGTCATCGTCGAATCCGGACGCGAGCATTGTGGCATCTGAGTCGGACAAGGCACCCGCCAGGTCTGCGCCAGTCTCAACCGCCATGGTTTCACTCAGAATCTGCGTATGACCCGTCGCATCGAGAAGGCCGTCGTCAATGCCGATATCCGTTGGTTCCTGTTCATTTTCCGCCGAAACCATCGGGTTCTGTCCGGTTTCGTCAGCCGCAAGACGCATCCCTGTGTCTTCGAGGTCGCTCAGGTCCAGTCCCTCAACGAGTCCGGTCGAGTCCAGATCAATCTCCGGATTCTTGCCGGTGGCATCCGATAAATCGACGTGCGAAAGCGCTTCGTTAATACCGGTGTCCGACAGCGATTCGTTTTGACCGGTGATCTCCAGATCCAGATCGTCGAGATTAATTTCTGCAGTCGCGTCCGCCGCGTCATGACCGCTGTCTTCAATTGCCTGATGCAATGACTCATCGAGCGACGGAAGTTCAGAGGTTCCGCCCTCGTCTGCCTCAAATCCGGCAAATTGCTCTTCAATAGTCGGTGAGTCTTTGACCGGTGCCGGCATTTCGGCGGTCGGTTCCGTCAGTGACGATTCGATCGTAGGCGTTTCTGCCGTCACGTCGAGATCAAAATCAACGACTGATTCCGCCGTCGACGTCTCATCAAAATTAAAGTCGACGGCGTCCTGAGTCTCGCCCGAATCAGCACCAAAATCGGCACCGAGATCGATGACTTCATCCCCACCGCTGTCGTCAGCACCGAAATCCATATCCAGGGCGCCAGCTTGTTCTCCGCCTTCATCAAACGACAGGTCCACTGCCTTGGTTGCTCCAGCGAGATCAGCACCGGCAAACATATCGTCGTCGGCCGCAATTTGCTGACCCATAATGACGATCTTGTCCCAGTCAGCGTTATCGCCGCCGGCTACAGCCGCCTTCAGGCGCGTCGCAGCATCGACAAAGGAATCGCGATTACCCCAAACGAAGTAAATCTCACACAGTTTCGACATGAGAGATTTGTCGGAAGGATCGCTTTCGAGCGCACCCGTGATCAGGTCGGCCGCTTGATCATACAAGCCGTAGGCCATGTGGAAATCGGCTTCAGCGATCGGGTCGGTTTGATCAAGGTTAACGGCTGTTTCGCTGCTAAATGTGTCTTCAAGAGAGCCGAACGCATCCGAGGGTTCGCCGTCGTCTGCAGTGAGGCCGGCCGCTGGCGTTTCGACAGTGTCTTCCAGAATCGGGTGAACGCCTGAATCCTGTTCGACAACGACGATAGCTTCTTCGGGGGTTGGCGCCTGAATCGTCGCCGTCGCCGACATGGCTCCGGTCGCCATCTCATCGGAGTCCAGCGTCTCCCAAGGCCGATCGTCATCTTCGAAATCGTCCCTGTCGCCGCGACGCATGAACCAGATCAATGCGCCAATGACCGCCACGACCGCGGCGATGATGATGCCCCAGAATCCCGTCAGGAATTCAATGGCCTTGTCCATGAAACTCTGATCGCGACTGGATGATGTCGTTACGATCGTTGTCGAATCCGGCGTATCAGTAACGGAGTCATCAACGGCATCGTCTGTCATCGCTGCATCGTCTGCTGCGAACGGGTCAGTGGCGTCATCAGCCGCCAGTTCGTCATCGACGGCATCATCGGTCAGCGCCTCATCGACAAACGCATCGTCGACCAGGGTGTCGTCGACTACATCTTCGACAGGCGGCTCGTAGATTTCACCGCGAATGTTCGCGAGTTCCTGCCGCAACGTCGCCAATTCGTCGTCGCGAATTTCGATCAACGATTGCTGATTCGGAACATCGGCGGCTTCGAGTTCACCGATTCTATTTTCAACTTCCTGTTCGCGCGTTAGTGGTTCGTACGTCGATGTGTCGTCGCCGTAATCGCCGCCCGCAGGCTCTTCGTCAGGCGGTACGAGCGTCAGGCTTGGACGTGTCGACGGCTCTGGCGCGGTGTAGCTGCTGCCGGTGCCCCAGGCACTGTGCTGTCGCTGCACTTCACTGAGCGCGTCCGTGCGATTGATCTGGAACACGTCGTCGGCACTTGGGATGCGCAAGGTCGCACCGGCGCGCAGTAAATTGATATTGCCGCCGAAGGACTCTTTGTTCGCCTCATAAATGGCCAACATCGTTTGATTCATTGTCAGACGACTGTCCGGGCGATTCCGCGCGGCGAGCCCCCACAAGGTCTCCCCTCTTTGCACGGTCAGGTCACCGCCATCACGGTTCCCGTACGGTGCTCTGTCCGGTGGTGGTAGAGGTTTGTCCTCTGGCGGTGATTCATAGCCCGAATCCGCAGAACTCGAGTCGCCGCTTCGGGCAGGCTCGATCGGCTGTGGTGCGGGTTGTGACGGTTGTCGCGGTAGTGGCGTCGTCGTCGGACGTCGCTGAATCGATCCGCTATCGCTCGGCGTTGCGCGGCGTGGCGCTTCGACAGCTGGCGCTTGCTGCATATTCGGCGCCGCATAGGTCGGCGGATCCAGCAATACCGTGTACTCACGGAGCAATCGGCCGCTTGACCAGGTCGCCTCCACGAGGAATGTCAAAAAGGGTTCTGTGATCGGCGCGCGCGAACGAATCTGTACGACGCTCCCCGAATCACTACTAACTACATTAAATTCAATGCCTTGCAGATAGAAGGGGCGGTCGATGCCGTAGCGTGTAAAGGTCTCGGCGGATGCCAGAGTGACGGTCAGATCGGACATTTCATCGGGGCTAGCCGACAGCAGCACGATTTCCGCTCTAAGCGGCTCGTTGAGCGCCGAATCGAGTTCGATGTCGCCCAGTCCAATGGCCCAAACCTCGCTCGATAGCATAAGAACCAGCCACAGAGAGAGACGAGTAAAACGTCGCGACATAATCTATTTCTCCAAACCCCAAAAAGCCCCGTATTCGACATCCAGTCTGGGGCCGTTCATTGCCTGCGAACTATAGCTCAAAGATAGTTTTTTGCCAATATTTCAGCAATTTGGACACTATTTAGCGCCGCGCCCTTACGTATGTTGTCCGACACGACCCAGAGGTTCAAACCGGTCGGGTGAGAGATGTCTTCGCGAATACGACCGACAAAAACAGGGTCGGCGCCCGAGCCCTCCGTGACGGCCGTCGGATACTGACCCATCTCGACGCCGTCGAGAACCTCAATTCCCGGCGAATTTGACAATAATTCGCTGGCCGCTGCCGCGCTGATTTTGTCCCGTGTCTCAATATGCACCGCTTCGGAGTGTCCATAAAATACCGGCACACGAACGGCGGTCGGGTTCACGAGAATGTCATTGTCGCCGAGAATTTTTTGCGTTTCCCAGACCATTTTCATCTCTTCTTTCGTGTAGCGGTTGTCCTGGAAAACATCGATCTGCGGAACGACGTTGAAAGCGATCTGCTTGGCGTCACCCTCAATCTCCAGCGGCCGACCGTTAAGCAACATACTGGTCTGGCGAACGAGTTCTTCGACGGCACTGCGACCCGCGCCCGAAACAGCCTGATAGGTGCAAACATTGATGCGAGTAATTCCCACGGCATCGTAAATGGGTTTGATGGCGACGAGCATTTGAATAGTCGAACAGTTTGGATTGGCGATGATGCCGCGATTCTTATAGTCGCCGATCGCGTCCGGATTGACTTCGGGAACGACCAACGGAATGTCGTCCTCGTATCGGAAGTGCGACGTGTTATCGATAACGACGCATCCTGCTGCAGCCGCCTTCGGCGCGAATTCCTCCGAGATCGATCCACCCGCAGAGAACAGGCCGATCTGAACTTTGGAAAAATCGAAGGTCGCAAGATCCTCAACCGCCAATTGCCGGTTGCCAAAATTGACCTGCTGGCCGACCGAGCGTTGGCTCGCCAATGCATACACTTTCCCGGCGGGAAATTTTCTCGAACTCAGGATTTCCAGCAATGCTTCGCCGACGACGCCGGTCGCACCAACGACAGCAATATCGTACTTGTTCGCCATTTTTATATTTCCGGAGTATCCGACGTCACGTCGGCATTTTGCGCGCGATTGCGCAGATAGTGGTCCACGATGACGAGCGCGACCATCGCCTCGGCGATCGGTGTTGCTCGCAGGCCGACACAGGGATCGTGCCGCCCTTTCGTTACAATTTGGGTGTCCTTCCCCGACTTGTCGATCGTTTTGCCGGGAACAGAAACGCTGGAGGTTGGCTTGAGCGCCAGGCTCGCCAAGACGTCCTGACCCGACGAAATACCGCCGAGCGTTCCGCCTGCATCGTTCTTGCTAAATCCGTCGGACGACATTTCGTCGCGATGTTCGCTGCCTCTCTGCGTGATCGCAGCGAAACCAGCGCCCAACTCCACGCCTTTGACGGCATTGATGCTCATCAGTCCATGTGCGATATCAGCCTCAAGCTTATCGAACACGGGTTCGCCGAGTCCGGGCGGCACGTTGCTGGCAAGCACGCTGATTTTCGCACCGATGGAATCGCCCTGTTCTCTGAGTTCGTCCATGAATTTGTCCAGCTCCGCCACGCGAGCAGGATCAGCACAAAAGAATGCGTTGTCATCGATCGTCGAGAAATCTGTGGCACCCAGTTCGATAGGACCGAGTTGTGACAAGTAGCCGCGGACTTCCACGCCGAGTCGCTCCTTTAGATATTTCTTTGCGATAGCACCTGCAGCAACACGCATGGTCGTTTCACGGGCAGACGATCGGCCACCACCGCGATAATCGCGAATACCGTACTTCTGCTGATACGTGTAGTCGGCATGGCCGGGCCTGAACTTGTCTTTGATATCGCCATAGTCTTTGGAGCGCTGATCCTTATTCTCGACCAGCAACCCGATCGGTGTCCCGGTCGTTTTACCTTCGAAGACGCCGGAAAGAATCTGAACCTGGTCAGGTTCATTGCGCTGTGTCGTATGACGATTGCGCCCCGGACGGCGTCGATCCAGATCGACTTGAATATCGGCTTCCGACAATTCCATGCCGGGTGGGCAGCCGTCGACGATACAGCCGAGCGCACGTCCATGGCTCTCGCCGAACGTCGTCACCGTGAAAATCAGTCCGAATGTATTACCTGACACCGCTACATACCCTTTAAGTCATCTTTATTCAGCAGAAACACGCCAGCTCCGCCGGCCGCAAAATCCAGCCAGACGAATGGCGTGTCGGGATACGCCGTTTCCAGCGCAGGCTGGCTGTTGCCAACCTCGCAGACGAGTATTCCATTGTCCGTCAGGAATCGCGAGGCATCTTGCAAAATCTTGTGGACGGATTCCAGACCGTCGTCCCCCGCCGCAAGGCCCAGAACCGGTTCGTGGTGAAACTCGCCGGGCATCGAGGTCATGTCCTGCTGGTCAACATAGGGCGGATTGCTAACGATCAGATCGTATTGCTTTTGATCCAGCGCCGAAAAAAAGTCAGATCGAAGGGCCGTCACACGATCAGCCAAGCCATGGCGTTCGATATTAATAGCCGTAACCTCGAGCGCGTCCGGCGAAATATCAACAGCATCGACATGCGTATCAGGAAACGCGTGGGCGATCGCTATCGCGATGCATCCGCTGCCCGTCCCCAGGTCCACGGCGTTTCGAACTTCGCTTGCCACCAGCCAGGGCGAGAACTGCGCGTCGATCAACTCCGCAAAAGGGCTTCGCGGAACGAGGACGCGCTCATCAACATAGAACTCGTGGCCGGCGAAAAATGCCTGATTGATGAGATAGGCCAGCGGTACCCGTTCTTCGATGCGCCGATTGGCAATATCCAGCGCCAATGCAAGGTCCTTATCGCTGACTTCCCGGGCGTAGTTCGAAGCCGCATCGTCGTGTGACAGATTCAAACTGGCAAATACCAGCCACGCGGCCTCGTCCAACGGATTGTCTGTTCCGTGGCCATAGGAGAGGTCGGCGCTGTCAAAGCGCTCAGCGATGCTGCGTATCAGGTCTTCGACGTTCATATTGGACGGCGAATCTATCACGCTAAGGCCTCAACTGCCTGTAGAATTGCCGGTTCAGGATCGTTTGATCAAACAGTAGAAACTTAAGAATGAACGTCAAAAACTTTATCATCGCGGTCATGCTTGGCGGCGCACTCGCCGGCGGAATTTTCGTCGCGGCGCAGATGAACAAACCAGCGCAGCTGAAAACCGCATTCGTTATCCCGATAGCGAGCGAATTGCCCGAATTCACGCTGCAAGATCAATTCGGCGAACGCGTGAACGCCAGCTCGTTCCGCGGACAGTGGGATCTCGTGTTTTTCGGATTTACCCACTGCCCGGACGTTTGCCCGACGACCCTGCAGACTCTCGCCAACGTCAAGCGTCAACTTCTCGATTCCGGCTCGGACCATTTGCCGCGCATCGTCCTGGTGAGTGTTGATCCTGAGCGTGATACTGGGGAACTGCTTGCCCAGTACGTCGACTATTTTGGCGACGGCAATCTTGGTGTGACGGGTGAGCTATCGGAAACCCTCAAACTCACGGCCGGGCTGGGCATCTATTTTGAGAAAGTGCCCGACAGTTCAAGCGATGACACGGACGATTACACTGTCAATCATTCTGCGGCCGTGTTGCTTATCAATCCCGACGGCCAGTTTTCCGCGTTGTTCAGCGCGCCGCATACGGTTGAAAATTACGTGCATGATCTTCCCATCATCATGGGCGACAAGTGATGCGAGCGATGCAACTGGCAACCGTGTCGATCTGCCTCGTATTCAGCGCCTGCAGCAAGGAAGCGCTGCCGCCGCTAGTCGTGAGTGATGTGGTGATCACCACGCCGATGCCCGGTAAATCCATGAGTGCGGGCTACCTGGCCATCACCAACAATACCCGTGACACCGTGACCATTTCTCATGTTGAGAGCAGCGAATATGACTCCGTGCAAATACACGAATCTGTATTACAGGACGGCATTGCGAAAATGCAGCGACTGGGCGAACTGACTATTCCCGCCAAATCGACGATCAGGCTGGAACCGGGCGGCAAGCACCTTATGCTGATGCGCCCGACGGGCACATCGAAGCAGGTTTCGTTGAACTTCTATAGTGAAGACACATTGTTGCTCGACGTGATGGCGCCACTATCAAAAAGGAATAACTGATGCTCGACGCTCTCTTTGTGGCGCTGCAATACGTACTGCCGAAACATTTACTAACCGCATTAATCTGGCGCATAGCCCGAATTCGCCATGTTGCAACGAAGAACTTTCTAATCACACGCTTCGTTGGTCTCTACACAGTGGATATCGATGACGTGAAGCTGGAAGTACCGGCCGGGTTCGCAACCTTTAACGATTTCTTCGTTCGTGAACTGGTTGATGACGCCCGACCTGTCGACTCAAGCGACGACAGTATCGTCTCCCCGGTCGATGGAACGGTCAGCATCGCAGACGCAATTCGAAATGACAGCATCATCCAGGCGAAAGGGTTCGATTATTCGTTGGACGACCTGCTTGCGACCGATCTCGAAGAAGCGGCTGGCTATGTCGATGGCACATTCGCCACCATCTACCTCGCGCCGTATAACTACCATCGAATCCACGCCCCGCTGGATGGCAAACTGGTCGCCGCCCGTTACGTTCCCGGTGATTTGTTTAGCGTCAACGAAGCCACTGTTTCCAGAGTGCCCGGCCTGTTCCGGCGAAACGAACGGCTAATCATGCATTTCGAAACAACACGCGGCCCAGCCGCGGTGATTTTGGTTGGTGCATTAAACGTCGGCAGTATTTCTACGCCGTGGAGTGGCGAGATTCGGCCGCGGACGCAAGGCGTCGTCGATCAACTCGATCTTTCCAAACACCCGGCGATAGTCAAGAAAGGTGATCTCCTTGGCTGGTTTAATATGGGGTCCACCGTCATTCTGTTGCTTCCTGCCGATACCTGCGAGTGGAACGACGATTTGCGCTCCGGTGAAAAAGTGCGCGTCGGCGAGGCAATAGGTGCTTTGTCCGATCCGGCAAAATGACTCATTGGCGTCCGGCGTCGGGGCCAGAGGCCGCGCGTCGGCGCGCCATGATTTCCGGGAGGCTGCGCGACTACTTCGAAGGTGAGTCGATACTTGAAGTCGACACCCCGGCTCTGAGTTTCACCGCGGCCAGCGATGTTCATATTGAAAGTCTGAGTGTGAACAGCGCGCTGGCAGGTGCACCACTTTACCTCCATACGTCGCCCGAGTTTTGCATGAAGCGATTGCTCGCGGCCGGCTACCCTGACATTTACTCGATCTGCCGTGTCTTTCGTGACGGCGAGGCAGGACGCCATCATCAGCCGGAATTCACGATGGTTGAGTGGTATCGGCTGGGATTCGAGCTTGGCGATATCATCGCCGATACGGTCGCGGCGATCACCTGCGCGGTTGATGACTCGACATTATCAGACGATGTTGTGATCGTTGACTACCAGAATGCGTTTCTTGATGTGCTCGGCATCGATCCGCTGACGGCGACAATCCGGAGTTTGATCGACGCCGTCGACGCCGACGCTGATCTGCAAAATGCACTTGGCGATGAACGCGACGACTGGCTGGACCTTCTGCTTGCGACCCGCATCGCACCAACATTCACGAAAAACAAGCTCACCGTCGTCAAACACTATCCAGCCGCACAGGCGGCGCTGGCGAGACTCTGCCCGAACGACGATCGATTCGCTGATCGCTTTGAAATATTCATGAGCACTGTTGAACTGGCGAATGGCTATGTCGAATTACGCGATGCAAGCGTACAAGTCGATCGCATTGCTGAGGACCAGGCTCAACGAAAACGACGCGGTCTCTCTGAACGGCCCCATGACGTTTCGCTGATTAATGCGCTTGAATCAGGACTACCGGCCTGCGCCGGCGTTGCTATGGGACTCGAGCGTTTGCAAATGATGCATGATAAGACGGACGATATCCGCGACGTTATCCCATTTATATTTGAGAACCCTGATGGATAAGCCTGACTATCGTTTACTGGATTCCCAAGTGCG
>CAZMRZ010000021.1:0-17066 GCA_964568835.1 uncultured Woeseiaceae bacterium | reverse complement strand
GAAATCGTCGTACCCCTTACCAGCAATGGGACGCTCATCGGTGTACTGGATATTGATAGCCCAACGCCAGATAGATTCAGCGAAATCGATCAGCAAGGTGTGGAAATGCTGTGCGACTCTTTTTGCGAATTACAGAGCGAACGACGCCAGTTTATTTGACCTTATCTACTTGACCCTGGAAACATACTCTCGCGAGCGCGTGTCGACTTTGACGATCTCGTTCTGATCAACAAATAACGGTACGCGTATCACCGCCCCCGTTGAGAGGGTCGCCGGTTTTACACCACCACTGGCCGTGTCACCTTTGACACCCGGATCTGTTTCGGTGATCTCAAGTTCGACAAAATTCGGTGCGGTAACAATCAACGGCGTATCGTTCCAAAGCGTAATTCCGCAAACATCACCATCCGTGATCCAGTCTTTCGAATCACCGACCGCAGATCCATCCGCGGCATATTGTTCGAACGTGTCCTGCACCATGAAATGCCAGAACTCATCATCGGAATACAAATACTGCATATCGGTGTCCACGACATCGGCCGCTTCCACGGATTCGCCGGACTTGAATGTCTTGTCGACCGTTTTGCCGGTCTTCAGGTTCTTAATACGAGCCCTATTGAATGCCTGGCCTTTGCCCGGTTTGACGAACTCGTTTTCGACGATGATGCAGGGATTGCCATCAATAATGATGCGCAGCCCTGATTTGAACTCGCTGGTGCTGTAATTGGCCATAAATGTCGCTCTGTGGAAGGCTCTGCCGACCGGCATTGAGGCGCTATCATACTAGAGTCCAAGGCCCTGACCAGTCGTATTTCTGGCCCTGATCGCAGTTGATTCCTCCCGAAACTTGATTCATGTCACGGTTTTTGAGTCCCGATCGCGACTCCTGCCACCGCTGTGTCTAAACTGCCCGTACGGTTAACAGAATATGGACATCAACGGAAGAATGTCTTTGCCAGGGAAAAGGATTTGAACGGGCGCCATAGCATCTCAATTGCCGTTCTGACGGACGATCAGGACGACGTCGAAATCATCAACAGCGCGCTTCGCGACGCCGGTCACGCAGCACATTGTCACTGGATTTCCACGCCCGCCAAACTGGCTGATACGTTGACCGAGGAAAACGTCGAGCTGTTGATTCTCAACTGCGACCGCTACAAAGACTCGATTCGACAGGTCATCAAACAAAAAGACTGCTACAACCCTGAAATCCCGGTTATTGCTGCGCAGGAAACGGCAGACGAAACGAGCATCCAGAAGGCGATGCAAGCTGGCGCCTGCGATCTCGTTTCCATGTCGCTGAAGACCCGTTTGCAGTCAGTCGTCAGCCGAGAGCTAAGAGCACTTCGCGTCGAACGAGCACTAAATTCGACCTTGCAGTCTGCGACCGAATACAAACGACAGTTTAACTACCACATGGAATCATCGAGTAGTTCGATCGCGTTGGTTCAGGAAGGAATATTCACCGACGTCAATGATGCCTGGATGGCGCAGTTCAGGAATAAGGACAAAGACGAAGTTCTCGGCATGCCAGTGATGGATATGTTTGAGCCTGAAAGTCGGGCGGCGTTGAAAGGCGCTCTGGTCGCCACGATGCTGGGCAAGTGGCAGAAGGGCGAGAAATTGATCGTTAAGTCACAAGTCGACTCGGGTGATAGCAATGAAGTGCATCTCGCGTTCCGACGATTCAATCTCGACGACGGACCCTGTGTCCAGATTCGCATTGCACCACAACTCAGGATTGCGGAAGAGCCCACCAAGCTGGTGCATGACGCACTAAAACGTGATCCGACTACCTTGTTCTTCCATCGCTCACAGTTCATCGAAAGAATAACCAAACGCTTACGCCGAAAACCGGGGCAAGGAACTCACTGTCTGGTGTATATCAAACCGGATAAGTTCAGTGAGGTACGCCGCAAGGTCGGAATTCTGAATTCTGAAGAAGTCCTTGCACAGCTCGCCGAGGAAGTACGCAAGCGCCTGCATCCGCGTGATGTCGCGGGCCGATTTGAAGGCACATCGTTAATGGTGCTGCTCGAACGAGGTTCTGCGCGCGATGCACAGGTATGGGGCAAACAACTCTGTGCGCACATCGAGAAGCATACATTTGAGGTTGAGGACAAATCGACCCAAATGACCTGCACCGTCGGAGCGTGCGCGGTCAACGAGGTATTCAGCCATCTCGAAGATTTCATAGCAGCAACGGTCAGCGCTCACAATCTCGGGCAAGAAGCGGGTGGTAATACCTCATATCTTGATGAAAGTGCCGAGGAAGACACCAAACAAAAAGAATTCGATGCCATCTGGGTCAAGCATCTGAAAGCCGCACTCATGGATAATCGTTTTCGTCAGGCAAAATTACCGATTGCCGGGCTGCGCAGCGATTCAGTGAAAATGTACGATCTTCTGGTCCGAATGATTGATGAGCAGGGTAACTCGGTGCTGCCGTCCGAATTCCTGCCAGCGGCCGAACGCAACAATATGATGAAGAACATCGATCGCTGGATGCTGCAATCAGCCGTTGAGTTCTGCGACCTGAATAATGCCGATCGTGTCTTCGTTCGCTTGTCGCGCCAGTCGATTACCGACACGACGACGGCTGCCTGGATGGAACAGAAACTGGATGCACATGACTTCGATTGCTCGCGGCTTGTGATCCAGATACCGGAGCGCGACGCTGCAAAACATATCAAGCAAACCAGGAATCTCGTCAGTCATGCTCGCAAACTGGGAATTGGATTTGCGCTCGAACATTACGGGGTTGATCAGGAACGATTCCAGATTCTGGATATTTTGAAGCCCGACTACATCAAGCTCGACGGCGAGCTGATGCATACGCTGATGACCGATTCCAGCCTGCAAGCGGCCGTGGGCAAGATCGTCAAAGCCGCACAAACACGCAAGATCAAGACTATTGCGGAGCGCGTCGAAAACGCGAACGCGATGGCCATCCTGTTCCAGTTGGGACTCGACTTCATGCAGGGACATTATGTTCACGAGCCTGAAGTCGTGCTTGAGGAAGCTGAAGTGGTTGAAGCCAATACGCTGGAAAAGCTAAGCGCCGCCAACGGAAACTAGTCCAACATGACGAAAAGCAAAGTGTGACGTACGTCACACTCCACACACGGAACCAACCGCTAACGCCGAGCTACTCTCGAATCTTACAATAGACAACCGGCTAAACGTGCCTACCCGTATCTGGCTGCCAATCGAAATCTGCGGAGTGCCTGACAGTGAAAAATGCATCTAAACGAACGAACCTAGCGAATCGAAGCCTGCCCGTGATTGTCGCCGTTGGCACGGGCCTGGTAGCACTCCCCGCCGCCGCACTTGAGCTCGGCGAACTCACCGTTCATTCGCGTCTCGGTCAACCACTGCGCGCCAGCATCGCGTACGCGCTGGCGCCGAACGAGCAGCTTTCGAATTATTGCGTCACGATGCGCCCAGGTGCATCCGTCAGCGGCCTGCCCGGCATTGGACCCTCAACAGTCAAGATTTCGAATGGCGTCATTCTGTTGGCCGGACAAACACCTGTTCGCGAACCCATGGTTTCGGCACATGTTGTCATCAACTGCCCTTACTCAGCCAATCTCAGTCGCGAATACATGCTGTTTATCGACCCGCTTGCAACAGCTTATGAGCAGCCGGCCGTTACGCAGCAGACTGCAGCTGAAGCCGCGCCAACGATTGTTGAGCCTACGGCTGTCGAGCGACCTGTGGCCGCGGTACGAGCTGCGCCGACGGTCAAAGATCTTAGCGTATCGATCCGCTATCAGGTTCAACCGGGCGACTCGCTCTCAGCCATTGCACAGCGCATTGAGAATCGACCGATCGGACTATGGCCCGCGGTAAACGCCCTATTTGCGGCGAACCCCGACGCGTTCATGAACAATGACCCGAACCAGTTGAAAGCAGGATCCTGGCTCTCTATTCCAAGTTTCGATGGCGACAACGCCAGCGTGGTATCCGTCGAGCCTGCGGCAACGGGCCCAGTTGAGGCCGCGTTCCCGGCAGTCGGTATTGATGCCCAGGATAGCCCGCTAAGCAGCGAAGCTGTTGAACCGGTTCAAGTCATTCTCGATGATCTCCCGGATACCGTCGTAACAAGTGACGACCTCAAACCTGGTGACATTATTCTGGAAACCCAGCTTGAGCAGCCGGAATCGGCGGCATCATCTCCCAATGTTCCGACGGCGATCATAACGACCCGGAATACGAGCACGGAAAGTGAAGCCTTGCCGGCCTGGATGTTCTGGCTCGGTGGTAGCCTCGCTCTGATATTCGGATTACTGATGTTTGGGCGTCGCTTGCGTGGCGGTATCGCTACCTCTCCAGACGCTGTCCTCGCTGAGCAGCCGAATCGCCGCTTTGGCGATATGGAAACGACAGACACTGAAAATGTCGAAGCAGTCGGTGTCGATTTCGACTTGAGCGACGATTCACCGACACATGAAAATTTGGCCCTTGATGCAGACCTCGTCATTGGTACGGGTCTCGACCACAATGCCGAATCGGACATATCAGAAGACTTCGGTTTCGCCGCAACCACCGCACTCGACATTGAATTACCGCTTGAGCCAGTGACCTCAGTCTTGGACGAAACCGACATGATGCCGCCTATGCGCACCGATGAGCACTCGATTCTTGAAAGCGAGGTCTTGCCTGAGGATGACGATGACTACGATATGTCCGTCATGATCGACGCGACGAAAATGCCGCAACCGGAGGATGTCACCGAGCGTGATCTAAAGGCGGTCGAAATCCCGGTCGATGATGAAACGTTGGTCACAGAGGGCTACACAATCAACAAAGAAGTCGACTATCAGGTACTTGAGCAGGACTACGAAGAAGAATTGACGGCGACGCAGGCACTGAATGTAGAAATCGCTCGAGCCGCTGCGGACCTCGCGGGACGCTTGCACAACGATGCCGCCGACGGCGACGAAACATCTGCGCTACCGCTGGCTAGTGTTACGGAACTCGACGTCACAGCTCAGATGCCCGCTCAGAACGACGAAATCTCGGATCTCGACGACACCGGCGTTAATGAAGCGATCACGGTCAACACTAGTGCTGACGATGACACGATCGAGATGCCCGGAAAAACCGGCTAGCAGGAGCACCCGAAGGGCATAAACGCGTCTCACGCGCGAAGCGAAGCGGCGGCCGACAGGCCGCTATGAAGAAACTCCATCAAGGCGCTCCACCTTGCGCCAGCCTTTGGGCAACATGCTGCCGCGCAATGCGCGATCGCCGTAGTAGTCGTCGAGGTCATTCCATTTGATGGTCATCATGCGGCTGCCGGTATAGACCTGCAGAGATCCTTCCTCGGGCACAACAGTCGCCGCCACCATGGTTTCTTCCCCGCTCTTGTACTTCGGACCGGGTATGTTGATGAGCTTATTGCCTTTGCCTTTCGCAAGTTCGGGTAGCTCTTCCATTTCGAACAACAGAAGTCGTCCTATCGAGCTTACCGCTGCGATAAGACACTCCGTGTCCGCAGGAACAGGAGATGGAACAACGGCCCTGCCGTTTGGCGCGACTTTCAATATGGCCTTGCCCGCTTTGTTGCGCGAAACAAGATCCCCGAGCGATGTGATAAAACCATAGCCTGCATCGCTCGCGAGCAAGTATTTTTGCTCTAACGGTCCGATCATGGCACCACAGAAAGCGGCACCATCGGGCGGCTTGAAGCGACTCGAAAGCGGCTCTCCCTGCCCTCTTGCTGACGGCAGAGTTCCTGCGATCACGCTGTACACGCGTCCGGTACTATCGATAAACATTGCCTGCTGATTGCTGCGGCCTTGCGCCGACGCAAGAAACACATCGCCCGAGCGGTAATTTAGCGTTGCCGGATCGATCTCGTGACCTTTGGCCGCACGCGCGTATCCCGCCTGTGACAGAACCACAGTCACCGGTTCGCTGACGACCAGTTGCGTCTCATCAAGTGCCTGCGCCGCTTCGCGTTCAACGATCAGCGTACGACGGTCGTCGCCGTAGGCCTGGGCGTCGACGAGTATTTCCTTTTTGATCAAAGTCTTCATGCGCGCCGAACTGTTCAGGATCTTCTCGATCACGCCGCGCTCTTCATTGAGTTCGTCCTGCTCGCCTCTGATCTTCATTTCTTCGAGTTTGGCGAGGTTGCGCAGACGCAGGTTCAGGATCGCTTCGGCCTGAATATCGGAAAGCTCGAAGCGTTTCATCAAGACAGACTTCGGTTCGTCCTCCTGCCGGATAATCGCGATGACCTCGTCGATACTGAGATAAGCAACCAGCAAGCCATCGAGGATGTGTAAGCGGTCATTGACGATCTGCAAACGGTATTGAAGACGGTTGGTGACGGTTTCCTTACGGAACTTGAGCCATTCCTTCAGGATTTCCAGCAGATTGAACAGGCGCGGTCGCCCGTCCAGACCGATGATGTTCATATTCACGCGAACAGTGCGTTCCAACGATGTCGTCGAGAATAAATGCGACATTAGTTGATCGATATCGACACCACGTTTCTTGCTAATTATGAGGCGTGTCCGTTCCTCATGGTCGGACTCGTCGCGCAGGTCATCAACCTGCGGCAATTTCTTCGCACGCATTTGCGCCGCAATCTGTTCCTGCAACTTCGCGCCGGAAATCTGATGGGGCAACGACGTGATGACGATGTCGGATCCTTCCATCTTATAGGAGGCTCTTTGCCGCAGAGTGCCACTGCCGGTCTCGTAGATCTCCCTGATATCAGCCGCCGATGACACGAGTTCTCCACCCGTCGGGAAATCCGGTCCCTTGATGTGCTTCATCAAATTGGCAATGCTTGCTTTCGGGTTGTCGATCAAATGCACCAGCGCACTCGCAACCTCGTTCAGGTTGTGCGGCGGCACGTCTGTCGACATACCGACCGCAATGCCGGCCGTCCCGTTGAGCAGCAGATTTGGCAGGCGAGCGGGCAATACGACCGGCTCTTTGAGCGTGCCGTCGAAGTTGGGGGACCACTCAACTGTGCCCTGACCCAGTTCCTGCAGCAGGCTTTTCGCATACGGCGCCAGGCGCGACTCTGTATAGCGCATTGCAGCAAACGACTTCGGATCGTCGGTCGAACCCCAGTTACCCTGGCCGATGACAATGGGATACCGATAGGAAAAGTCCTGCGCCATTAGCACCATGGCTTCGTAGCAAGCGGAATCGCCGTGCGGATGGAACTTGCCGATAACGTCGCCGACGGTACGCGCCGACTTCTTCGGCTTTGATGACGCCGATAACCCGAGTTCGCTCATCGCGTAAATGATGCGTCGCTGGACGGGTTTCAGGCCGTCGCCTATCTGCGGCAGCGCGCGATCAAGAATGACGTACATCGAATAATCGAGATACGCCTGTTCCGTGTAGTCCTTGAGCGCTTGTTGTTCGACGCCCTCAAGATTCAGACTGTTTTGCATGTTACTCATACCTCGGCAAGGTTACCCTTGCTCTCCAGCCAGCTGCGCCGGTCTTTTGATCGTTTCTTCGCAAGCAGCATATCCATCATCTGGTCAGTCTTATCCCGTGCATCAATCGTCAACTGCACGAGCCGTCGTGTATCACCGTGCATCGTTGTTTCGCGCAACTGATCGGGATCCATTTCGCCGAGCCCCTTGAATCGCGTGACCGTAACTTTGCCCTTTTTATTCTCAGCCTCGATTCGATCAAGAATACCCTTGCGTTCGCCCTCATCGAGCGCGTAATAAACTTCTTTGCCGACGTCGACTCGATACAGCGGAGGCATGGCGACATAAATGTGACCCGCCAGAATCAGTTCGCGAAAATGCCTGAGGAACAACGCGCAGAGTAATGTAGCGATATGCAGTCCGTCCGAATCGGCATCGGCCAAAATGCAAACCTTGTGGTAACGCAGTCCGCTGATGTCCTCGCTACCAGGATCAACGCCGATCGCGACGGAGATGTCGTGAACTTCCGCAGAAGCCAGAATCTCCGCGGTTTCAACTTCCCAGGTATTCAGGATCTTCCCTCTGAGTGGCATGATCGCCTGGGTATTGCGGTCACGAGCCTGCTTCGCCGAACCACCCGCAGAGTCGCCCTCTACGAGGAACAACTCACAGAGTTCCGGATCCTGCGAACGACAGTCCGCCAGTTTCCCTGGCAATGCCGGCCCCGAGACAATCTTTTTGCGAACGACTTTTTTCGACGCTTTGAGCCGCTTCTGCGCTTTCGTGATCGCCAGATTCGCGATCTGGTCGCCTGTTTCCGGATGCTGGTTCAGCCACAAGGAAAAATTATCCTTGATAATGCCAGCGACGAAAGCGGCCGACTCGCGAGACGATAGCCTCTCTTTCGTTTGCCCCGAGAACTGTGGATCTTCGAGCTTCGTACTGAGAATAAAACTCAAGCCGTCCCAGACATCTTCCGGCGCAATGGCGACGCCACGCGGCAGCAAACTTCGGAATTCGCAGAATTCACGCAGCGAATTGGTCAAACCGGTGCGCAAGCCATTAACGTGCGTGCCGCCTTGCGGGGTGGGTACCAGATTGACGTAGCTGTCCGTGACACTAGCGCCCCCATCGGTCGTCCATACCAAAGCCCAGTCAACCGTTTCATTATTGCCAGTAACACTGCCCGAAAAGGGTTCAGCCGGTAGCGTTTCGCCGCCGCCGATTTCCTCGAGAAGGTATTCCTCCAGGCCACCTGTGTAGCACCACTCAATTTTTTCTTCCGGCTTCTCAACTTTCAAGCGCACCGTTATGCCGGGACAAAGAACGGCTTTGGCTTTCAACGCATGCTTCAGTTTGTTGACCGAAAATTTCGGTGAATCGAAGTATTGCTCGTCGGGCCAGAATCGAATGGTCGTGCCCGTATTCGCCTTGCCAACGGTTCCCACGACTTCGAGCTTGCCGCGTTTCTCGCCGCCGGCGAAGCTCATGTTGTATTCCTTTCCGCCACGTCGAATCCAGACTTCGAGATTCTTGGACAATGCGTTTACAACAGAAACGCCAACACCGTGCAAACCGCCCGAGTACTGGTAATTTTCGTGGTTGAATTTGCCGCCCGCATGCAGGCGCGTCAGGATCAGTTCGACACCGGGAATTTTTTCTTTCGGATGTTTATCGACGGGCATGCCGCGACCGTCGTCAGAAACTTCGAGCGAACCGTCTTTATAGATGATGACTTCGAGCTTCTTGCAGTGACCCGCAAGCGCTTCATCGATGCTGTTGTCGATCACTTCGTGGGCCAGATGATTTGGCCGCGTAGTGTCGGTGTACATGCCTGGCCGGCGCCGTACAGGCTCCAGCCCGCTAAGGACCTCAATGTCCGCAGCGTCGTATCGTTTGCTCATCTTGACGGAGTATTAACTCAGAAATATGCCCGGCGGCAGTTTAGCCTGATTGGCTAATGCGTGCACCCGCAATATCGGCCTAGTCGAGGTCGTTTATCAACGATGTACGGATATTGTCTGCGACGGGGCAAATCTCGACGCGGTAGTTGTCGTGATCGATGCCTGCGATCAGTGCTGCCCCTTCCCTCAGCGCACTGGCCTGCTCAGGTGGAAATTCGAAACGCGCAAAATGCACCGCTGAGGTCTTGTTTTCATCCGCTCGATCCAAGTCCTCGTCCGCAACGGCAAACACACGATCAAAATCGGCAACCTGGACATAGACGCGGTTTTCGATGCCAACGAGTTGTTCGAGCATCTCCTGTCGCTCTTCGGCTTCCGGAAACTCGATCATGAACGTCGCCTTCCAGTTCGAACCATCGGGAATCAATGGGTTGTAGGCTTCGAGCTCTTCATTAATGCCGTCGGCCTCGAAAATCTTCTCAATGCGCAGCATCTCCTGAACCTGATACTGCATCGTGAGCCGGTCTTCGAAATAGAGCGCGGCATTGGTGCCAAGATCCAGCCGGCGGTTCTTCTTGTGCGCCATGACTTGGTCGCGGAACGCAACGCGCTCCACTGAGTATTGTTCCAGGCTCATAAGATCATCGCGTGTTAGTTTTTGCATCTCGACTCTTCTGATTTAAATGCCGTAAGCCTGGCGAAGCAGACTCATCGGATTGTTCGCTTTGTGCTCATCGACTTCCTGCGCGATTTGTTCGGCGGCCATCGGGCAATCGCTGACAAAATGATCGGCCTCGGCACGCTTCACTTTATTCACGACAGGACGCGCAATTTTTTTGGAGATGTCATGGAACTCTTTCTTCACGGCGTAGGTGCCATCGTGACCTGAACATCGCTCAATGACATCAACGGTCGTATCCGGAACCAACTGCAATACGTCGCGCGTCTTCAATCCAATATTCTGGACCCGTAAGTGGCAGGGCACCTGATAAGAGACCTTGCCAAGCGATTGTTTGAATTCGGTGTTCAAATGCCCATCTTTATGCCGCAGCATCAAATACTCGAACGGGTCGTACATCGCGTCGCGGACTTTCGCGACATCCGCGTCGTTCGGGAACATCAACGGCAGTTCCTGCTTGAACATGAGCGTGCAGGACGGAATCGGCGTGACAATGTCCCAGCCCTTGTCGACCATAGCGGCAAGTATCGGGATATTGATCTCTTTGGCTTTCGCGACGGACTCCAGGTCGCCAAGCTCAAGCTTGGGCATGCCGCAGCACACTTCTTTTTCTATGAGCGCCATGGGAATGCCGTTGTGCTCAAAAATGGCGACCAGATCCTCATCAATGGCGGGATGATTACGGTTTCCGTAACAGGTCGTGTAGAGCACAACCTTGCCTCGAGTATTACCCGTGGCCGTTACGTCCGCGGGGTTTGCGTTTTCGAGTCGCTTCAGACGCTTGCGAGCTGTATTCGAGTGGTACTCCGGAATCGGCGCTTTGTGGTGCACGCCCAATGTCCCTTGCAGAAGTTTGCGGCCTGTCTTGCTGCGATTGGTCGCGTTGACGGCCTTGACGACGACCGGAATGCCAGCGAGTTTTCCGACTCTATCGGTCGCGCTGAGGATCTTGTCTCTGACCGATGCGCCTTCTTTCTTAAAGCGCACTGCTTTTGCGCGCAGCATCAAATGCGGGAAATCGATATTCCATTCGTGCGGCGGAACGTAGGGACATTTCGACATGTAGCACATGTCGCAGAGGTAACAGTGATCGACGACGTCCCAATAGACGTTTTTGGGAACACCGTCGACCTCCATCGTGTCCGACTCGTCGACGGCATCGAACAAGGTCGGAAAAGCATTGCAGAGATTGAAGCAGCGACGGCAGCCGTGGCAAATATCGAAGACACGCTCCAGCTCCTCAAAAAGAGGAGCCTCGTCGTAGAATTCTTCAGACTGCCAGTCAAGCGAGTGCCTTGTCGGCGCCTCGAGACTGCCCTCGCGTCTTCCGCTGGACAAGCGACTATTCTTCGGTCTTTAGTCGTCGAGCGTGTCGAGTGCTTTCTGGAAACGGTTTGCGTGTGAACGCTCGGCCTTGGCCAGCGTCTCAAACCAATCCGCGATCTCGTCAAAGTCCTCGTCGCGTGCCGTCTTTGCCATGCCCGGGTACATATCGGTGTACTCGTGGGTTTCGCCAGCAACGGCTGCAGCCAGATTCGCTGCGGTCGGCCCAATCGGTAATCCTGTTGCCGGGTCGCCGGTCTCTTCCAGGTATTCCAGATGGCCATGCGCGTGTCCGGTTTCGCCCTCAGCGGTCGAACGGAAAACGGCGGCAACGTCGTTGTAGCCTTCAACGTCGGCCTTCGCTGCGAAGTAGAGATAACGACGATTTGCCTGCGACTCGCCTGCAAAGGCATCTTTAAGATTCTGTTCTGTCTTGCTGTCTTTTAGTGACATTTCAGGTCCTCTCGAGTGAGAATGATTCTTATTAGAACGATTCTAAGAAGCAATAACTCTAGTGTGCGATTATTGTACTGTCAACTGTGGAACTCAGGACCGGAAAATGGCTGCAGCAAAAAAAATTAACCTCGAAAAATCTCTCGCCGATCTGGAAGAATTGGTGGAAGAGCTCGAGTCGGGCGACTTGCCACTCGAAACAGCAATGAAGAAATTCGAGGAAGGCATCAAATTGACTCGTGGATGCCAGACGGCCTTGAAAGAAGCCGAGCAGAAGGTTGAGATTCTCTTAAAGAGTGCTGGCGGAGATGATCTCAAAGAATTTGAGGTTGACGACGACGAATAGGATCGACGTTTGAGCATATCGAAATCGCACGGATGAAATAAGACCAATCCAGAGGCCGTCGATCAGGTAGCTTCAATATTCCCAATACGTAGGAAGGAGACCGCGGATGCCCTTCAAACTGGTAATCGCTTGTTTCGCGACATTTGTCACCTCGACCGTTTGCGCCGCGGGTGACGACGATCCCTACCTCTGGATGGAGGAGGTAGAAAACGAGAAAGCGCTCACATGGGCAAAGGAACGCTCGGACGCAGACACGGCGTCGCTGGAGGACGTTCCCGAGTTCAGCGAGATCCACACGGAACTCCTTGAAATATACAACTCGCAGGATCGCATCCCAACTCCGGTAATCCGCGGCGACCGGATCTACAATTTCTGGAGAGACTCCGAGCACGTGCGCGGCATCTGGCGCCGGACTTCCCTGTCGGAGTTCGCGAAAGGCGAACCGTCCTGGGAGATCGTGCTCGACATCGATGCCTTGGCCGATTCTGATGGCGAAAACTGGGTCTGGAAAGGTGCGGACTGTCTCGAGCCAGAACACCGCCACTGCATGATCGAACTATCGCGCGGTGGGGCGGACGCCGCGGTTCAGAGAGAATTCGACACGGTTGTGAAGGAGTTCGTCCAAGATGGTTTCGCGCTTGCTGAGGCGAAGAGCTTTCTGAATTGGAAGGACCAAGACACGTTGTGGGCCGGTACCGACTTCGGTGAGTCGTCCCTCACCAAATCGGGCTACCCGCGCTTTGCCAAAGAATGGAAGCGGGGCACACGACTCGAAGAGGCCGAAACCGTCTTCGAGAGCTCGATAGACGATGTCTATACTTTCGCGCACTCTAGTCACACGCCTGAAGGGCGTTACGATATGGTCAGCGTAGTTCCCGAGTTCTTCCGAGGCACCGACTACCTGATGCTCGGCGGCCGCTTGGTCAGGCTCGACCTGCCGGACGATGCGGAAATGCGTGGGTTCTTCAAAGATTGGATGCTTGTTTCCCTTCGTTCTAAATGGGAGGCAGGTGGTAGCACCTATCCGGCAGACACCCTGCTGGCCGTCGAACTCGACGAGTTCCTCGCCGGTTCCCGCCGCTTCGAAGTGCTCTTTGAGCCGGAAGAACGGATAGCACTCGATAATGTCCATTCAACACGAGACTATTTGCTCTACACGACGCTCGACAATGTTCGCGGTCGCCTCTACCGCCTCAAGCCGAGCAGTGAAGGTTGGACCAAAGAAGAGATCGAGCTTCCCGGAATCGGCGCCGTCAACATCAACAGCACCAGCAAAACGACTGACGATTTCTTTTTTACATACACTGACTTCGTTACACCAGGGAGCCTGTATGTTGTGCGCAGTGATGGTAAACCGGAACAGCTGAAATCATCACCGGCCTGGTTCGATACCGACGGCATAGAGGTAGTGCAGTACCACGCGATATCGAAGGACGGCACCAGGATCCCGTATTTCCTGCTCACCCCCAAGGGCTTCGACGCCGACGGCGCGAACCCAACCATAATCTCCGCCTATGGTGGTTTCGAAATATCGCGACTTCCCCGGTACAGTGGCTCCACCGGCAAGGCTTGGGTGGCCCGCGGCGGCAGCTACGTGGTTGCCAACATCCGCGGCGGTGGCGAGTTCGGACCCAAGTGGCATCAGGCAGCGGTCAAGGAGAAGCATCAGAACAATTTTGATGATCTAATTGCTGTCGCCGAGGACCTGATCGAGCGCAGGATAACTTCCCCAGAGCATCTCGGCATTGTTGGCGGTTCACAGGGAGGGTTGCTTGTTGGGGGCTGCTTCGTGCAGCGACCGGAGCTCTTCAATGCGGTCGTCAGCGCGGTACCGCTCTTCGACATGAAGCGCTACAACAAACTGCTGGCTGGAGCGAGTTGGATGGCTGAGTACGGCAATCCTGACACCGAGGATTGGGAGTTCATGAAACTTTGGTCGCCGTATCAAAACCTCGTGGAGAACGCAGATTATCCCGAGGTGTTCTTCTGGACCAACACCCGCGATGACCGCGTCCATCCCGCACACGCTCGCAAGGCAGTGGCCAAAATGACGGACATGGGACACAAGGTCTATTACTACGAGAACACCGAGGGAGGGCATGCATCGGGTGCTGACCTCACTGCCCGCGCCTACACCGGTGCCCTCCAGTACGCCTATTTCTGGATGAAACTACGCTGAAAATTCGATAGCGAGCGGCTGGTGTGCACCCGAAAGCAGCCGTTTGAGTGCTGTAGTCTGAGAGGCTGCTACTGACCCAAAGCGCACGTTTCCAGCAGAGCATTATGTAGTTGTAAGTACATGCCAGAATTGACCGGAATCGGTCATTCCCGCATAAACCGTAGTCACATCCGACAAAGGCAAACCTGACCAAAGTCAGGGGCGCAAAGCTACGGGTCCTCGCTTCCTCCGAGAAGCCATGGATTGCTCCCCGAAGGACCCAAGATCGCCGGGCTGCCGATAATTCAGCAGTAGGGAGACGATCATGTTCATTCGCAAGGCCATAGCTACCTTATTGGGTGCGACATTTGTTCTGTGGGGTGCGACCACATTCGCAGTTCAACCGCTAGAAATAACCGAAGCTTTCACACAAGTAGCCGAAGCCCACGATCAAGTAACCGGTGATCACGAGCACTTAATTGTCAGAGGTGTGAATCTCAATAACGGCGGCGAGATTGAGTTATCGCTTGGTGGATTTAACCTTGTCGTTATCAGTCAAGCTGACGATGAGGTTGTAGCTGAGTTGCCAGATATTATCGGTCCTGGCAGTTACCAATTAGTGGCAACAACAGGCGGTGGTACAGTCCGATTCGACGATTTTGATGGCGTATCGCTCGGTGGGCAGGGTCCACAAGGTGAATCGGGGGCTGATGGTGTAGACGGGCTATCCGGGGCTGATGGGGAAAATGGCGCACCGGGTGCTGATGGAGCAGCTGGTGCTGACGGAGCGCCGGGGCCGCAAGGTGACTCGGGACCGATGGGACTAATGGGGCCATCAGGGCCACAAGGTGAGCAGGGGCTTCATGGTGAACAAGGGCCACCTGGACAAGATGGGCCAGACCTCACGCAAGAGCTGTGTCAGATCTATCAGCTGACAGGGTTTTCTCCCCCGTCCACGCTGGCTTGTCAGTTTGGAGCTTGCGCCATCGATTCCGACTGTCCGAATATCAGCTGGTGTCGAGAAACAGGTATCAGTCTGGAGCGAGAGTGCGTTGCTTTCCAGCAAGAAGGAGGATTCTGCGGTGGTAGTGTTCTTCCATCTCTTCTCGAGCGTTGTGCCCCGGGCCTAGTGTGCGTTATCGAAACACAAGTTTTCGACGCTCCGGGTATTTGCTTGGCGTCAGTAGACTTCGCTTTTGGAGCCATCACCGGTAACGACCTTCTAGACACGGAGCTGTCGGATTCGTCGTTTCACCAAGTCTTGAAGCCAGTCCAGTTTGACTTGCCATTCCTACCATCGGATCCGGCCGGCCTGTCACCGGGAGCACAGGAGATCCTCAATGCAAGTGGCAATGGCGGTTCGGCCCTCAATTCGGAAGTGTTCGCGTACGAGATTCTGGCGAGGAGCGAGAGTGCCTCACTCCTGAAGACAACAGCCGAGATAGTTTACACAGACCCCGCCGGTAAGCAGACTGACTTTTCCGTAATGATTGATGGAGTGCTGATCGGAGTATCTGTAACGAGGGCCTTCTCATTCCCGTCGTCGGTACAATACACCGTTGCCGAGGCCACTTCCCTGCTAGAAAACAAGCTGAACGATATTTTGGCGAGCACCGCAAATGTTTCGGCTGCAGACCGTTGGACTAAACAGATCTTGTTTGTATTCACAAACGCCGGGGACCAACAAGTGCTTCAGTTGGCTCTAGAGAGCATCGACGGATCTACCAAGGCAGACACTATTGTGGTGATCTCGTCAACAACTGGGATGGATGATTTCTTGTATTGAAAATGTTGCGGTGGCTAGATTTGTTGTTTGCCGTTTGAGCGTGTCAATTGGAGCGTCTTTTTTTGGCGGTTAACAACCAGCTATAGAATAGCCGATTGCCTATCTGACCCCGCCCTCGTGGCGGGGTTTTCTCATGTCCGCTTCTGGCCGTAAGCAGCCCCTCATATCCCTATCGTTGAGCGGCCGCTATCGGTGAAAGTTTTGCGGCCTGACGGCCGCCGCTATGCTTCGCGCGTGAGACGCGCTCCTACTATTCGGACATCAGTTCCATCAAGGCGATTACGGTGGATTCCACGCCTGCCGTCACTGAGGGTTCCGGAAGTACTTTGAAGATCGGTGAGTGGTGGCTTGGAACGGAATATTCGCCGGCCGCTTGCCGATCAAAGTCTTCCTGAGCCGTTCCACCCACTTGCCAATAGACGGATGTGATGGCCGGGTCAGTTGTGAAAAACGGGAAGTCTTCCGCGCCCATTCCCTTGGCTGGATTGAATACCACGCGTTCTTCGCCCATTCCGCTATTCCAGGCGGCTTTCAGCCGAAGCGCTAAGCCGCGGTTGTTGATGGTCGGAGGCACGCTCTCGTTCGAAACGATCACCTCGGGCAATTTGTCCTCGGGAAGACCGGCAACACGCCCCATGTTCTCGGCAATTCGTTTGATGCCATCGAGTAAAAGCGTTCGCGTCTCCGCGCTCGTATTGCGGACGGTCAGTTGCAGATGAGCCCGGTCCGATATGATGTTGTGCTTTGTCCCTGAGTGGAATGACCCGACCGTGACAACGCCCGGAACCCGCGGTGACAGCTCACGAGATACCAACGTCTGCAGCGCGAGTACGATCTGGCTCCCAAGCACAATCGGGTCTTTGCCGGCATAGGCGTCCGCACCGTGAGCACCAATACCGTGAATAATAATATCGACAGTGTCCGCACCGGCCCATGGACTGCCTTCGGTTATATTGACTTTGCCAGCCACGTCCAGAGAGTTAATGTGGAAGGCGAGTGCGTAGT
>CAZMRZ010000020.1:31447-36196 GCA_964568835.1 uncultured Woeseiaceae bacterium | reverse complement strand
AGCGAACACCAACCTTATCGCCAGCCGTTGCCGCTTTTCTCGCCGCCTTAATAAATTTTGCTTGTTGCTTGTAGACCGGTTGCGGTTCGGGATCTCTGGCTTCTCGTTTTGAATCGCGAGACGACCACCACCAGACAGCAACCGTCAACAACCAGACACCTGCAAGCAGCTGGCTGATCAGCTTCCAGAAGTTATCGGAAACGGCGGCCTGCGCTTCCGTCTCTTCGGCTACTTCTGCTTCGAGTGCTGGCTCCTCGAGCGGCACGGAAGCCGTCGGTGCTTCGGGTGCGTCGATATTGATCGTTCTTGCGGGAAGCCTGGCGACACGCCATTCACCGACCTCAATATCCCACCAGAGAACCTCGAGCTCCGGAATTTCCATCGCACCGCCGCGAGTTCCGATCATCGCGTACTGATCTCTGCGTACTCCACGAATGCCTTCGGCCTCAAACAAACGACTGAGATCGGGTTTGTCCGCATAGACATTCATGCCGTCGATCTCTGGCGGATCCAGAGCGGGAATTTGCGTCTCGATCTGGCCTAGCGCGCTGATAGTGACCTTTCGTGTAACGGGCTCGCCGGCCACCACCTCATTGGGTTCCCGCGACCACTCGTCACTGAGTTGAACATCGTGTGCCGGCAACCAGGCGGCATTCGGAAAATCAGCGGGCGGAGCTGGCATTGGCAATACGTTGACCGTATGCCCCCGTGACTCAAAAACCTTTCGACCGGTGATCCGTCCATCGCGTAATACGCGCGCTTCGAAGCGCGCCGGCGAAATGCTGATTTCCCCACTGGATTGGGGATAAATGGCGAGGACACGTTCGATAACGTTGTACGCCCGGCCATTCAGGATCGCCTCATAGCTGCGCTCATCGCCTGCTCGCTCGATCAATACCTCGGCACCCGTAATGACGGGATCGCGTCGTCCTTCCTGACGCGTTGCTACCGCCCGGTAAACCTTGAAGCGGTAAAGAATCTGCGATTGCACATAGGCGTCGGTCTGATCGACTTCGCTCGTAATGAAAACGTCGGCTTCGCCCGGTGGTGCATTGGTGGGTTCGTTGATGGTGATGCTGATCGGCCGACTCTCGTCGTTGCCCACCTTAATTGCGGGGATTTCCTGTTTACCCGTCGACTTGGCCATCAACGCTATCGTCCAGGTTCGGCTGCGGCGAATCTGGCCATTGATGATCGACGTGTTGCTTAGCTGGCTCAGCTGGCCGCGATAAAAATCCTGGTCGAGCACCGACAGATCCGGCTCCATGTCGATATTCGAGTCCACCATGACTTCGAGCATGAACGACTCGTTGAGGTCGACTGACGGACGGTCGACTCGCGCCGTTACAGCGGCCTCTGCATTCGAAAGAAGGACAAATACGCCGCACAAACCCAAGAGCGTGTTGCGGATGACATTGCGATTAAGCATTACCACGGTTGTACCTCGTTGTCTGGCCACACACTGTTGCCGTCCTGATCCTTTCCGGAACGTTGGTATTGATGGCGGAACTTGCGACGCAACAAGCCACCGGGATCATCCGGTATGCGGCGCAACCACTGTTCCATCGCCTGCTCCTGTTCCTGCTGCTGCCTGAGCTCGGCGAGCTCGGCCTCAGACATTTGTTGCGGCTCTTCGCCCGACTCCGCTTCTTCAGCGGCGCGCTGCAGCGCTTCCTGCAACGCCTTCATGTCTTCCTCGGTCATTTCTTCTTCGCCGCGCTCGGACGAGTCGCTTTCCTGTGACTCACTATCAGACTCGCCCTCGCTTTCCTCACCTTCTTCGCCTTCCTGGCTTTCGGAGTCTGATTGTTCGCCCTCGCCGCCGGGATTTTCTTCCGATTGCTGGTCGCCCTCGCTTTCCTGTTCCTGCTCCTGTTGGTCCTTAAGGCTCTTCACGAGTTCCAGGTTGTAAGCCGCGTCTTCATGATCCGGTTCAATTTCGAGCACCTGCTCGTACGTATCTATCGCGGAATCCAGTTCGCCCTGAAAGGCCATCGCATTGGCGAGGTTGTAGAGATTTCGCGTGTCATTATGCTCGGCAAATACTGTCGCGCTACCCGCGTAATCACCCACGCGGTAATCGGCAACCGCCTGCCAATCCGGGTTCTCGAACAGCGCCGCCGCTGCGCTCGCATTGCCAGCCTCAAGTTCCTTTTGCGCCTGCTGATCTTTGTTTAGCCAAAGATCGTTCCAGGTTGCTGCGTACGCCGGTTGCGGCAGCGGCACGATGAAAATGATCAACACGAGTACCCAGCCCCGCCGAAATGCTAACGCCGCCAACGGCAACAAAAGCAATAACAGCCACGGGCCCTCCTCTCGCCACTGGTCCGTCATCAACGCATCATCACCCTGTGCCACACCGACGCCCGACACTTCGCCGGACAGCAGTACGTCGAGATCGCCATTGTCGGCTGTTATTCGTGCGTAGCGGCCACCGCCTAATCCGGCAAGATCGCGCAATCCTCGTTCTTCCAGCCTGGGCACCGCGATCTTGCCGCGGTTATCGGTGACGAAGCCGCCCGTAACACGCGGAATCGGCGCACCTTCAATCGTGCCAACACCCAGTATGGACAGCGTATATCCGGCCGATTTGAGTTCGCGCGCCGCTTTATCGGCCGCAGGAGACGAACCGCCGTCCGTTACCAACAGCACTTCGCCGAATCCGGCATTCGCCTGGTCCAGCAGCTGCCTGCCTTTGGCGATCGCGATTTCAGGGAAGCTACCTCGGCTCGGCATGATATCGGTGCCGAGACTATTGACGAGCGCAGCGATCGTGTCAGTGTCGGTGGTCAGTGGTGTGACTGTGAAAGCATTCGCAGAATAAACCACCAGGGCCGTCTGACCGCTTTCACGACGTTCAAGCATGTCGAGGATTTTGAGCTTGGCGCGACGCAGTCGACTGGGTGCGACGTCCTGTGCGTCCATCGATCGCGACAAATCGAGTGCCACGACTATCGCTTGTTCCGAGCGATAGACGGGTTGTTCGATACGCTCCCAGGCTGGTCCGGCCATAGCAATCAGCGCAATGACGCCGCCGAGAACCATCAGCAACCAGCGATAATCAGTGCCACGACCCGGATCACGCGATAAAACGTAGGGCATGAGCTCAGGATCGATGACGGCTTCCCAGTTACCCGCGCCCAGCTTGCCGCGCGCAAGCAGCACAGCCAGCGCGACGAGTGCCGGAATACCCAACAGCCACTCAGGGCGTAAGCAATGGAATTCAGCCAGCACTGATCTGCACCTCGCTCGATCGGCGTAGTGCGATTCTCTGCAGCAGACTTATCAGGCTGAGCAGGGTGACCAGTCCGATCGCCGCTCCCAGTGGATAAAAGAAATACGACTTCACCGGTCGAAAACCCGACTCCGGTTCCTCGACGGGCTCAAGTTCGTCCACGAGTTTGTAAATATCCTGCAGGCTTGCCGTGTCTGTCGCTCGGAAGTATCGACCACCGGTGAGCCCGGCGATTTTCGTCAATGTATCTTCGTCAAGATCGGCCGACGGATTGATGTTGCGTCGACCACCGATCAACGATGCCACCTCAAGTTTTTCAGCACCGATACCGATCGTGTATATGCGCAGACCGACCTGCTGTGCGAGCTCGGCCGCCTTGAGCGGTTCGACTTCGCCCGCCGTATTGGCGCCGTCCGTCAGCAACACGAGAACCTGATCGCCCTCGTCCTTTTCCTGTTCATAAACACGTCGAACCGCGAGTGTTATCGCATCACCAATCGCGGTTTTTTCACCCGCAAGGCCAATGAACGCTTCGAGCAACAGGATATTGACGGTCTCTCTGTCGAGCGTAAGCGGTACCTGGAGGTACGCGCGCTCGCCAAACAGGATAAGACCGATTCGATCGCCTTCCCGGCGCTCAATAAAGTCAGACGCGACAGCTTTCGTTGCTGTCAGTCGATCAACACGTCGACCGGCCAACTCGAAATCTTTCTGATCCATGCTGCCCGACAAATCAACGGCAAGCATGAGATTACGACCCGCGACAGGAACATCCAGCTCGTCGCCAATCCGCTCGGGCCGTGACGCGGCAACGACCAGGAGTATCCAGGCGAGCACGGAAACCCAGAATCGCCAGTTGAGGAGCTGTTCCCTGTCTGAGCGGTCGACCAAGGTCGAAAAACTGTCAATGCTTGGCACTCGAAGTCCGGCCTCGGACATGCCCTTCGCCTCCGGCAACAGGTAGCGAATGATCAGCGGCAACGGCAGCGCCAACAGAGCCCATGGCCAGTCGAGCGACCACATCAGCGGATGCTCCCAACGGGTGTGTCGAGACGGTTCTTTACAGCGGCCAGCAACGCATTGATATCAACATCATTGAAATTTCCTTGCGGGTCCCGATACGGCAGCTGCAAGAGACTCTTGCCACCTTCGGTATGAAAATAGGGAACCGGTAAATCCTTATCAAGCCACTCGAGCCACGCCTCGCCCGTCAGCCCGGCGACTTCGTGTCGCGGCGCGTAAGCCATCATCGCGCGGCGCAATAATTCGGAGAGCTGCTGCCCCAGCGTTACCGGATTGCGATGCTCGAAGTATTCGGACTCCAGCGTTGCCAGCTCGCGAATCGCATAACGACGAGGCGCATGAAACTGGTATTTTCGCCACGCTTGCGATAACAACCAGCCAAGTGCGAACAGCACGAGTGCAATAACGAGCCACCAGCCCGGTGCAAGCGGCCACCAGCTGATCGGCTCGGGCAAATGCAGGTCGCGCAATGGAAGCTGGTCCGGACCCAT
>CAZMRZ010000020.1:2569-31347 GCA_964568835.1 uncultured Woeseiaceae bacterium | reverse complement strand
CCGAGCCTTGGTTTCAATTCGCGATGTGTCGTGTCGCCAAAAATCAGGCCGCCGAGCCTGTCGCCACGATGGTGGGCTGCCCAGGACAAAAGCGCGGCCGCGCGACTCGCGTTGACGGACTTGAAGCAACCCCGTGTCGCGAAATGCATGTTTGATCGCAGGTCGACGCAGACGAGTACTGGCCTCTCACGCTCTTCGCGAAACAGCTTGGTATAGGCGGTCGTGCTGCGCGCCGTGACGCGCCAGTCGATACTGCGCGGGTCATCGCCGGGTTGGTAGGGTCGCGATTCATCAAACTCCATGCCGCGGCCCCGGAAGTGCGAAACATAGGCTCCCGTTTGCAAAGAGTTCACGCGCAGGACATCGAGAGCGATAGCTCTGGCCGGTCCGTTGAGACGGATCAACCCGGCTTGGCTGACGCTTATTGGCGAGGCGCCTTCATGAATATGCTCCAAACGGGTCACTAGGGCACTCCGACGCCATCCAGAATACCGGCGATAATGGTATTCGAATCCACGCCATCTGCCTCCGCTTCAAAACTCAGCACCAGGCGGTGACGCAGCACGTCCGGTGCAACGGCCTGAATATCTTCGGGGCCGACAAAATCTCGTCCGGCAAGCCAGGCATGCGCACGCGCTGCACGGTCGATACCCATGCTCGCGCGCGGGCTGGCCCCGTACAGAACCTGGCCCTCGAGATCTGCATTCACAGCACCCGGGTTACGTGTCGCGACCACGACGTTGACAATGTATTCCTCTAATTCGCTGGCAAGGTGCAGATTGAGAATATCCTGCCGTGCTTCCATTACGGACGACATCGCCAGAAGTTCAGGCGGTCGGAACATATCGCGTTCAGCCTGTTTCGCTTCGTTTCGATTCAGCACCAAAATACGTCGTTCGTCCTCAATCGTTGGATAACCAACCTCGACATGTAAGAGGAATCGATCCAGCTGCGCCTCCGGGAGCGGATAAGTGCCTTCCTGCTCAATCGGGTTTTGCGTGGCCATGACCATAAACAGGTCATCGAGCGGATAGCTTTGGTCGCCGACGGATATCTGTCTTTCTTCCATCGCCTCGAGCAATGCAGACTGAACCTTGGCTGGCGCGCGGTTGATCTCGTCCGCCAGAATCAGGTTATGAAACAGTGGACCCTTGCGAAACTCGAACGTCCCTTCCTGCGGCCGATAGATATCGGTGCCCGTCAGGTCGGCCGGCAATAAATCCGGCGTGAACTGCAGGCGATGAAATTCGCCCTCAATGCTTTCCGCGAGGACCTTGATCGCGCGCGTCTTGGCCAGGCCCGGCGCGCCCTCGACGAGCAGATGCCCGTCACACAGCAGTGCTATCAACATACGATTGATCAGATGTGCCTGACCAATAATCAACCCGCTGGCGTGCGCCTCGAGTTTTTGGAATTGTTCTGCAACGCTCATTAATTACTCCGTTGTATGCGGCGGCGTGCCATTCTAGAGAGGATGCATGGGAAGACCAACCAGTCGCATCATTTTTTCTCAAATTATTCGCCGTTTTGAGTAGTATTGGCCCCAATTCCGACCACCGATAAGCCATTCCATTGCATCAATTTCCAAAAAAGCGTTTTTCTGCGCAGAAAATCCCCGCTCTCGGCCTGTTGTTGCTGGCACCGCTCGGCGCCTGTGAACCGACGGTGGACGCCGAGCTGTCACCCACGCCTGTCGCCAAAACGGTGTCTGAGAAGCTCAGCTGCGGTGAAAACGGAGCCCTGCGGGGTTCATTGATCGGTGGCATTGAGACCGCAATCAGCTGGACGGCAGCTGATATGGTCTGCGAGAGCATGCCAAGGCCAAATGGCGAAGGCATACGCTTGCGCTTTGCTGGCGACGTCGGCGATGAACACCTCGCGATCATTGTCGCGATGCCGACCTTCGTGGCAGGTGCTACGGGCATTGAGATTCCCAGCAACGTGACCGCGACAGTTGAAGGCAGCGGACGATTCTTCAGTACGCCCGGGCTCGAATCCTGCTGGACGGAGATTAACGCTCAAACGGCGCTTACCGAAGCGGACGGTAGCTATACTGTCGCTGGAACGTTGTTTTGTATCGCGCCATTGGGAGAATTGAACGGCGACGCGGCTGTTACGATACCCGAACTGTTCTTTTCGACGATCGTGAACTGGAAGAATTAATGTCACGCACTTTGACTGATGCCTCGATTCTGACCATGGCCTTGCTCTGTTTCGCGGCTTGCAAAGCACCTGCCCAGTCAGTATCGGCCGGCGTCCCGAGCCTCGACGACAACTTCAAACGCGACACCATAATTATTGAATCCGATGACGGCTTGCGCCATGAATTCGACGTCTATCTTGCGATCGTTTTCGAACAGCAACGCCAGGGACTCATGTTCGTTCGTAAGATGCCGCAAAACACGGGCATGTTGTTCGTCTACGAAGAGACGGAACCTCACTCCATGTGGATGAAAAACACGTATATGTCACTGGACATGGTTTTTGCCCGAGCCGATGGAACGGTGTCGTCGGTCATTCACAACACGCAACCTTTGTCGCTGGACTCGCAGAGCTCGATCGAACCCGTCAATTTTGTATTGGAGCTAAATGCCGGAACGGCGCGACGACTCAACATCGGCCGCAAGAGCCGGATTATCTGGGCGCGTGTTCAGTGATCAAGTGCCGCTGATTATTGGTTTTGCAGCGTGGCTGCGATCGAATCAGCGAGATAAGCAACGTTCTGCGGCGTGATGCCCGCTACGTTGATTCGACTGGAATTCACCATATAGACGCCAAAGTCTTTCTTCAGACGTGCAATCTGCTCGGCCGTGATTCCGAGAAAACAGAACATGCCGGTCGCACGCACGAGGTGCGAAAAGTCGTGGTTCGGCGCTTTCTCGACCAGCGCGTCGTTTAACAGGACCCGCATTTCGCGGAGCCGTTCCCGCATTTCAGTCAGTTCGACAATCCAGGCACTTCGCAATTCGTCGTCGTGCAGAATTAGACTGACGACGGCTGCGCCGTGATCCGGCGGCATCGAGTAGATTGTGCGAACGAGGCTATTGACCTGACTGTTCACGATGTCGCGAGACGCCGTATCTGCCGCGAGAAAAGACAAGGTACCGACACGGTCTCGATACAGGCCGAAATTCTTCGAGCAGGAAGCCGAAACAATCATTTCCGGTACGCGGCCCGCTAAAAGGCGCACGGCGTATGCATCAGGCTCCAGCCCTTCCGCAAATCCCTGGTAGGCCATGTCGATAAATGGCACGAGCTCGCGCTCAACTATGACGTCGGCAATCGCCTGCCACTCCTCCGTTGAAGGGTCGAGGCCGGACGGATTGTGACAACACGCGTGCAACAGCACGATGTCCCCTGCTGGTACTTCACGAAGCGCCGCCAGCATATCGTCGATCTTGATAACGTGATTCTTTGTATCGTAATAGGGATAAGGCTTCAGACTTACACCGGCACTGGTCAGTAACGGCACATGGTTAGCCCATGTGGGTTCGCTCGCCCAAATCGACGTGTCCGGTGACGCGCGCATGATCATGCCCGCCGCTACACGCAAAGATCCGGAGCCACCCGGTGTTTGAAGGGTCACCAGTCGATCGTCGTCGGCAGACTCACCGAAAATCAGCGCCTGCATGGCCGAGTTAAAGTCTGCGGCTCCCGCGGTGCCGATGTAGGATTTGCTGTCCTGCGTATCGAGAAGAATCTTCTCAGCCCGCTTCACGACGTCGAGTACCGGCGTCTCGCCTTCCGTCGTTCGATAAACCCCGACACCCAGATCAATTTTCTCCGCGCGAGTGTCGTTGCTGTGCTCCACGATCAGTCCGAGGATGGCATCGGCAGAAGCGGCCTGTAGTGATTCAAACAAGGGTTTTCTCCGCGCAGTATGCGAATTAGTGGTGCTTGCAGCCGCATATTGTACACGCAAAAACGCCGGCACAAAGGCCGGCGCTTAAGTATCCATTATGCAGTCTGTCGTCAGGCTTTCGGTGCCCAGACAGAACACCATCCGGCTGCCGCAACGGCCTTGCCCGGGAATATCTGACAAGGACGCCATGCCTCACCGTCCGCACCCTGAACCAAAGCGCAGTTCGCGCAGTTTTGATCGGCTGCAGGATTCGTTCGCGAACCCGCGTCGACACTCGACGCATCGTTCGTATATTTCATCGCCATCGCCATCGGATCAGCTTCCGATACATGCGGCAAATCGTCTGCTCGTGCTTCGCGAGCGGGTTGTACCAAGTAACCGGCAGCCGCTACAGCTGACAGTTGAATAAATTTACGACGTGGAATTGTACTCAAGGGAATCTCCTTAACGATGCAGTGTTCGACGCGCATTCTAACCAAGTTTTATGAACGCCAGCACAACAGGATCGGCGCAGGGAGTTGGGGCGGTTTTAAGAACGATTCTCATTGCGGCCTGTAGCCCCCGCCGGTGGGATATACTTCGGGACCACCCATCCAATTCGAACGCCAAATGAGCCACAGCAGCTTCGCAATTACGGTCGATAAAATGAGTGTCGATTCCGCAAAATCGCACGATGCCGTCGAGGATTATGTTGCCGTCGAAGAGCCGCTTGAAATCCGCCTCGGGTACGCAACGCCGGACGGCCACACGGCGACCAGTCTTTCCATCACCATGAGAACGCCGGGATCTGACGCGGAGCTGGCTGTCGGTTTCTTGTATTCGGAATCGATCATTTCCAGCGCCGATGAAATCACCAGCGTTGAACACTGTGGGACTGCAGCACCCGATACCGGAAATCACAATATAATTCGCGTGGATCTGACCCCGGACGTCGTCGTCGATATTGGCCGCTTGCAACGCCATTTCTATACGACGTCGAGTTGCGGAGTTTGTGGCAAGTCCTCGCTGGAGGCGCTGCGAGTGACGGGCCAGGAACCGCTGCCAGTCGCCAACGGCCAGTTCGAAAGAAGCGTATTGATCGCGATGCCCGAAACTCTGCGTGCCCGGCAACAAACTTTCGAGCAAACAGGCGGCCTGCATGCTGCTGCCGCGTTTGATTCACAAGGTGAAATTCTGGTGGTGCACGAGGATGTTGGGCGTCACAATGCAGTCGATAAGGTTGTTGGCAGCTTGCTCACACAGGGCCTTCTTCCCGCGAATGAATTCGGCCTGATTGTCTCCGGGCGAGCCAGCTTCGAACTCATGCAGAAGACGTTGGTCGCCGGTTTTCCATTGCTGGCAGCGGTAAGCGCGCCGTCAAGTCTCGCCGTACAATTGGCGAAAGAATTTAATGTCTCGCTGGTCGGATTTCTGCGAGGCGACACATTCAATGTTTACTCCGCCGCGGATCGGATTACCTGATGGCCAAGATTGACGAAAGAAGTATCGACGAGAAAACGACAAGCGAAATCGTCGCGCAATACGATGCAAAGCCTGAAATGCTCGTGCAGATTCTACAGACGATTGTTAGCCGCTTCGGCTGGGTATCACCCGATACGATTCGCCAATTGGCTCACGAGCTCAATCTTTCGCGCGCCGACGTACATGGCGTCGTTGAGTATTACCACGACTTCAGAACCGAACGGCCCGGCAAGCACATCGTCAAGATTTGCCAGGCAGAAGCCTGTCAGGCGATGGGCAGCCGCGAACTGACGGATCATGCGAAGAAAACGCTGGCGATGAGTTTTCACGACACCGAAAACGACATCACGCTTGAACCGGTGTATTGCCTCGGCAACTGCGCCTGCTCGCCGGCAGTGATGATCAACGGCAAGACGCACGGCCGAGTCAATCCAGCGCGCTTCAATGCCCTACTCGACGACATGCGGGGAGACGAGTAATGGCCAGGACAAAAATCTACGTGCCACGCGAAACCGCCGCAGTCTCGGTCGGTGCGGACGAAGTTGCGTTGGAAGTCGCCCGGGTCGCGAAAAAAACCGGCACCGATGTCGAGCTCATTCGCAACGGTTCCTGGGGGGCGACCTGGCTGGAGCCATTACTTGAAGTTGACGTTGACGGTGCTCGAATCGCATACGGAAATGTCTCCTCTGATGACGTTGCCAGCATGTTCGAGTCCGGACTGCTCGACGGCGGTGAACACGAACGACGTCTCGGACCTATCATGGAAATTCCGTACCTGATCAATCAGGACCGTTGGACTTTTTGGCGCTGCGGACTGACCAACCCCCTTTCCCTTGAAGACTTTGAATTGCATCAGGGCTTCAAGGCACTGACAAAAGCTTTCGCGGAGGGCTCCGAATCAGTGCTTGAGGCCGTCATGGCATCAGGCCTGCGCGGCCGCGGCGGCGCTGGCTTTCCAACCGGCATCAAATGGCGCACCGTTGCGGATGCGCCCGGCGAGCAGAAATACATCGCCTGTAACGCGGACGAAGGTGACAGCGGTACGTTCTCCGATCGCCTGCTGATGGAGGGCGATCCGCTCGGACTCATTGAAAGCATGGCGATCGCCGGTTTCGCCGTTGGCGCGAGCAAGGGTTATATCTATCTTCGCTCCGAGTACCCGCTGACGCATTCCATCTTGTCACGGGCGATCGCAACAGCTCGTGACGCGGGATGGCTCGGCGACAACATCAAAGACAGTGGCTTCGACTTCGATATCGAATTGCACCTCGGCGCCGGTTCTTATGTGTGCGGAGAAGAAACGGCAATGCTCGAAAGCCTCGAAGGCAAAAGGGGCATCGTGCGCTACAAACCGCCCTTGCCTGCGCACGAAGGACTGTTCGGTAAACCCACCGTCGTAAACAACGTCGTCACGTTGGCGTCGGTCGGAAATATCGTCAACCTCGGCGGCGAGAAATACGCCGGCATGGGCGTTGATCGTTCCAAAGGCACACTCGCTTTTCAGCTCGCTGGAAACATCAAGCGCGGCGGGCTGGTCGAAAAGTCTTTCGGAGTCACGCTGCGTGAACTCATTGAAGACTGGGGTGGCGGTACGGCCAGCGGCCGGCCTGTCAAAGCCGTGCAGGTGGGCGGCCCACTCGGCGCGTATTTGCCCGCCGAGCAGCTGGACACACCCATGGACTACGAGGCCTTCATCGAGATCGGCGCAATGATCGGACACGGTGGGATCGTCGTCTTTGACGATACAGCGGATATGGCGCAGCTGGCCCGATTCGCGATGGAGTTCTGCGCGATTGAGTCTTGCGGCAAATGCACGCCTTGTCGAATCGGCTCCACACGTGGCGTCGAGGTGATCGACAAGATGATCTCAGGGGACAATAAAGACGAGAATTACGACCTGCTGGTCGACTTGTGCGACACCATGGAGGGCGCCTCCTTATGTGCAATGGGCGGCATGACGCCCTATCCGGTTAGAAGTGTTCTAAAATACTTCGCAGAAGACTTCGTGTCTTCGAATGAGAATTAGCCTATGAACAAAGTCCGCCAGACTGACCTGGGAACACCTGCCTCGCCCAGCACCGATACCGTGCAGGTCGAGATCGACGGCATGCCGGCAACCGTCAACGCTGGCAGCAGCATCTTGCGAGCCGCTCGCGAATCCGGCGTCGACATTCCTAAACTTTGCGCCACAGACAGTCTCAAGCCGTTCGGCTCCTGTCGTATGTGCCTGGTTGAGGTCGAAGGTCGCAAAGGCTATCCCGCGTCCTGCACGACTCCGGTCGAGGCAGGCATGAAGATTCGCACACAAACAAACGAACTCTCGAAGCTCCGTCGCAATGTCATGGAGCTCTATATCTCAGACCACCCGCTGGACTGTCTCACGTGTTCCGCTAATGGCGATTGCGAATTGCAGGACATGGCCGGCGCCGTCGGCCTGCGCGATGTTCGCTACGGTTTTGACGGCGAAAACCATCTGGATGGCGGCGTGGACGCCAGTAATCCCTATTTTCAATTCGACGCCAGCAAGTGCATCGTTTGTTCACGATGCGTGCGCGCTTGCGACGAGGTTCAAGGGACTTTCGCGCTGACGATTCAGGGCCGCGGTTTCGAATCCAAGGTTTCCGCCGGAATTGATGAGGGCTTTTTTGATTCCGAATGCGTTTCCTGCGGCGCGTGCGTGCAAGCCTGTCCCACCGCGACATTGATGGAAAAGAGCATCGTCGATGAGGGCCTGCCGGACCACAGTGTTGTCACTACCTGCGCCTATTGCGGCGTTGGTTGTTCATTCCAGGCTGAGATGAAAGGCGATCAAGTCGTTCGCATGACGCCGTATAAGGACGGTGAGGCGAATCACGGTCACTCCTGCGTCAAAGGTCGTTTCGCCTGGGGATACGCGTCGCATAAAGACCGCATCATGAACCCCATGATTCGCGACAACACGGATGACCCGTGGCGCGAAGTCAGTTGGGAAGAGGCTATTCAATACTCAGCGAAACGCTTCAAGGAAATTCAGGCCAAATACGGACGCAAGTCGATCGGCGGCATCACATCGTCACGCTGCACGAATGAAGAAGTGTATGTCGTGCAGAAAATGATTCGCGCGGCCTTCGAGAACAACAACGTCGATACGTGCGCACGCGTATGCCACTCGCCTACCGGCTACGGTTTAAAAACCACGCTTGGCACCTCTGCCGGCACGCAGCCCTTCGACAGCGTGATGGACACCGACGTAATGCTTGTCATCGGCGCAAACCCGACAGAAGCGCATCCGGTCTTCGCCTCGCAGATGAAACGGCGACTGCGCGAGGGGGCGAAGCTAATCGTTGTCGATCCTCGCGAGATCGGTCTCGTGCGCTCCGCACATATTTCGGCCGAGCATCACATCGCATTGTCGCCCGGCACCAATGTTCCGGTCGTTAATTGCCTTGCCCACGTCATCGTTAGCGAAGGTCTGGTTGATGAGGACTATGTCCGCGAGCGATGCGACATGGAATCTTTCGAGGCCTGGAAGACCATGATCCTCAGACCGGAAAACTCGCCAGAGGAAGTTGGAAAAATCGCCGGTGTTGATCCGGAAACACTTCGCGGCGCTGCGCGTTTGTTTGGATCCGCGAACAACGGCGCGATTTACTATGGGCTGGGTGTTACCGAGCATAGCCAGGGCTCGACAATGGTCATGGGCATGGCCAATCTGGCAATGGCTACTGGCAACATCGGTCGTTCGGGGGTTGGCGTAAACCCACTCCGCGGCCAGAACAACGTGCAGGGTTCTTGTGACATGGGCTCATTTCCGCACGAGCTGCCGGGCTACCGCCATGTTTCCGGCGACGAAGTCCGCTCACAATTCGAAAAGCACTGGGGCGTTACACTCGACCCGGAACCCGGCTTCCGAATTCCCAATATGTTCGACGCCGCTTGCGCCGGCGAATTCATGGGCATGTATATCCAGGGCGAGGATCTCGCACAGTCCGATCCGGACACACACCATGTCGAGGCCGCACTGAGCAACATGGAGTGCATTGTTGTTCAGGACTTGTTCCTCAATGAAACAGCAAAATTTGCACACGTATTCTTGCCCGGCACATCGTTCCTCGAAAAGGACGGCACGTTCACCAACGCGGAGCGCCGTATCAACCGGGTTCGACCGGTGATGCCTGCGCAACAGGGTAAGGACGAGTGGCAGATCACCCAGGACCTCGCGCAGGCGATGGGCTACAACATGGACTACCAGACGTCAGCCCAGATCATGGACGAAATCGCCGAACTCACACCAACATTCAAGAACGTCAGCTTCAAGTTGCTCGACGATATCGGCAGTGTGCAGTGGCCGTGTAACGAAGCGGCGCCCGAAGGCACGCCGATAATGCATATCGAACAATTCGTCCGCGGCAAGGGGCTGTTCGTCGAGACCGATTACGTACCAACCGAAGAAAAGACCAATCGCAAATTCCCGCTGTTGCTCACCACTGGTCGAATCCTGTCCCAGTACAACGTTGGCGCACAAACGCGTCGTACCGAGAACAATGTTTGGCATAGCGAAGACGTTTTGGAGGTTCACCCATCCGATGCGGAAGCCACGGGAGTCAGAGATGGCGAACTGGTGTCGCTCGCAAGCCGCAAAGGTGACATTACTCTGCGGGCGACGATTACGACGCGCGTGAAACCGGGCGTCGTCTATACGACGTTCCACAACCCCGAAACGGGTGCCAATGTTGTAACGACCGAATACAGCGATTGGGCCACAAGTTGTCCCGAGTACAAAGTGACGGCGGTCCGGATAACACCGGCATCGCATCGCTCCAGCTGGCAAGAAGGATTTGCCGCTCGGGCTGAGCAACAGGGAAAGATTGTAGAGCCTTCCTGAACGACAAGCGCGTCATCTATTTTTCTTGCGGCTCTTCAACCGGCTGCTTTTCAATATCAGAAAACATCCAGGCCTCAACATGCTTCTTCACGTAGCGAGGAAACAGCACGAAGGCCGCGCCGAGACCGATAGCACCCCATGGCTCTGCCATCTGCACGATGGTTACTGGCCACGTGAATGCCTGAACGGTGTTCTGAAACGAATCGATGATGAAGCTCAAGATAAACTCGATGACCTCACCGTCGAACAGCAAGTGGATTTGTTTGAAGTCTTCGATGAACGAGCCCGCCTCCAACACTGCGAATGTCAGGGCGAAGCCGCACGCGTAGAGGCCGCCACCCCGGACATCCCAGACCTTACGAAACCAGGCGCGAAATCGCCCGTGCGAGCGAGCGGGAAGCGCTCGCGCTCCTTCGCTAAGTCGATCCGATAGGGGTCGCTTGCTCAGGACTTATCGAGCTTCGAGAATTTCGATCCTTCGAGCGTCAGGTTGTACATCAGCCCCTTGGAACCGAAAATAAATCCGACGACCGGGTCGCGCACATTGTCAGAATCGATTGTTTTGCCGCCGCCCAGATCAATGAGTGCGACTGAGCCGTCAACGCCGACTTTCCAGCCATCGGAATTGCGAAACTTCTGCAACGATTCTTTGGTCATGAATGCGATAACAATTGATTTAGCTTGAGCGCCGAATTGCAGGCCAATCGACCCTGATGTTGTTCGATAGTAGGCGACACTCTGCCCACCCACGCGCAATACACCCTCGCCCGTTTCGGCACCCAAGCCAATACCGACCTTGATGACTCTCGGAAAAACGAGGTAACCCGCCGCTTGCTGGATAAACACTTCCGCACCGGATATGTCTTCTCTGAAGACCTGCAGGGCTTTATCAGATTCTCGATCGATCTTGGCGCCGGATGCCGCCAATACCGACGTCGTTAGCAAAACCGCAATTAGCATGACACTAGCGCGAAGCCGTTTACTGTATTTTTTCATCATTCTATTCCTGTAATCGAGAGGCCCTGCCAAGCTGGGACCGCGAGTGGGGGCTATGATAGCCCATTGTGGAACAGCACATTAAACTGCGGCACCTGAACGGCTACTGAACTGGCTCTGTGGCTTGCGGCATCAAGCTTGGCGGAATTGGCGCACGCCGTCTATCGTCCTGTGGCGGATAATTTGCAGCAAGGTAATCAAGGATCTCCGCCTCAGTGTCCGCCTGGAATTGCCATAGATTCTGGGTCGCCTGCATCCAGCGAATGATGTCGAGCCATGTCTGCCGGTCTGCGCGCTGACCCGTGACGAGCGCATGCGAGTGGCAACCACCGCAATGCGCGCGTACCTGCTCCCAACCGGGACTCTTGATCAGTCCGGAGGACTCGTCAATATCGACGGCCGCAGCCAAAGCCGGCAACAACATCACAAGCACCAGAAAAACCCTCACGCGGTCGCCATTACCGCTACGCGATGGCACGCATTGTTAAGATAGCCGCGAGGATTCCAGCCCGGCAAAATCATCGGCTGCGATCGTCCCTCTTCGTCCTCTGCACGTGCCCAAACTTCGTAGTAACCCGCTTCGGGAAACTCCACGCTCGCGGTCCAGTGCTGCCACGCCAGGCGATTGGCCGGCTTCTTGAGCCTGGCTTTTTGCCACGTCGCGCCGAAGTCGATCGACGTAAACAATGAGTTCACTTTCGAATCGCCGGCCCATGCATGGCCGCGTAATTGCAGTTTTTTGCCGACGAAAACTTCAACGCCAGACTTGGGATACGTAATCAGGGATTTCACGGGCATCGACTCAATGATGCACATATCTTCATCGGCAATCGCCGTGCCGGGTGCCACCGGCTTGCACGGCACTCGGTAGGATTGTCCCGTCATTTTCGCTCCATCGTGAACCTGGTCTCGCACAAGAATGCGCGTCAGCCACTTGCCACTGACTGAGGCAGGCCAGCCCGAACAAATCATGCGTACCGGAAACCCATGCAGTTCCGGCAACGGCTCGCCATTCATAGCCCAGACAATCAACGACTCACTTTCCATTGCCTTTCGCACTGGCACACCGCGAGAAATCGGTAATTTGGTTGGGTCGCCCGAGAGATGTGAGTCCGCTGCCTCATAGGCCACGTATACAGCCTCGTCTGTGATGCCACAGTCTTCGAGGATGTCGCGCAGGCGCACTCCCGTCCATTCCGGACAGCCGATTGCACCGGTGCTCCATTGATTGCCTTTCGCCGGCGGATTGAATTCAGAACGTCCGTTGCCACCGCATTCGATCTGCAATTGCAGAGTGTGATGTTTGAAGCGTGCCTGAATCTCGCCAAGCGTCATCACCTTGGGCCGTTCGCAGGCCTCCCCTTCGATGGTTATCTGCCACTCGAGAGGATCGATATCCCAGGTGGCGGGGGGAATTCCGTTATTGCGAACGAAAAGACGTGACGCTGGCGTCACAGGATCATCGAGCAGGTGTGCTGGCGTTTCCGCGTTGATCGGACGGTCGTTCAGAATCGTCAGACCGGACTTCCCGGGCAGGGTAAATACTTCGTCGCTTTGAGCGAGCGCGGCTGGAATCAGCCCGCCTGGCATGTGTCTCGCAAATGGAATGCTCGCCCCGACAACAGCCGCCATCGCCGCCAGACCAGAGCCCTTCATGAACCCACGACGACTAACGCTGCTGACCTTTCGCCCCCAGATCAGATCATCGGCCAGCTCCGGGTCCTCGGTGTAGAGCTCGTGCAGTCCCTTTTTTTTCATGCTTTCGCTGCATCCATGAATTTTGCCAACATTTTTCGCAGGGTATCACGTAGAACATCTGCCTTGGCTGCGTCGAAGGACTGCGTTTCCTCCGTCATATAAGCCCGTTGTGCTATCTCGAGTTGCAATGCGTGAATCTTGTTTTCGGGGTCGCCGTAGTGGCGCGTAATGTAACCGCCTTTGAAGCGTCCGTTGATGACGGCACTGTGACTGCTCGCCGTCGCAACAGCCGTGACCGCGGCTTCAATCGAGCCCGAGCAACTTCGCGTGTCATTGCTACCCAGGTTCAATTCCGGCAACTCGCCGTCGAACAGGCGAGGGACAGCGCTGGGTATTGAATGCGCGTCCCAAAGCAGAGCAAAACCATGCTCATCTCGTATCGCGGCCAAGGTGTCGCGAATGTGATCGTGATACGGCCGCCAGTATTTTTCGATGCGGTCTGCCTTTTCAACGATATCGATGTCACCAGAGCGGTAAATCGCGTCGCCGCTAAAAGTCTTTAACGGACAGAGTCCAGTAGCGACCTGCCCGGCGTACAGTGCCGCATCGTCGGCCGGGCGGTTGAGGTCGACAACATAACGAGAGTAATTCGCGACAACCATGTTCGCGCCCATGACGGCAGCAAACTCGTACAGTCTCGCGACATCCCAGTCAGTATCCGGGATATTTCGTCCAGCGTCCGTCATGCCAACGAGAATACCTTCAGGGATAGCGCGGCCATCGTGCGGCACGCTGATCAAGAGCGGCAGGTCACCGCGTCGTTGCTCAAAAACGTCATTCATGACCGCAAGCTGGGCAGTACGGAAGCCGCGTGTCTGCAATAGGCGCCGTGATCAAGCATCGCGGCAACGCGACGAATGTCTGACGACAACGATCGATCGTGCTCATAAGCCGGCGACAATTCACGTAGCTCCTCGATGACTTCCTCGATGACCGATGAGCTCTTCTTGGGCCGGTGAAACTCAATGCCCTGCGCCGCAGCCAGGAGCTCGATCGCGATGATGTCGGCAACATTATCGATCATCGTGTGCAGACGTCGACTGGCGAACGTCGCCATGCTGACATGGTCTTCCTGATTCGCGGACGTCGGAATACTGTCAACGCTTGCAGGATGCGCGTGCGACTTGTTTTCCGAGGCCAGCGCAGCGGCCGTAACCTGCGCCATCATGAAACCACTGTCCAGACCACCGTCTTTCACGAGGAATGCGGGAAGGCCGCTCATGTGCGAGTCGATCAACAGGGCAATGCGACGTTCCGACAGGGCGCCGATTTCGGCGATCGCCAGAGCCAGGTAGTCTGCGGCCAGAGCGACGGGTTCCGCATGAAAATTTCCGCCCGACAACACGGACTTCGAATCCGTGAATACCAGCGGATTGTCGGTCACCGCATTCGCTTCCGTCTCAAGAACCGTGCAGACATGACGGACCACGTCGAGACAGGCGCCGACAACCTGAGGCTGACAGCGGATAGAGTACGGGTCTTGCACTCGCCCGCATTCCTCGTGAGAGGCACGAATGTCGCTGCCTTGCATGAGATCACGCAGCACTCCGGCGACCGCAATCTGACCACCGTGTCCGCGCACGTTCTGAATGCGTTTATCGAACGGCGTATCGCTGCCCTTGATCGCGTCGGAGGACATGGCGCCGGCCATCATCACGGCCGCCAACAGATTCTCGGTACGAAATACGGCCGCCAACGCGAGCGCCGTCGAAACCTGAGTCCCGTTCAAAAGCGCCAGCCCTTCTTTCGGCGCCAACTGAATGGGTTCGAGTCCGGCCGCTTTGAGAGCATCCTTGGCTGATCGCAGACTGCCGTTGACGCGCACCTCGCCGTCACCGATCAGAGCGCCCGCCATATGGGCAAGCGGCGCCAGATCACCGGAGGCACCGACAGATCCTCGTGACGGAATCCTTGGATAAATATTATGGTTGACCATCCCGCACAGCAATTCGACAAGCTTCACGCGTACGCCCGAAAATCCCTCTGCCAGCGCAATGACCTTCATGAGCATGATCAGGCGCACGATTTCGTCATCCAGGTCTTCGCCGACCCCAACGGCGTGCGATCGCACCAGGTTGGTTTGCAGGTGCGCCAATTCGTCGTTGCTAATCTGGACCTGAGCCAACTGACCGAAACCGGTGTTGACGCCATAGACCTGCTCACCACTGGCCAGGACGTCGTCGATCAGTTCGTTGGCCTCAGCAATACGCTGTTTCGCGGTATTCCCCAGCGACACCGTCAGCGGCTCCTGCCAGGCCGACCGCAATACATCGAGCGTGACCAACTGATTATCAATAGTCAGATTCATTTCGAGCCTCCAGAATCGGCAATCATCGGGAGCTTGAGTCCGAACTCATGCGCGCAATCGATCGCGATGTCATATCCCGCATCGGCATGTCGCATAACGCCGCTGGCAGGATCGTTCCACAATACTCTTTCGATTCGCTTGTCCGCTTCGGGTGTGCCGTCGCAAACGATCACGAGGCCGGCGTGCTGCGAGTAGCCCATACCGACGCCGCCGCCATGATGGAGCGACACCCAGGTCGCGCCGCCTGCCGTACTGAGCAGCGCATTGAGCAACGGCCAGTCCGAAACGGCATCGCTGCCATCTTTCATGCTTTCGGTTTCGCGATTCGGACTCGCGACAGAGCCGCTGTCCAGATGGTCGCGGCCGATAACGACCGGCGCTTTCAACTCACCATTGCGGACCATTTCGTTGAAAGCGAGCCCAAGTCGGTGGCGCTGTCCCAATCCAACCCAACAGATTCGTGCCGGCAGTCCCTGAAATTGAATGCGCTCGCGTGCGGAGTCCAACCAGTTGTGAAGATGTTGGTCGTCGGGAATCAGCTCCTTAACCTTCGCATCGGTCTTGTAGATGTCCTCGGGGTCGCCGGATAAGGCCACCCAACGGAAGGGTCCAACGCCGCGGCAAAACAGCGGGCGAACATAGGCTGGAACGAAGCCTGGAAAATCGAATGCGTTCGTGACACCTTGATCAAACGCAACCTGTCGAATGTTGTTGCCGTAGTCGAAGGTTGGTATCCCCTGCTTTTGGAAGTCCAGCATGGCTTGAACGTGAATCGCCATAGACTTGACCGACTCGGCGGCGACGGCGTCCGGGTCACTCTCGCGTTTTTCGCACCATTGGTCGACTGACCAACCGATGGGCAAATAACCATTCGCCGGATCGTGTGCCGATGTCTGGTCTGTGACAGCATCTGGTTTGATACCCATCGCCACCATCTCCGGCAGCAATTCGGCAGCATTTCCGAGCAGGCCGACCGAGATCGCCTTCTTGTCGCTTACTGCCTGCTCGATGATTGCCATCGCATCCGTCAACGTCTCTGCTCGAGTATCGAGGTAACCCGTTTCAAGTCGCATATCGATGCGATCCGACTGGCACTCGATTGCCAGCATTGAAGCACCGGCCATTGTCGCCGCCAGTGGCTGAGCGCCGCCCATACCGCCCAGTCCCGCCGTCAGTATCCATCGCCCGGCAAGATCGCCATCGTAATGCTGGCGACCCATTTCAACGAACGTCTCATAGGTACCTTGCACGATCCCCTGGCTGCCGATATAGATCCACGATCCGGCCGTCATCTGGCCGTACATCATCAGGCCTTTCTTATCGAGCTCGCGAAAGTGATCCCAATTGGCCCATGCCGGCACCAGATTGGAGTTCGCGATCAACACGCGGGGCGCATCGGCATGGGTGCGGAACACACCGACGGGTTTTCCGGACTGCACCAGCAAAGTCTCATCGGACTCGAGATTCCTGAGGGACTCGACGATGGCGTCAAAACATTCCCAATTGCGCGCCGCTTTTCCGATGCCGCCATAGACGACCAGATCCTGCGGTCGTTCAGCAACCTCGGGATCGAGGTTATTCATCAGCATTCGAAGTGGCGCCTCCGTCAGCCAACTCTTGGCCGAGAGCTCGGTACCGATTGGCGATTTTATGACTCTTTTCATTGGCGCAAATTCTCCAGTTGAACGACATCCGATTTGGTCGATCTCGATGTCCCGGGCGGCGTGTAATGGCCCATAAGTTCGTAGCGACTGCCCGGGTGGTGCAGTCGCGCAAAGGTAACCGGTCGGCCAGCCGACCAGGTACGACGTATGACGACCAGGCTGGCCTCGCCATTCGACATATTGAGCTGTTGACGTGTCGCAGAATTCGGAATGCTGGCTCGGACGGCCTGCTCAGCCTCTTGCAGTGGCGCGACGCCGGTCAGATAGGCGCTTGGTGTGATTCCCTCGAAATCCTGTTCAAGACAATCTGGCGCGAAGCTTGCCAGAACGTAGCGGTCTTCGACCTGAATCGGTACGTCGTTCTCGGAGTGGACCAGCAACAGGTGAAATACATCGGTGCCCTGCTCGACGTGAAGCGCTTTGGCGATCTCCCCACGCGCATGCTGCTTTGACTGACGAAGAACAGCGCTTGAATGTGCATGACCGCGACTCGCGATCTCGTCGGCGATGTTTTGCACTTCGAGCAGATGTGAACGCGAGCGAAAGTCCGAAACGAAAGTGCCCCGCCCTGCGATGCGTTCGACGTAACCTTCGTCGTTCAGCTCACGCAAGGCCCGATTCGCCGTCATTCGTGACACGCTTTTCGATTCGACGAGATCGTTCTCGGACGGCACACGATCCAACGGACGCAGCTCACCGCTCGAAATTTGCTCGATAATAAAATCTTTGAGCTGCTGATAACGTGGTTTCGTCACACTCATTTGGCCGCGCCTAGAGTCGCTATTGCTTTTGAATAGGCTTCACGCGCCATGTCACGCTTTACGTGCATGGCATCGACAACGCACCACTCGCCATTGACCATGACACGCTCGACGGGCAACGGATAACCGGAGAAAACCAACGCGTCCAGTCGGGAATCGTCACCATGACCCGCCAACATCGGATCATCGTCGCTAAGCACCACAAAATCGGCTGCCGCATCTTTCTCAAGTCCGTTATTTTCCTGCCCGCTCGCCGCAGCGCCGCCTTCAAGCGCCCGTAAAAACAACTCACTGCCGACATGACTGCCGCGCAGGGACACGATGTTTCGAGTTTGCGTCACCAGTCGCTGGCCGTATTCGAGCCATCGGAGCTCTTCGAACGGATTGATCGAAACATGACTGTCGGAACCGATCGCGATACGGCCACCGTGCGTTAAAAAATCGTGCAAAGGAAATAGTCCGTCGCCCAGATTTGCCTCGGTACTGGGGCACAAAGCGACGACGGCACCGGACGACGCCAGTGCTGCCAGTTCGTCTGCATCCATGTGGGTTGCATGGATCAGGCACCAGTTTCGAGCCACGTCGAAATTTTCCAGCAACCACTGGACAGGACGCGCTCCGTAAGCCGCCACACATTCGTCAACTTCGCGTTGCTGTTCGGCAATGTGCAGATGCATTGGTACGAATGCATCGTTGGCCGCGGCCGCAATTGTTTGCAAAGACTCGCTACTAACTGCCCGTAAACTGTGCGCGCCAATACCGACAGTTGCGGCAGCCTGACTCTGGGTGCGAGTTCTTTCGTAATGTGCCATGAAGTCGTCGATCGACAATGCGAAGCCTTGCTGGCGTGGCAGCGGATCGGGATTGTCGAAACCGGCCCGCTCATAATGCACGGGGACGTAGGTTAATCGGATGCCGCTTTCTTCCGCCGCCGTTGAAATAGCAGCAAACATCGAGTCGGTCGCTTCCGGATTTCTGGGATCGCGATGCAGGTAGTGAAATTCGGCAACGGACGTATAGCCACTGGACAGCATCTCGCAATAGACCTGTCTCGCAATCGCCGTTAAAAGCTCAGCATCAACTTTGCCGGCCAACTCGTACATTCGCTCCCGCCAGCTCCAGAAATTGTCGTGCCCGGCTGGCGAGCGCTGCTCTGTATGACCGGCCAACGCGCGTTGAAAAGCGTGACTATGCGCATTACACAGGCCCGGAATGACGTAGCCCACCAAAGTATCTCCGGCCGTCGCTGAAACATCCGTCTGAATCGCCGAAATTCGCCCGTCTACGACCTCCAGCCGAACCTTGTCCGCCCATCCGGTTGGGAGTAGTGCTTTCTTTGCAAATACTGTGGTCATACCATTCCCGTGTAAGTTGTATATACAGGCTAGACCATGCTAATTTCGGTTGCAACTGCTAAGGAGCTGAAGCTGGGAAATTGAATGGCTGACTGGGATCTATTGCTGACAGATGCTCGCATCGCCACGATGCAGGGCGGTCTGCCGGACTATGGCGTGGCTGAAAACTGCACGGCACTGGCGATTCGCGACGGCCGGATCGGCTGGATTGGAGACTCGACAGCAGCCAGCGATCTTGATGCCACTGAAACCCGCTCTGTAGCGGGTCGCTGGATTACGCCCGCACTGATCGACTGCCATACCCATATTGTCTTTGGTGGCGACCGCTCTGCCGAATTCGAAAAACGGCTACAAGGCGCAAGTTACGAAGAAATCGCTCGGGCTGGCGGCGGCATCCTGTCGACGGTGAGAGCAACGCGTGAAGCCTCGACCGATGAACTGTTCGCGGCCGCACTGCCTCGAGTGACCGCGTTGGCCAACGAAGGTGTTGCGACGGTAGAAATAAAGTCCGGGTATGGGCTCGACTGTGACAGCGAGATTCGCATGCTTGAGGTTGCAAGACGCCTGGGCGAAGAGTCGCCGGTTGAGGTTAGGACCACCCTGCTCGCTGCGCATACGGTGCCTCCGGAGTACGACGGCAACGCGGACGCGTACATCGAGTTGATCTGCAATGAACTACTACCTCTGGTTGCCGAACGAAAGCTGGCCGACGCGGTTGACGCGTATTGCGAATCAATAGCCTTCACGGCGCCGCAGATCGCGACGCTATTTGGCGCGGCCGCGAAACTCGGGCTACCGGTCAAGCTGCACGCTGACCAATTGAGCGACGGCGGTGGCGCGGAACTCGCAGCCCACTTCGACGCTCTGTCCGCCGACCACCTGGAGTACACCTCACAAAAAGGTGTCAAAGCCCTTGCCAAACACGGATCCGTCGCGGTTCTGCTGCCCGGCGCATTTCTGACATTGGGAGAAACTCAGCTACCCCCTGTTGAGGAGCTACGCGCGAACGGCGTTCCTATTGCGGTAGCGACAGACTGCAATCCGGGCACTTCTCCGATCTGTTCTTTGCGGACCGCTATGATGCTGGCCTGCCGCCTTTTCAGGCTCACGCCGGAAGAATGCCTGGCGGGTGCGACTCGACACGCCGCGCGGGCACTCGGACTTCAGGATGATCGTGGCACTCTGGAACCTGGCAAACGGGCGGACATCGCAATCTGGGATATCAGCCATCCGCGCGAACTCGCATACTGGACAGGCACACCGCAACTGGCGCAACTACTGATAGGCGGGCAGAATAGCGCGCCTTGAACGCACACCTTGCCCACTCTCGCAGTTTCATCATCACGCTCGGCCTTTTAACAGCCGTCGCGGCGTTGACTGTGGACCTCAGCTTGCCAGCCGTGCCCGCGATGGTTGATGCGCTGAACACGACGCTATCTCGTGGACAACAGATCGTCGGCATATTCATGTTCGGCATGGCGCTGGGACAAATTCCCTCCGGACTTGCTTCGGACCGTTTCGGTCGTTTGCCCACCATTTACACCGGCATGTCACTCTTTGTCGTCGCTGCCAGTGTTGCTGCGTTCGCGGACGATATGGAAGTGCTGCTTGCCGCACGCTTCGTACAGGGGATTGGTGCTGCATCAGCGATTGTCGTTTCACGGGCCATCGTTCGAGATATTTCCAGCGGCAAGGATGCGGCCAGGTTGATGTCGTTGATGACGATGATCTTTACCGTCGCCCCGGTTATCGCACCCAGTATCGGTGCATTGCTCGTGTCGCAATGGAACTGGCGCGCGCCGTTCATTGTTATCGCCGCTTGCGGATTTGTATTGCTATTTGGTATTCGAAGCAACCTCGTCGAGACACACATTCCGAACGCATCAGAACATCCATTGCGCCAGCTGACCTCCAGTTTTCGTGAATACTTCTCACACCGCCAGAGCATTTTCGGATTGCTGCTCATCATCTTGCCGCCGGCCGGCTTCATGTCTGTTATCGCTATCTCTGCAGCATTAACAGTCGAGATTTATGGCTTTACGATCACCCAGTACGGCGTCATTTTCGCTTGTGCTGGCGTGTCGATTCTCATTGGTTCAATAACAAACCGTTGGCTCGTGACGCGTTTCGATGTCATGCAACTTTTGAAACTCGGCGTTGTCCTGATATTCACATCCAGTGCTCAGCTGCTTGTCATCGCGTGGCTGGATGCCCCTCCTTTTTGGTGGGTCTGGTCTTGCGTCTGCCTGTATATGTTCACGATTGCGATATTGATGCCCAATGCCACGGTCCTGGCACTCGATCCTATGCCGAAAATTGCCGGGGTCGCCTCGTCAATAATCGGTACGTCGCAAAATGTGATTGGCGCGTCAGGCGCTATCCTCGCCGCGCTCATCTACGATGGATCAGTTCGCAACGCTGTTATTATCATGGCAATAACGGGCACCGTGACCACAGTCGTTTTTCTACTACGACCAATAATTTGCCCGAGAGCCGTCGTGCATCATCGCGACGAGCTCGCGCGGGACTAGGGTGTGGTGGTGAGTTTTTCGTCAACGTCTTTGCGTGACTGGTTTGGCGTTAGTTTCGGGTAGCCGTACCAGATGAGCCCAACGACGAACGCTTTCGCTTCGTCTATCCCGACAATCTCGAAAAAGCGCGGGTCCCGCGTAATGTCGCCGGTCGTCCATTTGCAGCCGACACCGGCCTTCCAGAGGTAGAGCGTCAGGTTCTGCACAGCAGCGCAACAGGACGCGTAGTCTTCCTGCTGCAGCAACTCGTTCTCTGAACGCTGGCAGGTCACGACGAGCCAGCCGGGTTTTTCGGACCAGCTCTCGCGTTTGAATTCGCCCGCCTTCTCACTTTTCTTCGCAGAAACGATTTCTCTGCACAAATCCAGGCAGCGCTCTTTGGTCTCAGGACCAATCGAGTAGAAGTGCCAGGGTTCGGTAACATGATGATTCGGTGCCCACGTCGCTGCTTCGATAGCCTCCAGAACGAGCTTTTGCGGCACCGCAGTCTGAAGAAATAGTTCGATAGTCCGCCGGCCACACAGAACTTCGGCGAACTCCCGAAGCTCCTGCGTCTCGTAGCTCGGCGTTTTCTTCACCGACTATTTCAGGCCGACCGTCATACGGCGAACCACGTCATTCTTAACAATAAAGTGGTTATAGAGTGCACCCAAAACATGAAGAACAATCAACGCCGCGACGGGTTTCCACGCGAACTCATGCACTTCTTCCAACCACTCGTGAGCATCATGGTCCTCAGCGACAGGGACAGGGATCGTGAAGAGACCGAATACGGGAATTCCTCTGCCACCTGTTCCGTTCATAACGGCGCCAACGATCAGCTGTACGAACACCGCGACATACAGACCCCAATGAACAACGCTGGAGATCATTCGTTGCCACCCTGGCATGCCATCAGGGTGTGCTGGAACTTCGTTCATGAAGCGCCAGACGATTCGGACAGTCATCAGTATTAGCGTAATCGCTGCGATCGACGCATGGATGAATCGAATCTGGTTCTTCTCGTCGCCACGCTCCATTCCGGCCTGTTCCAGACCAAGATAGATCAACGCAAACAATCCGATCGCAACCAGCCAATGCAAGACCTTGGCCGGCGTTCCGTATTCCACCGCTGTGTTCTTAAGTCCCATGATGCCTCCTTAGTTTAGTGAACGAAGACTATCACTAGCTGACCTTATTCTGCAGCAGCAATCTCGCGAGCCACCGCGATCAATTCATCGGCAGGCAGTCGCACTGTGTAGTCCGCATTCGTGTAGGCGAATTGAATAATGCCGTCGGCATCAATGGCAAAGACCGCGGGAACCGGCAACACACCGTGCTTGATCATCGAGGACTCAGCAATGTCCTGGTTTTTCTCCTGGCGCCCGTTAATTGTTCGTTGCGATGCCTTGAAGGCTATTCCAAGCGCAATCGAAGCCTGTGCATCAGCATCGGACAGAATCGTGTAATCAAGTCCCGCAATATTTTGCTGCGTGTCCCGTTTGAGACTGTCGAACAACAACTCGGAGCGATCGCCGCTGAGGAACAGAACATCCACATCCATGGCGCGAATCTTCGGAATCGCGTGTCGCATGTCGGAGAGATACACATTGCAGAACGGGCACCACCCACCGCGAAAAGTCAGTAACACGACCGGGCGCTCAAGTTTCTGCGGATCGAAATCGAACGTGTCACCTTCGACTGTTTCGACGAAAAAGCGCGGCGCCTGCTCTCCCTTGCCTAGCGGCTCGACCTGGTCTGCGGAATCAGCGATCGGAACGTCTGCATGGCCTGCTTGATTCGTCACACTGCGAACAAGACTGATGGCCAGGATCGCGGCGAGCACGATCGACACTATTGAACGGTAAGACATACTAATACTCTCCAGATGACTAGACTATTGGACCGCCACAGGCCCCTGATTATTTCAAAGGCGATATTTTGGCTATTCGTGTCTTAGCGCTTCTATCGGATCAAGCGCAGCCGCACGCTTTGCGGGCCAGATGCCGAAAATTATGCCGACGGCCGCACTGAAGCCAAATGCCGTCAAAGCGGAACCTGACGTTACGACCGTTTGCCAGCCCGCATACTTGGCCAGCAAGGCCGACGCTCCGGCCCCAAGGGCCAATCCGAGCAATCCACCCAACAAACAGAGAATCGTCGACTCCACGAGAAACTGCAGCAGGATATTGCCTTTGGTCGCGCCCAGGGCTTTGCGAACACCGATTTCCCGTGTTCTTTCAGTGACCGTTACCAACATGATATTCATGATACCAATGCCGCCAACGACGAGGCTCACCCCGGCGATACCCGCCAGCAGGTAGGTAAATACCTGCGTTGCTTCCTGACGGGACTCTGCAAACTGCTTGCGATTCATGATCGCGAAATCGTTGTCCTTGCCGGGCAGAACCCCATGCTCGCGCCGCAACACTCGCTCGATCTCAAGCATCGCCATCGGCACCGTCGACGAATCGCTGACCTTGGCGCTAATCGTCTGTACGAATTCATTCCCGGTGACGCGATATTGCGCCGTAGACAATGGAATCCAGATGTCGTCATCCGGGTTACGCCAGCCGCTTCCGCCCTTCGATTGAAGTACGCCGACCACGTCGAACGAAATAGAGCGAATCTGTATCTTCTGACCAACCAGCGTCGCCGCATCCGCATCGAGCATGCCCGGGATCTCGGAACCCAGCACAACAACCCGACGTCTCGACGCTTCGTCGGCTGCGGAGAAAAACTCACCATGCGCCACTTCAAAGCCGTGGACAGACGGGTAATTTGGCGTGGTTCCAAGCGTCGAGATATTGAGATTCTTGTTGCCGTACTTGACCTGGAATCGCTGGTTGATCTCGGGAACGACGTCCGAGACATGCTCAGAATCGATAGCCAAAGCCATCGCATCGTCCGTCGTCAGAGTCTGTTGATTTCTGGCGACACCGCGACTGAACCACGACGATGATTGAATCGACAAGATGTCGCCGCCCAAAGCAGCCATCTGCGCATCAATCGCTCGTTGGGCGCCTGTGCCCAAAGCGACCATCGTGATGACAGCTCCAACGCCAATGATGATGCCGAGCATCGTCAGCAGGGCGCGAAACAAATTGCCTCTAATGGACGCCAGCGATATTCGAATTGTCTCTGTGATCAACATACTTATCGACTAATGCCCGGTACGCCTCCGACTCTGCGGTTGATGAAGTTCTGCAAGTCCTGTTGCGTTTCAATCAGGTGACTGCTCGGCAATATCAGAACGCGATCCGATTCTTCGAGGCCACTTACAACCTCGACACGACTCAGATCGGTAACACCGGTCGTGACTTTTCGAATCTCCTGTTTCTCCGAATCGATAACGACCCAGAACTCGCCGCCAAATCGATAGTCCGTTTTTGGCGGCGAACTCGATGAACCCTGAGACCCTCCGGCATCCTGAAAAACGGACCGCATCAGTTTTTGTTCCGCATCCGGGTCAGCTACCTTCTTGTCGCCTCCGCCGTCGCCAGCCGCCAGCGCGTTGCGGATATCATCTTCCGAGCGACCGAGAATGCCAGCCGTCGACTCAAGATCACGGCTCGTGCGAAGCGCCATGACGGGAATCGTCATCGCGTTCTCGCTTTTTGCGATTGAGATCTCGACCTCGGCGTTCATCCCGGGCATCAACAGGCCGTCTGGATTCTCAATGGATATCAACACCGCAAACATCGTGACGTTTTGCTCAAGCACAGCCTGCGGTTCAATCTTGATGACCTCACCCGGGAACGGTTGATTCGGATAGGCCGCGACCAGGACGCTCGCGGGCATGCCTGACCTGACCTTCCCGATGTCTGTCTCATCAACCAACGACCGAATCTGCACCGCGCTGAGGTCGGCCATCTGCATCAACATAGTGCCGCCAGAAAAATCCTGTGTCGGCGACGTAATGACCTGTCCTTTTTCAACCGGCTTAAAAATAACGGTGCCCGATATCGGCGCGCGAATGTCGGTATCGTCGACGGCGATTCTCGCGTTCTCGACGCTCACCCTTGAGGTGACCACTTGCGCTTCCGAGTTCGCGAGATCAAGCATGGCCTGCTCGAGGTCTGACTGCGTCAAAGTGCCGGCTTTGACCAGCAACTCAACTCGCGCCTTCTGCGTCAGCGCTATCTCTCTTCTCGATAAGGCCGCCTTAAGCTCGGCGTCCGACTGGGCCAATCGATTGCGCACCGTGCGCGGATCGATCGCGACCATCAGTGCTCCTTCCTCAACCTTGTCACCGGTTGCTACGAATAGATCCAGGACCTCACCTGACGCCTTGGATTTCACCTCAACGGTCGCCAGCGGTTCAACAATACCGGCCGAGCTGACTGCGACCTCGATAGTGCGCCGTTCGACGCCAGCCGTATCGTACACGGGACCGGCCGCCTCCTCTTCGGCACAAGCGGCGACGAACAACAGCGCCGTCAATAAAACGTATTTTCTCATTCCTGCTCTCTGGATTCTGAATCGCTGATGATGTCGCCATCGCTTAAACGGACAACTCGCCGCGCGTGGTCGGCGACATGTTTTTCGTGAGTGACAACAATCAAAGTGTTTCCCTGATCGTGCAAGCTGTCGAACAGCCTCATGATCTCGTCGCCGGTACTGGAGTCCAGGTTTCCAGTCGGCTCGTCAGCCAGCAGGATACTCGGATTCGTGACCAGCGCTCGTGCGATCGCGACGCGTTGCCGTTGACCGCCGGACATTTCTGACGGCCGGTGCAACATGCGATCGCCGAGACCCACTGTTTCGAGCGCTGCTTTCGCTCGTTCCGTACGCTCCTTTCGTTTCAGCCCACTGTAGATTAGCGGCACGTCGACGTTGGCCAAAGCCGTCATTCGCGGCAAGAGATTGAAGGTCTGAAAGACGAACCCAATCGCCTGGTTGCGAACGCGTGCCAGTTGCACGTCATTCATTTTTGAAACGCGCTCGTCGTTTAACCAATACTCGCCGGCGGTTGGTCGATCGAGACAACCAATGATATTCATCAGAGTCGACTTGCCAGAGCCGGACTGCCCCATGATCGCGAGGTACTCGTTTTCGGCGACTTCGAGATCGACGCAGCGCAGCGCGTCGATGAATTCAACGCCCATCACGTAACGACGCTGCAATCCCTCGAGGCGGATTACAGACGAACTTTGAGGTGCATCGTTGAGTTGGGCGGGTTGCAAAGCGAGGCCTGTCGAAAACGGCCGCCAATTAGACCATTTTTGCAGTGTTGTCTGCAGCCTTTTTAGATCGCCTTTTCCAGCAGTTCACAGGCGCCGGTTTCTGAAATGCCGCGGCAGCGTGACTTCGCCCGGTACATCGCCTGATCCGCCTCTCGTAGCAGACCGGTCAGCGTCTTGGCGTTCTTGGGATACAGTGCGAGACCGATACTGGCAGCGCAGCGCAATGTCTGACGCCCGATAGTGTAAGTGTCTTCGAGCGCATCCGTCAGACGCGTGGCCAACTTGCCAGCGACTTCGGCATCGACATCGGGTACCAATGCGACGAATTCATCGCCACCGGGCCGACCGATAATATCGCAGGATCGAAGACTCTTTCGCAAACGCTCAGATGCAATGGTCAGCAGCTGATCCCCGATCTCATGACCATATTGGTCATTGATTTTCTTGAAGTCGTTGAGATCAATAAATAACAAAGCCCCGGTTGCATCATCGGCGCTGTCGGTCAATCGTCGAGCCGCATCCCGTTCAAAGCCACGACGGTTAAGAACACCCGTCAGCGGATCCGACGTCGCGATTGACTCCATCTGGCGCTCTTTCGCTTTGCTGTCGGTTATGTCGACGAAAGTCGCCGCAAGATCGTCACCCACCGGCTCACAGATCATTCGCAGCCAGCGACTCGCGCCATTGTGGCGATGCCGAACCTCTGCATCCAGGCTGGTACCTTGCTTAGCGCATTGTTCGAATTGCTCAAAAACTGCATTCGCCGCCTCCGGATCCATACCGCAGGTTGCGAGAGAAACAATATCCTGCCCAGTCTTATCGACGAGGTCGTTCGACTTTTTGCCAAGAAATCGGCCCGCAGCGGCGTTTGCGAAAATACTCTTGAGAGACTTGTTGCCATCGTCGTCAGATTCCCAGCGTAAGCGGACGATTCCGTTCACCGAATGATCGATAAGAGTACGCATCAGTTTTTCACTCTTGCGGACTTCCGACTGTGCCTTTTCCACATCGCTCACATCACGGAACATGAGTACCTTACCACCGCGTGCCGACGAGCTATTCGTCGCGATCTTGGATACCTGAACGTGCAGAAAACGGCCGGTAGACGTCATCATTTTCTGAGGCTCACCAGAATCCAGCGCTTGAAACACCTCCGGCGAATCATCGCCAAAAAGGTTTTCCAGTGGTTCTCGCAGTGCCTCTGACTCCTCAATCGAAAGCATGCTCTCGGCCGTATGGTTTAAGCCGATGACTCGACATTGGTCGTCGATAACGACAACCGGGTCCTGCATATTCTGGAAGACGGTTTCGTAGGCCAAAGGTGTGAATTCGATTATTTGCTCGCCGATAATCAGCCACGCATAGATCGGCAACATGGCCGCAAATACGATCGGTACATAGGAAATCGTATTCGGTCCGATACCCAAATCATAAGCGGCCGTCGCTGTCACCGGAGCAACGCAGGCAGCGACCATCATATACAGGCCGCGGCGCTGTGCGGGCGTCACAGCGGAACGGTGAAAAATCAGCGTCATGATTGCAGCGCCAATTACAGCGTAGCTATAAGGCAGGTGAACGAACAGGAACCAGGGGCCCCATCGATCCGGTCGCGTCAGAAACTCACCGGCCTCGTTCGCGATTGGCAGGAACCACATAAACTCGTGAAGGCTATTCGTTGCTGCAAGAAAAATCGACGCCGTCGGAATGATCAGCAAAAGCAACAGGGTGCGCGTCGGCGTGTCGGAACCCGTGTACTCGCGAAAGTAGACGTAGGCAACAATGGGCACCAATGCGGTACCGATGAAATGGCCAGTACGCCCGATTGAAAAGACCTCGAAGGTGCTGGACATCAACTCAATCGCGCCACCCATTACCCAAATGCTGACGACAACAAACAGGACGCCGATCGGCATGCTGCCGACCTCTCGTTTGCTGGTAACCAGCCGCACACCCAGCGATAAGTAGCAGGCGGCACCGAAAATCAGCAGTACGGACAATGCGACGTCCAGATTCATCTTTCCCGAGCTCGATTTAACGATATCCAGAGACTGAT